>JBJTMY010000247.1:0-6077 GCA_046073825.1 Bacteroidota bacterium
GGAACCATTCTATCTGTTAAGAAGATAGCTTCTTTCGGACAAGCTTCTTCGCATAATCCGCAATAGATACAACGCAACATGTTTATTTCATAAACTGCAGCATATTTTTCTTCACGATATAAATGCTCTTCTCCCTTTTTACGTTCAGCAGCAGTCATCGTAATCGCTTCTGCGGGACAAGCTACTGCGCACAAGCCGCACGCAGTACAATTCTCACGGCCCTGCTCATCGCGCTTTAACACATGCCAGCCTCTGTAAATTGGTGCAACAGGTCTTGTTTGCTCAGGATACTTAACTGTAGCACTTTTTTTAAATAAATGTTTTATGGTAATTAGTAATCCACTTAAAATGGCCGGCAGATAAATTTTTTCTGCAAAGGTCATTTGTTTATTTACTACGACTTTTGATCGATTGGTAAGTTGCATGATTGCTTGCTTATCTGATATTAGAAATGTAATTGTCCGTTTTTATATAACACATAAACTCCGGTTCCAAGAATATTCACAATTCCTAATGGAATCATTATTCTCCAACCTAAATGCATTAATTGATCATATCTGAATCGTGGTATCGTCCAACGAATCCACATAAAGAAGAAGATAAAGAAAAATATTTTTCCGAAGAAAATTAATGTTCCTACCATCGATAACATATTAGGAGATAATCCTAATTGATCAATGAAAGGGAAATTATATCCGCCGAAATAAAGTGAAGCAATAATTGCTGAACTGATGAACATATTGATGTATTCTGCGAATAAATAAAATCCCAATTTCATCGAACTATATTCTGTATGATAACCACCAACCAATTCCGTTTCACATTCAGGTAAATCAAATGGAGTACGATTACATTCAGCAAATGCGCAAATGATGAATAGAACAAATCCTAACGGTTGCGCAAATACGTTCCAATGCCAGCCATGCTGTTGTTCCACCATTTCACGAATACTCAATGTACCTGTAGTCATGATTAAAGCAATCACTGCCATCCCCATAGCTAATTCGTAACTAATCATTTGTGATGATGCACGAATAGCTCCCATTAGTGAGTATTTGTTGTTTGAGGCCCAGCCTCCTACCATAATTCCGTATACACCTATGGAAACAACTCCGAACACATATAAAATCCCAATGTTGATATCCGTAATCTGAACAGGATAAAACGTACCGTTTATTTCTAATCCATGTCCCCAAGGAATTACTACTCCTGTCATACATGCCGTCATCATCATAATACAAGGCCCAAGAATAAACAATAGCTTATCAGCATTGGTAGGAATGATTTCTTCCTTCATGAACATCTTCACTCCATCAGCTAAAGGCTGCAACAATCCAAACGGACCTGCTCTGTCTGGTCCAACTCTATCCTGTAAAAATGCCGCTATTTTACGCTCTGCATAAGTAGAATATGCAGCAATGCCTAACGACACTGCAAACACAATTACTACCAGCACAAACTTTAATAATAAGAATTCCATATTCTATTTTTAATCGTGAAGATATTTTTTAGTTGTTATGAGCACGCTCATCAATTTGCTTTTGATTCGATACATCAATCTTTAATTGCTTTTTCACTTCATAGTGATTGGCAGATATTACTGACTTACGATCGATATGACGAGGGCCTTCAATGGTCCAATCGCTTTTAGATTTCTTCTCAAAGCGACATTCGTTACAGATCCAATCTTCTACTTCTCCGTTTTGATCTTTTCGAGCAGAAACGCGCAATACATCATCTCCACTCATCCACAACACCGTCTTGCCACAACACTTCGTACAGTTACGATGTGCATTCATCGGATTTGTAAACCAAACACGACTTTTAAAACGGAAGGTACGATCGGTTAATGCACCTACTGGACAAACATCAATGACGTTACCTGAGAAATCACTGTCTAATGATTTTTCAATGTACGTAGAAATCTCTGCCACCTCTCCTCTATTTATAACTCCATGCACACGAGAATCACAAACCTGATCGGCAACTTTCACACAACGGTAGCATAAAATGCAACGCGTCATGTGTAGTTTAATATTCTCACCAATATCGATTTTTTCAAACTCACGACGCTTAAATTCATAACGTGATTTAGCTAATCCGTGCTGGTAACTTAAATCCTGTAAATGACACTCACCTGCCTGATCGCAAACAGGACAATCAAGAGGATGATTTAATAATAAAAATTCTACTACTCCTTTTCTTGCTTCTAATAAATCAGGAGCCGTTGTATTCTGAACTTCCATTCCATCCATTACTGTTGTTCTACACGATGCTACAGGCTTAGGCATAGGACGAGGATCTTTTTCAGAACCCTTTGTTACTTTCACAATACATGTTCGGCAATATCCTCCACTCGTTTTCAATTTCGAATAATAACACATTGCAGGAGGAACAATGTCGCCTCCAATCATGCGTGCTGCCTGCAAAATGGTTGTTCCCTCTGGAACTTCTATAGAATGACCGTCGATGGTTACTTTAGGCATATTAATATTTTCTTAAGCTACTTCCGGCGAAATATTATTCAAACGGTAATAGTGATTATCTTTTTTAATTGATGAAGGATTTTTTACATACTCTTCAAACTCACTTCTGAAATGACGAATAGCACTAGCTACAGGCCATGCAGCTGCATCTCCTAAAGGACAAATTGTTTTTCCTTCAATTTTTGATTGTATTTCCCAAAGCAAATCAACATCTGCTAATGTTCCATGTCCATCAAGAATTTTATGAAGAATTTTTTCCATCCAGCCTGTACCTTCTCTACAAGGCGAACATTGTCCGCAACTTTCATGATGATAAAAACGAGTGAACGTATATAGATTTTTAACAATGCTGGTGTCTTCGTCCATTACAATAAATCCTCCCGAACCAAGCATGGTACCTGTGGCAAAACCACCTTCTGATAAGGACTCGTACGACATTAATCGTGGCTCACCATTCGCTAACTTTAATATTAATTCTTTAGGTAAAACAGGAACAGAAGAACCTCCAGCTACCACTGCTTTTAATTCTTTCCCATTGCGAATTCCGCCGCAATACTCATCTGAATAAATAAATTCCTCTATTGGAACTCCTAATTCAATTTCATATACACCTGGCTTATTGATATGTCCACAAGCAGAAATTAATTTTGTACCTGTACTTTTCCCAATACCAATCTGCGCGTATTCATCACCTCCCATTTTCACAATTGGCACAACAGCCATGATACTTTCTACATTATTAACTACTGTTGGTCGTTGCCATAACCCTTGAATTGCTGGGAACGGCGGCTTGATACGTGGGTTACCACGCTTTCCTTCTAATGATTCTATTAATGCTGTTTCTTCTCCGCAGATATACGCACCACCACCACAATGTACATGCAAGTCAAAATCGAATCCGCTGCCCATAATATTCTTTCCTAACAACCCTGCAGCATAAGCTTCATCGATAGCTCGTTGAAGAATATGAAAAACATATAATAATTCTCCGCGAATGTAGATGTATGATGTATTAGCACCTAAAGCAAAACTACCGATAGCCATTCCTTCAATTAATAAATGAGGAATGCGTTCCATCATGTAACGATCTTTGAATGTTCCTGGCTCTGATTCATCGGCATTACAAACAAGGTGGCGAGGCACACCTTCTGGTTTTGCCAAAAAGCTCCACTTCATCCCTGTCGGGAATCCTGCTCCTCCACGTCCTCTTAATCCAGATTTTTTTACTTCTTCTACAATTGCATCTGGCGACATGCCCAAAGCTTTTTTCAACCCTTCGTAACCCCCTTGCTGGCGATATACGTCGAGCGATTGAATGCCCGGTACATTTATATTTTCGGTGAGTAATTTACGTCCCATTTTTAATTTCTTATAAATCGTTTACCGGTTATTTAATTTCTTTTTTAGCCCAATGTGAAACTGGCTCTATCACTGTTGCCTTGCACTCATGAATGATATCATCCACTTTCGCAAGTGTTAAATTCTCATGGTATTTCTCGCCAATTTGCATCATTGGTGCTGTTCCGCAAGAAGCAAGACACTCAACCGTTTTTAATGTAAACATTCCATCTGCAGAAGTCCCTCCTACCTTAATGGACAATTTTTTTTCTATATATTTTACAATATCATCAGAGCCTAATAACCAACATGGCCCTGTCTGACAAACTTAAATCACACATTTTCCAACGGGCTTCAAGTTAAACATAGAGTAAAATGAGGCTACCTCATACACCTCAATTGGAGTGATGTTTAGTAACGAAGCAACATAGTCCATAGCATCTGAACTCAACCACCCACCAAACTCCGCCTGTGCAACATGCAACAAGGGGATTAAAGCAGACTTTTGCTTTCCTTCGGGATATCTTTTAATCATTCGTTGAGCCAATGCCAATGCATCGTCGCTGAACTTTAATTTATTTTCGTTATTCATATATAAATCTTGTGATTTAATATTAAGCGTCTAATTCGCCAGCAATTACATTCATTGAACTCATCGTTAAGATGGCATCACTTAAAAATGCACCTTTCACCATTTCAGGATATGCTTGATAATAGATAAAGCAAGGACGACGGAAGTGTAAGCGATAAGGTGTTCTACCCCCATCACTGATTAAATAAAATCCTAATTCTCCATTTCCACCTTCTACTGAATGATAAACTTCTCCAACTGGCATTTTCGTTTCTCCCATGATTATTTTGAAATGATAAATCAATCCTTCCATGGTATTATATACATCTTGCTTCTCTGGTAAAAAGAAATCAGGAACATCAGCATGGAAAGTTGTTTTATCTTCCATCTTTTCTAATTTCTCCACGGCCTGACGAATGATACTCAAACTTTGCCACATCTCTTGCTCACGCACCATGAAACGGTCATAGGTGTCACCGTTAGTGCCTAGAGGAATTTCAAATTGAAAATCTTCATACCCGGAATAAGGATTCATTACACGAACATCATAATCAACTCCTGCTGCTCTTAAATTCGGACCTGTAAATCCGTAAGCCATTGCACGATCCGCACTGATTGGCCCGCAATTAATGGTTCTATCCATAAAGATGCGATTACGCACCAATAAGTTTTCGAACTCTTTTAATCCTTTTGGCAGCTCGTCTAATAAATGATGGATCTTCTTCCATGCAAGAGGAGAAAAATCTCTCTCTAATCCACCTATACGGCCAATGTTGGTTGTTAATCTCGCGCCACATAATTCTTCGTAAATTTCATAGATGAATTCTCTCCATTGAAAAACATATAAGAATCCTGTCATAGCACCACTATCTACACCAATAACCGAATTACAAATGATATGATCAGCAATTCTTGCCAATTCCATAATAATGACACGTAAGTATTGCACACGTTTCGGAATTTCAATCCCCGCCAACTTTTCAGCGGTCATGTGCCATCCCATATTATTAATTGGAGAAGAACAATAATTTAAACGGTCTGTAATTGGAGTAATCTGATTGAAAGGACGACGTTCTGCTAGCTTTTCAAAAGCACGATGGATATATCCGACGGTGGGCTCTGCCTCTACGATTAACTCTCCATCCATTTTCATGATATTTTGAAAAATACCATGCGTTGCAGGATGCGTTGGACCTAAATTCAGGATAGTATATTCTTTCTCTTTGAGAATTTCTTTGTTCGAATTCATGCTGCTTTATAATTAACGTCCAAACATTTTATCATCTTTATCACCTCTGAAAGGGTCTTCCAAAGGGAACTCTTTACGCATTGGCCATCCAACCAACGAATCCATATTAAGAATACGGCGCATATCGGGGTGTCCGTGAAAACGAAATCCGTAAAAGTCATGCGTTTCTCGCTCTTGCCAGTTTGCAGCAGGCCAGATATCACTCATCGTTTCAAAAACAGGTTCACTGTCGTTGGTAAATGACTTAATTCTGATTCTGCAATTAGCCGGCATATTATGCAATTGATACATCATTCCGAATTGAGCTGCTTGATCAGGAAAATGCAATCCGCAAAGCGTTGTCAAGAAATGAAAATTTAAAGTCTCATCATCATGTAAAAACTTCATGAGTGGCTTTAAACTATTTTTATCGACAGTAATCGTAAGATAATCG
>JBJTMY010000248.1:0-6228 GCA_046073825.1 Bacteroidota bacterium
CCAGTCCAGCTATAACTATATGCCGGAACTCCTCCTCCTACTGTGCTTATTAAATTGACAGTGCCTCCTACATACTGTGGACTATTACTTCCTGCTGTTACTGTTAATGCTGCCGCAGGTTGTGTTAGTGTAAGAGTTGCAGAAGCAGTACATGCATCAGCATCTGTGATAACTATTGTATAAATTCCTGCAGTAACGGGTGCAGATTGTGAGGATGTTCCACCATTCCCACTCCAAGCATAACTGTAAGGCGTTAACCCATCCGTTATAGTCGCAGTCATCGTCCCAATACCACCATTACATGCAATTCCATACCCATTATAATTTCCATCAACAACAGCACTCACACTTGGTGCGGTAGTAGCGTTTATTACTTGATAGGCAGCGGTTGTACAACCATTAGCTGCTGTCCCTACTACTGAATAAGTACCAGCGGTAGTTACTGAAATTGTTGAAGTCGTTGGTCCATTTCCCCAAACATAACTAACGGCACCACTAGCCGTTAAGCTAATGCTCGTATTATTACAATGCAATCGAGTAGATGCCGGAGTAATTACTACAGAAGGATTTACAAAATCTTCTGCAATTGCAACAGAAGCAGTACCAGTACATCCATTCGCATCAGTTACAATAACCGAATAATTGGTGGATGCTATACTCTGTGTAGCTGCGGTTATATTTTGTGTTGTTGCTCCGGTTGACCATGCATACGAAGAATAACTTCCTGGATCTAAACTAGCTGTAGGATTTGTACAGTTAATAGTCGTGCGATTGGTCGTAATACTTGGTATAGGATTAGCAAAAATAGTAATTGTTTGAGCACATGATCTGTTATTTCCAGACGCATCCGTAACCGTCCAATTTACCGTATTTACTCCTACATTAAAAGTAAGACTTGGTGCATCATTAACAACAGTTAAACTATTTGTTGCTGTACAATTATCTAAAACAACTGGCGATCCTAAATCAGAAAAAGTGTAGCTTCCAGTGGTAGTACACATCTGTAAATTCGAAGGACAAGTTATTGTTGGTTTAACGGTATCAACAACGGTAACATTAAATGTACAACTAGAAGAACCATTAATATTCGTTGCTGTTGCCGTATAGTTCGTTACTCCCAATGGAAGATTACTTCCACTTAACGGTGAATAACTAATTGTTGCAGTTGGAATACTGTTCGATGCTGATAATCCATTCAATTCTATTGAACCAACACAATTATTTTGAGTAGTATAAATAGTTTGATTTCCTGAACAGCTAATTGTAATGGTATTCGCCTCTCCTATAGCAAATTCGCCTAACCCTGTAAAAGAAGCGGTCGTGCTTGAGGCATCTGCCGAAACCAATGTCGTTGTTTCCCAATTTGAATTTTCATTTTTACGAACAATAAAATTCGAATAGTTTGCACCTGATGGGATGTCTGTTCCTCCAAAATTAAATGTACCATTAATGTTACTGATACCTGTTATAGCAGAAGCAGAGGAAAGCGAGTAATAACGGCCAAGCATTAACGTAGCATTTAATCCTGACCCGATAGGATTAACAGGAGTACCCAATGTTGTATATGCAGTAATTGTATTTGCTGATGCTAACGTACCTGTTAAATTTAAACTAACAGGGGTATAGTTGGTAGCATCCCCAATTGGTAATGTAGTAGAAGGATTCACACCTGCCGCCAATGGCATGGTTAAATTCCCATTAATGTATCGAGATGTATTAGCTCCACTAATAGAACCACCATTTTGCACAATTACGGTAGAACTTCCCGTATTAATTTTTCCATTGGATAACGTTAATGTACCCGCAATAACTAGATTCTGACTGATTGTTACACCTGCTGCATTATTTAATGTTACATTATATAATTGGGATGCTACTCCGCCATCTAAGAGTTGACCTACTGCCCCATTAAAGGTAACAGTTCCCGAATTGTGAGTGATTGTTCCGTAATTGTTCCAGTTCCCTGAAACGTTAAATGAAGAAGATCCTAATGAAAGTGAAGTTGGAATTGAAGAAGTTCCTATCTCCACATTTGTTAAATTAAAATTCGCAGAAGGAGCTGTAACAGCTAACGACTGCGTTGTACCCGTAAAAATCCACTTGCTAATAATTGTTGGAGTATTAGCAGTTGCTGCCTGTAATCCGAATGTGGCATTACCATTAAATACAATAGAATTGTTTGTTGCACTTGTGAAACCTCCCACACGAACTAATCGTGTTCCTGATGCAGTGGAATTTCCAATCACTGCTGTTCCATTTACTACTACAGAAGCACCTGAACCAGTCAGGAAATCAACGGTTGAAGTTGTTGTTGAAACATTGTGCACACAACTTAAAGTCAAATCGCCAATAGTCAGCGTTTGGTTATCTGCCACACGAATAGTCATTGTCTTCTTCAAATTAGAAGTGGACGGAAATACCGTGTTACAGGTAAGTGACTTAATGGTCACACTACTCGACACAACGCAAGAACCGGAGTTCAGCGATGAACTATTAAAGTTGTTTGGATCGATGACGACATCATCATTAGCACCTGGTATATTCGCTGGAACAACTCCATTAACTAGCCAGTTGGTAGCTAAATTAAAGTTAGAATTGTTTGTCCCTCCAACGATACCTGAGCCATTCCAGTAATAAGTATCCGCGAATAAATTCGAGAACATGAACACCATAATTACTAAAGCGAATAAGCGTTTAAGTAGTAATGATGACTTGCAAATTGAGTAGATTGGTTTCATTTATATTTAGTTTGTTTTATCAATTTAGGTGGTATGCTTTCTATTCATTTACTAGTCGGAAATGACATGGATAAATAATTAGTATCAAACGCTAACTGTGATTTGTGTTGGCAAAACCAGTTAGTTTCAATTATTACATACAAGAAAAAGGATGTTGTTTTTAATGATCTTTTTCTTTTATTTTTTAAGAATTACAAAAGGCATGTTCTAAAATCATAGCGAAAATGGTTGACACAAAATTGTTGTTAGTTTACGGGATTTCTCTGAATGTAAAGCTGTGTTGTAAAGCAGTTAATAGAGCAGTTTAAGGAGTTAGTTAGGTTGTTTACAAAAGGCATGTTCTAAAATCATAGCGAAAATGGTTGACACAAAATGGTTGTTTTTTTACGGGATTTCTCAATATGTAAAGCTGTAAGTTAAAGCAGTTAATAGAGCAAAGTTAAGAAGTTAGTTAATTACAAAGCTTGATAAAAATCAGTTCGGAAAAAGTTGACACAAAATGGTTGGTATTGTTGGGGATTTCTCTTGATGGAAAGCTGTGAAATAAATCAGTTAATAGAGTAGTTTTTTATTGAATTACAAAGCTTAATGAAAATTAGATCGAAAATTGTTGCCGCTGGTTATTTGTTGGTTTAGGAAATTTCTCTTGAGGTAAAGCTGTAATGTAAAGCAGATAGTAGAGCGTTTTTAAATAGGTTATTTGTAATTAAAAAGCCTTGAACGGTTCGTTTCGAAAATGGTTATCTCGATCGATTGTTTTTTTCTTTCAGTTAATAAAAACAATCTGGCGACAACCAATTGCTGTCGCCAGATTGAATTTAAAACTTTAAGATTATTCTACGATGACACGTAAAGTTTCAGTTGTATTGTTCGACTGAACTTGTAACATGTAGATGCCTTTAGCGAACGCAGATACATCAATTGTATTTGCATTTGCACCAGCAGCTACCGCTTTCGTTTCAGCGTAAACAACGCGACCTGAAGCATCACGCATAGTCATGTTTACATCTTGTGATTGATCAGCAGTGAACTCTATTGTTAAGTTTGTATGAGCTGGGTTAGGATATGCAATCATTGATAATGATGATCCTTCTCCAACACGAGGACAAACTGTAGATATTACTGATAATACACGTACGTTAGATGTACCACAAGCATTAGAAGCCTTAACAGTTACGATACCATTAGCAGATGCTGTTGGTCCGTAAGTCATAGAAATTGTTTTTGATCCCTGACCTGAGTTAATTACTGCACCACCTGGTACTGACCAAGTGTATGAAGATGCTCCCTGTACTGTAGTAGTAGAATAAATTTGTGTACTATTAACACAAACGGATGTAGAACCATTGATTACAGAAGGAATTGCTGGAGCTGATTTAATCGCTAAACTACGAGCTGAACCTGTTCCGCAACCATTCACTGCAGAAACTGTTACATTTCCTGATGTGAATGAACCACTGAAGTTAACTGTAATTGCGTTTGTACCAGCACCACCTGTAATAGTAGCACCTGCAGGAACTGTCCAATTGTAACTTGCTGCACCAAATAATGGAGCTACTGAATAAGTTACGTTTGTTGCATTACACAATCCATCAATTGGTCCAGTAATTAAGCCTGGAGCTGTTAAGTAGTTCAATGCAACTGAACGTAAACGAGCAGAGCTTGTTCCACATAAGTTGCTTGCTGTAACTGATATGTTACCACCAGTAAACGATGCACCATACGATACAGTAATTACGTTAGTACCTGCACCAGTTAATAGTGTTGCTCCTGTTGGCATTGTCCAGTTATATTGAGAAGCACGAGCTACTGGAGAAATTGAGTAAGTGTAGATATCACCAGAACATGCTCTGTCTGGACCTGATACTGAAGGAGGAGTTACTGGAGCTGATACCGCTGCTACAACATTAATTGTTGATGCTGTTGCATTGAAACATCCATTGCTGTTGTTAGGTTTTACAGAGATTGTAGCACTTAATCCTACTTGAACTAATGAATCCACAAACTTCACTTGAATTGAATTAGATGTTGCATTACCTACGATTGTTACACCCGCTGATGCCGTCCATGTGTATGACGAAGCTCCTGCTACTGGTGAAATTGAGTAAGTATACAATGAAGATCCTGGATTACAGTAAGAAGTTGTTCCTGAGATAGGACCTGGAGCAGCAGGGATAGCAACAAATGTTAATGTAATTGTGCTAGTTGCAGCAGTACAAGGAGCAACAGCATTAGATGTTAATGTTAACGATACTGAACCTGCAGCAAGATCCGCCGCTGATGGAACGTAAGTAGCATTTAACACGTTAGCTGATGGACTGAATGTACCAGTACCACTTGTTGACCATGTTCCGTTAGAAGCACTACCACCAATTGATCCATTTAAAGCAACTGTACTACCAGCACAAACATTGGTGTTAGATCCAGCATTTGCAGTAGGAGGGTTTGTACATCCACAACCTTCGTCGATGTTTCCATCACAGTTGTCATCAATACCATTGTTACATATTTCAGTAGCACCTGGGTTAATGTTCGCATTGTTGTCGTTACAGTCACCACCTTGAGCTACATATCCTGATGGAGCACCAGAGCATGAGTTTGATGTGCTGTTTGTATTACCATATCCGTCACCGTCAACGTCTGCATAATATACAGTAGAAGCATTGATAGTTAAGTTTAATGTATAGTCTTGGCAGCTAGCAGAGTAGTTGTAAGTACCAGATTGCGTATACGTCTGTCCGTTAGCAGACCATGTGTAAGTGTCACATCCTGTTGCATTTGTTACAATTGCAGCTGCAGGTGATCCTGTAACATCCCACTGACATGTTGTGTTGTTGAATGTTGCTGTTTGGTAACATGCTAAACTTGGTTGTGATGGCTGTGTTCCTGTTACATCCCACTGACATGATGTAGTGTTGAAGCTTGCTGTTTGGTAACATGCTAAGCTTGGTTGTGATGGCTGTGTTCCTGTCACATCCCACTGACATGATGTAGTGTTGAAAGTAGCTGTTTGGTAACATGCTAAACTTGGTTGTGATGGCTGTGTTCCTGTGATATCCCACTGACAAGTTGAGCTATTGAATGTTGCAGTTTCATAACAAGCTAAACCTGTTGGTTCCGCAGGAGCAGCATTGATTGTTAAATTTAAAATCTCAGTATTACATCCACTCACTGATGTATAAGAACCAGATTGAGTATAGGCAGTACCGTTAGTCGACCATGTATAGCTTACACATGCAGTAACTGAAGATGTGTTTGTACTTGAAACTCCTGTGATAGTTAAGTTCAAAGTATAATCTTGACAATTTGCATTGTAGTTATATGTACCAGATTGCGTATAGGTCTGACCGTTAGCTGTCCATGTATATGTATCACAAGCAGAAGCTGTAGTTACAATAGCAGGAGCTGGTGATCCTGTTACATCCCACTGACAAGTTGTAGTGTTGAATGTTGCAGTTTCATAACATGCTAATGTTGGTTGCGCAGGCTG
>JBJTMY010000249.1:0-2770 GCA_046073825.1 Bacteroidota bacterium
GCTATTTTTTCGAAGATGGTCTCAAAGCCTCGCGACTCGAAGGGCTTCTCGTTGAGATAATTTTTCAATTTTATTTCTGAAATAGCTGGCAGATACAGAAATGTAGGTTGCCGCACCTCCAATTATTTTATCTGTTTTCCCAAATGGGGTTTCAATGGCATCGAACGCTACGGTTCCAATGACTAAAAGAATCATAACAATAAATTTTTTTTATGGGAAGCCCGAACTATTCAGACCTTAATCCGGGAGTCAAAGTTAACAAATTGAGTCGGATGTACAATCGGTTTTCAGCGTTTGAAGGGAAATAAAATTGAAAAATTATCTCAACGAGAAGCGCTTCTAGTCGCGAGGCTATGAGACCATCTTCGAAAAAATAGCATATTGACACTTTTTCACATCACCAAATCTTCAAACAATAAATTAGGCTTCTTTGGATACACTTTATTACATCGCGAAGTCTCGCGAATCAAATCAAAATAAACGTTTGTAAACGATTAATAACCGACTACTTATTTTTTAACTCGTAATTTTACTGCGGTCCCGCGGAAACCGCGGGATTCGGTGGGGCTGCTATCCCCCCATGGTGTTGAAAGAAGATTTTGAAATTATTTGTTCCTAAACAATACTACTTTTGTAATATTCTCGAAATAATTATTTCTTCCGGTTATGAAATTAAAAACCACCATTCTATTTGCCTTTTTACTTCTATCAAAAAGCAACTTCGCGCAAGGCTACCTTGATGAAATAAAAGTGTTTGAACATAAAAGATATCAAGCATTAATTGATGCTGATATAACCACAACCACTCAACTTATTTCACCAGATCTTTTATACACGCATTCGAATCTAACCTTTGAAGATAAGAATGCATACCTCCTTGCACTAACAAGTGGCAAGTATAAATTTGAAAAGTTTGAAACCGATAGTACGCAATATGTTTTTCCGAATAAGAAAACAGTTGTTGCAGCGGGTTTAGTCCACATGCAAGGACGCTATAATGATACTCCCTATAAATTAGATGGGCGATTTACAGCAGTGTATATTAAAAAGAAACATCATTGGCAATTAGCAGCATGGCAAACTACCAAGAAGAATAATTGATTTCAGCAATTACTTTTCGGTTCGCTAAATCTTTTTCGATCCTTCAATAATTGCATCTACCACACTTGGGTCGAGGAGTGTACTTGTATCTCCTAAATTGCTAAGGTCATGCTCTGCAACTTTTCTTAATATCCTACGCATGATTTTTCCTGAACGCGTTTTCGGTAAGCCCGTTACAAATTGAATTTTATCGGGTTTAGCAATAGGTCCTATTACTTTGCTCACCACTTCTAATATCTCTCTTCGTGTGGTATGTTCGTCTTCTGGCAATTGGTCGCATATAACGTATGCGTATATACCCTGTCCTTTAATTTCATGCGGATAACCAATCACCGCCGATTCAATCACATGAATATGTTCGTTAATGGCATTCTCAACTTCTGCAGTTCCTAGTCGGTGACCACTCACATTAATGACATCATCTACGCGTCCAATAATTCGATAGTAACCATCGTAATCACGCTTGCATCCATCACCGGTAAAATATAAATTCTCGTAGGTGCTGAAGTACGTCGTGCGACAACGCTCATGGTCGCCATACGTAGTGCGTAACATGCCCGGCCAAGGAAACTGAATACATAAATTACCTTCTACATTGTTACCTTCAATAATTTTTCCTTCGGCATCGACTAATACAGGTTGTATTCCCGGAAGAGGCAGCGTAGCAAAGGTTGGTTTAGTAGGAGTAATGTTAGCCAAAGGAGATATCATCACACCCCCAGTTTCTGTTTGCCACCAGGTATCCACAATACCACATTTGCCTTTCCCGATTTTTTCGTTGTACCAATTCCATGCTTCTTCGTTGATAGGCTCTCCAACAGATCCCAACGTTTTTAAACTTGCTAACGAATACGGAGTAACGAACTCCTCACCCTGGGCCATCAGCGAACGAATGGCAGTAGGTGCAGTATAAAAAATATTCACTTTGTGTTTATCAATTACATTCCAGAATCTACCTGCATCAGGGTAAGTAGGAATGCCTTCAAACATCAAAGTGGTAGCGCCATTTAATAAGGGACCGTAAACAATATACGAATGACCAGTTACCCAGCCAATATCAGCAGTACACCAATAAACATCGCCTGCGTTGTATTGGAAAACATTCATAAAAGTATAAGCGGCCCAAATCATATAACCGGCTGTTGTATGCACCACTCCTTTTGGCTTTCCTGTGGAGCCCGATGTATATAAAATAAAAAGCATGTCTTCTGCATCCATCGGTTCAGCAGCACATTCATTAGCGCAATCTTTTATTGCATTATGCCAGTAAACATCTCTTCCATTTTGCATATTGATTTCCACATTTGTATTTTGAAAAACAATTACCGTTTCAACGGAAGTAGTTGATTCTAACGCAGCATCTACTATTTCTTTTAAGTTCAGCGCTTTGGCGCCTCGGTAAACGCCATCGGCTGTAATAACCACCTTGCAAGTAGCATCATTAATACGATCTGCTAAGCTTTGTGCAGAAAATCCCGCGAATACTATCGAGTGAATAGCGCCAATTCTAGCGCAGGCTAACATGGCTACTGCAGCTTCAGGAACCATTGGCATATAAATGCACACACGATCTCCTTTTTTAACACCTGCATTTTTTAGCATGTTCGATGCTTTACATACTTCATGATATAATTCACGATACGTTAGCGTACATCCCTCCCCGTTAGGG
>JBJTMY010000250.1:0-29635 GCA_046073825.1 Bacteroidota bacterium
AACAAAGCACTATTCATACAAAAGGGTTAAATGCAGACTTAAACGCGCTTGCAATGGCTTTTCCAATTGTTAAAAATAGAGTTGGGCTTTCTTTCGGGATCATTCCTTTTAGTAGTACTGGTTATAACATAGTTTCTAGTGATAAAATCGATTCTCTAAATACTATTTCTGATATCAGTTATATCTTTAAAGGATCTGGCGGATACACAAAGTATTATTTGGGAGCAGGAATAAAAATTACTAAGTCGTTTTCGTTCGGATTAAACGCAAATTACCTTTTTGGAAATGTAATAAACCAACGAAAAGAAGAATTTTCAAATTCTATTCTTTTTAATACCAATTATCAATCGGAGTTAGCACTATCAGATTTTTATTTTGAAGGAGGGTTTAATTGGAGACATCCTATTAAAAATGATAAAGCTATCACCATTGGCGTGACAGGGTCCCCCTCTCAAAAAGTGGCGGGGAATCGTAATTTATTGTGGTTGAATTATAAAAAAGGAGCAACTGGATTTGATGTAATAAAAGATACCGTTTATCTTTCTCTTGATAATAAAGGAGAAGTGATTTTGCCTGCTAATTTTGGAATCGGAATTTGCGTTTCTAAGTTGAATAAATGGAATTATGGAGCAGATTTTAAAATGCAAAATTGGAGCGAGTTCCAATCGTTTGGAGTAAAAGATTCGCTGAAAAATAGTTTTTCCTTCAATTTAGGAGGAAGTTTAATCCCAAGTAATCAACTTTCGTCAGGTTATTTTAAAAGGATGGAGTATCGCTTCGGTACCTATTTTAATAAGTCTTATTTGAATTTGAAAAATGGACAAGATTTGAATGATTTTGGAGTTTGCTTCGGAGTTGGGTTGCCTTTAAAACGTAGTTTTCAATCAAAAGTAAATTGCAGTTTGCAAATTGGTAAGCGAGGTACATTAAGTGATAATTTGGTTAGAGAGCAATACATTAGATTTTCAATTGGACTTACATTTAATGAGGTTTGGTTTCAAAAGAAAAAATTTGATTAAAATTATTGAGTATGGGATTTGTTGCCAAACAACTTGGATACATTTTTCTATTAATTTTTATTGTTTCCTGCGAAAACAATGAAAGTGAAATAGAAAGAGTTACTGCTAAGCCCAATGACCCAATTGAAGAAATTGCTGGATTAAAAACTATATATAGCGATTCAGGCCATGTAAAGGTGCTTTTAGAAGCAGCAGTAATGAAAAAGAAACTCCTCCCTAAGCCAATTACCGAACTCTCTAAAGGGATGAAAATAAGTTTTTATGATGCCAATATGCAAGTCGTCTCTCACATGTCGTCCAACTATGCCATTCACTATGAACAAGAACATCGTTGGGAAGCTAAAAATAATGTAGAGGTGGTTAACTTAAAAGGAGAGAAATTAAACACTGAAAAGTTAATCTGGGATGAAAGAAATAATAAACTTTTGTCAGATAATTTTGTAAAAATTACAACTCCCAAAGAAATTATTATGGGAAATGGATTTGAAGCCGATCAGGATTTTAATCACTATAAGATTTTTAATGTTACAGGACATATAACCCTTAACCAATGAACATATATCGACTTTTGGAGGTTTCTTGGTTAGCAATAACACTAGTTGCTATAATAGTTGGGGTATATAAAAGCATCACAGAATCTGCTTTATCAGGCTTATGGTTTTTTTTACTAGCATTATTTACGAGTATTTTTTGGATGTTAAGGAGGTCCCAAAGGTCTAAAAATGATCTAAAAGACGATAATTAACTCCCCTTTTTGGATATTCCTTTATTGGACTCTTTTATCAATAAATAAAGAGTTGTATATTCGCAAACTTAATTAAAGAATTATAAATAGATTACTATGGCAGTTATTGAAAAAATAAGAAGTAAATCAGGTCTTCTTATTGGAATTATTGGGTTTAGTTTAGTAGCCTTTGTTTTAGGTGATTTATTCTCATCAAAAAACGGTTTTTTTGGTGGATCGGATAATACAGTAGGTATTATTGGAGGGAATAAAGTGGATTTAATGGATTATAATTCTCGAGTAGAAGAATTCGTTGAAAATTATAAAACACAAACACAAAACCAAACGGTAGATCAAGCTACAATGGATCAAATCAGGGAGCAAGCTTGGAACAAGTTTGTGAACGATTACGTGATGGTAGAACAATATAAGAAACTTGGATTGACATGTTCTGCAGATGAACTGTTTGATATGGTTCAAGGAAAGAATATTGATCCACAAATTCGTCAAGCATTCACAGATCCAAAAACGGGTCAATTTAACCCATCTGCTGTTATACAATTTTTAAAGAATAAAAATCAAGACCCTAAAACAGCAGCGCAATGGGCAGCTTTTGAAAAGGCTTTAAAAGAAGGACGTGTGGCTCAGAAATATACTGACTTAATTAAAGGCGGATTGTATGTAACTAAGGATGAAGCAAAGGCTAATTTTGTTGAAATGAATAGAACTGCTTCTGTTAGATATGTGATGATTCCATATTCATCTGTTGTTGACACGACTATTCAGGTTTCAGATGCTGATTTAAAAGCAGTTTATAATGAAAATCTTAAGAAGTACAAGCAAGCAGATAGCCGCACAGTTGAATATGTTACGTTTAATATTAAGCCTTCTGATATGGATGTAAAGTCTGCATCGAATGACTTCGCTCGCCTTTTTGAAGACTTTAAAACTTCTACCAATGATTCAGCATTCATTGCAGCAAATTCAGATCAACCATTAGATAACAACTTTCCTAAAAGAGGAACGTTACCGTTTAATATTGATTCAGCAATGTTTTCGGCTGCAGTTGGTACTGTAATGGGACCGTTTGATATGAATGGTACGTACTCAGCTTCAAAATTAATGGCAGTAAAAACGATGGCCGATTCTGTGAAGGCACGCCATATTTTAATTAAAGTGGAGCCAGGCAAGATGGATGCGGCAAAAGTTACCGCAGATAGTATTATTAAGGCGATTAAAGGTGGTGCTAAATTCGAAGATATGGCAACTAAATATTCAATTGATCAGGCAGCGAATGCTAAAGGAGGGGATCTTGGTTGGTTTGATTACCAAAGAATGGTTCAACCATTTAGCGAAGCATGTTTCGGAGCTTCTAAAGGGGCTTTAATTACAGCTGAAACGCAGTTCGGTTTGCACGTAATTGAAGTGACTGACATGAGCGCGGAATCTCGTCAGGTGAAAGTAGCCACGTTATTGAAAAAGGTAGAGCCAAGTGCAAAAACAATGCAGACAATCTTTACAAAAGCTAATGAATTTGCTAATAAGTTTAATACCGCCGATGCTTTTGATAAAGGAATTAAAGAACAAAACTTAACTAAATTATCAGAACAAAACATTCAAGAGAATAATCGTCAGGTTGGTGGATTTGAAAATTCTAGAGAGTTAATACGTTGGTCTTTCAAAGCTAAACTTGGGGAAGTTTCTAAGGCCTTTGACTTTGGTAATGCGTATGTAGTTGCCAAACTAACAGACATTCGCGAAAAAGGAACTTCTACATTGGAACAAGTAAAAGATCAGGTAACAGCAGAAGCAAGAAAAGAAAAGAAGGCGCAAATGTTTATAGATCAGTTGTCGAAAGCGGGAACTTCTAACATCGATGCAGTTGCTGCTAGTGCAAAGCAAACAGTAATGACAGCAGAAAGTATTTCGTTTGGCTCACCATTTATTGGCAATGCAGGATTTGAAGGTGCGGTGGTTGGAAATATTATGACTTTAAAAGCTGGTCAAGTATCTAAACCGATAAAAGGGAATTCTGGTGTTTATGTAGTGGTTGTAAATAATTTTAATGATCCAAGTCTTCCAGCTGATTTTAAAGATTCTGCAAATCAGTTGAAACAACAATTACAGGGTCGTGCACAATATGAAGTTGAAAATGCATTGAAGGAGAAAGCAGATATTACAGACCATCGCGGAAGATTTTATTAAGAACATTACTTAGTATATAAAGAGGGGAGAAAAATATATTTCTCCCCTCTTTTATTTCCATAAATTCTTATGTTCTAATTTGACTTTTCCTTTAAAGAATAATTTAGTGCTTTCAGCAAATGCTGATGTGTATTCAGAAACGAAAAAATGGTGTTTTTTACTTTTTCCTGAATTCAATAATCCACTTTCCAAAAGAATTTCTTTGGTGTGTTGTGCAACTATACCTGCTGTATCAAATAATGTAACCTTCCCTTTGTAATACTGTTCTATTTCTGGTTTGATTAATGGGTAATGAGTGCATCCCAGTATTAAACTATTAATTCCTTTTAACTTAGGTCTTGAAAGGTAATCGTTAATAATCGTTTTAGATATTTTATTATTGAAAAAACCCTCTTCAATCATTGGTGCTAATAGGGGAGTGGCCAATGAAGAAACATTTATCGCTTTACTATTTGATTTGATTTTCTTAGCATAAATATCGGTTTTAATAGTGGCTTTTGTTCCTATTACTCCAACCGATTTTAATTTTGGCTGTTGACAAACATATTCAACAACCGGATCAATTACATTAACAATTATAGCTCTATTGCCAACATGTTCTTTTATTAAATCGTATGCTACAGAAGATATACTGTTACACGCAATTACAATTACTTTACAATTGAAAGTCATTAAAAAGTCACTAATTGCTATGGCCCATTTACGAATTGATTCTGGTGATTTATCTCCGTAGGGTAGGTGGGCAGTATCACCAAAATAAACAATCTGTTCATTGGGCATTAATTGATGTATTGCACTTGCAACAGTTAATCCTCCAATACCTGAGTCAAATATTCCGAGAGGCCTTGTGGCAGTATTAATTTTCTTTGACATAGAACAAAATTCATAAAAAAATAAAAAGCCCCGATAATAAGTCGGGGCTTTTATTAACTATTAAAATTGCATTATTTAATTCCTAATTTAGCTTTAACTAAAGGAAGAATATCATCAGAATCTTGAGCATACAATAGCGTTCCTCCCTGAATACTATCAAATATGTAAGAATAGCCTTTTTCCTTTGCCACCGCATTAATGGCTTCCTGAGCCTTCTTAATGATAGGTGCATTAAGCTCTTCTTGCTTTTTTTGTAAAGATGTTTGAGCCGATTCCTGGAATGCTTGAATTCTATCTTCTAAATCTGTAATTTCTTTCGTTTTAGCTTCTTTTATTGGGTCTGCCATAGAAGCTTCTTTCGATTTGTAATCGGAAACTTTTGCTTGATATTCTGCACCCATTGTTTTGAATTGAGAATCTAACGTAGCTTTAAATTTTGCTAGTGATGAGTCTGCCGCTTTTAATTCAGGCATAATACTGAACAATTCATTTGAGTTAATGTGTCCAAATTTTAATGTCGCCTGAGCATTGCAAAAATTTGTTAAACTTAAGAATACGCCTACTGCAACTGCAATTATTTTCTTCATGATTTTACTTTGTTTGTTTTATTGTTTTAATTATTTTCTTTCGTCTGAACCACCACCTTGTGTTGGTTTGTTATCTGTACCTGATTTGCCATCTCCAGCGCCTGCAGATTTGCTACCCGCTTTATATCCCATTGATGCTAGCACTTCGTCACTTTTATCATATTTTGCATTGGTGTAAAGCATGGTTAAATCACCAGATTTATCAAAAATTACAGCATAACTTTGGTCGGTGGCAATTTTTTTAACTGCATTATAAATTTTATCCTGAAGGGGTTTTATTAACTCTTGTTTCTTCTTAAACAATTCTCCTTCATAGCCAAACTTTGCTTTTTGAAATTCTTTAACTTCTTTCTCTTTATTCGTTATTTCAAGTTCTCTTTTTTTCTTCATATCCTCTGTTAAAAGGATTTGTTCTGCTTGATAGTCTTTATAAAGTTTGTCAATTACGGCATATTTCCCTTCGATTTCTTTTTGCCAACTAATGCTAAGTTGATCTAGTTGTTGTTGTGCAGCTTTATATTCCGAAATATTGTCTAAGATATATTGACTGTCAATAAAAGCATATTTCTGTGCAAATGCTGAATTCGTTGTTAGTGCGATAAAAAGCACAAGAAGGGATACTAGTTGTTTTTTCATAAATTTCATTTTTTTGAGGCACCTAATATTCATGCCAAATTTACCAATTTATTTTTAACCAGACAGGGGCATTTAGAATTGCTGTCCGATGGTAAAGTGGAAGTTGGAACCACTATACACCTTTGCTCCATCAATATCATCAAAACCATATCCCCAATCTAATCCTAATAATCCAAACATAGGTAGGAATATTCTAACTCCAACACCTGCTGATCGCTTTAGTGAGAAGGGATTAAAATTTTTCATTCCTAAATAGTTATTACCACCTTCAATAAATCCTAGTGTGTAAATAGTGGCCGATGGATTAAGAGAAATTGGGAAACGCATTTCTACTGTAAACTTATCATAAGCAGTTCCTCCAATATTACTTCCATTAATTTTCGGCGTTATTGAATTATTATCATATCCTCGAAGAGCGATTATTTCACGTCCATCTAAAGAATATCCTGAAAGTCCATCACCTCCAACATAAAATCTTTCAAACGGACTTTGACCTATTGCTTTGTTATAAAAGCCTAAAAATCCAAACTGAGCTTTACTATACAATACAAATTTACCTACACTTTTATAGTTGGCAGCACTGAACTTCCATTTGTGATATTCCAACCACTTATACTTTTCAGTAGGCTTTGCATTTTTGTAATCTATTTTATCATCAAATAATGAGAATGGAGGAGTAAGCTGAACAGTAAAGTTTAATTGAGATCCAGAACGTATCCATACAAATCCATCTACAGAGTTTCTTGCAATTGTTTGGGAAAAACTTAAATTATTAGAAGACCCATCCGTATATAGGAACGTTCCTGTCCATTGATTCAGCGCATAGTTTTGAAACGATAATTCATGATACAAAGTGAAATAATCGTCTGGCCATTTTAATCTTCTTCCTAATCCAACGGCACCGCCAGATATTGTCAAATCAGAACGATTTGGATCAGATAATTTCAATCCATCTGATTGAACAGATCGAAAAGCAGATATCGTTAATGAGTTCGGTTTTTTACCTCCAAGCCATGGCTCGGTGAACGACATATTATAACTCTGGAAATAACGACCATTTGATTGAAATCGAATACTTAATTTTTGCCCATCGCCTGACGGAAGCGGTGTCCATGTACTGCGCTTAGGAACATTTTTTATTGAAAAATTATTGAATGAAACTCCAAGTGTTCCAACAACTCCGGCACCACCGCCCCAACCACCAGATAACTCTAATTGGTCGGATGGACGTTCTTCAACAATATACTCTACATCAACAGTTCCTGTTGCTGGATTAGGCTTTGGATTTACATTTAATTTTTCTTGATCAAAATAACCTAATTGAGCTAACTGTCGCTGAGTTCTAATAATATCTGAACGGTTAAATAATTGACCAGGCATTGTTCTGATTTCTCTTAAAATTACTTTGTCGTTCGTTTTAGTATTTCCAGAAATGGTGATGTTGCTAATTACGGCCTGTTTCCCTTCGTATATACGCATTTCTAAGTCGATAGAGTCACCATCAATTTTTACTTCTACAGGAGTAATTGAGAAAAATAAATAACCATCATCCATATAAAGGGAAGAAATATCTCTCCCACTCTGACTTAAATAAAGACCTTCTTCAATTCGTTGTTGATTATAAATATCACCCTTCTTAATATTTAAAATTTCTTGTAGGGCTGCAGTAGAATATTTAGTGTTTCCTATCCAATGAATGTCACGTATATAGTATTTGGCGCCTTCATTAATTTTTAAATAAACATCAATTGATTTATCATTGAATTTGGCAATGCTGTCACTTTCAAAGTGTGCATCCCGATATCCAATAGCTGTGTATTTGGCAAGTATTTTTTCTTTGTCTTTTTCTAAGCCTTCTTCTGTGTATTTTGAATTAGTAAATATTTTATAGAATGCTTTTTCTTTTGTGCCTTTCATTTTGCGTTTAAGACTCTTTTCAGAAAATGCAGTAATACCTTCGAAATGGACCTTGTTGATTTTTACTTTTTTCTTTCCCGAAATAGTAATAATCATTAGTTGAGAATTAGCGCTGGCTGTCGTGTCTTTTTCTGTTTTTACTGATACATCAGTAAACAAATACCCCTTTTCAACAAAATAATCTTTTGTAATATTTCTCGTAGTCTGAATTAAATTCTCATTGATTATTTTGCCTTTTACCAATGATAATTTCTCCCTTAATTTGTCCGCTTCTGATTTATTTGCTCCCTGAAAAGTAAACTTAGAAAGGCGTGGTAGCTCCTTAATTCTGAATTCAAGAAATATTTTACCATCTATGATTTTTGTGACGTAAATTTTAATATCGGATAGCAAACCTTGCTTCCAAAGGTTTTCAATAGACGTGGAAAGTTTATCTCCAGGAATCTTATATTTTTCTCCTACGGTTAATCCTGTTAGTGTAATCAATACGCTTTCGTCTAAAAATTGAACGCCAGATACTGTAACGCCTCCTAGCTCATATTCTTTTGGATTGGCATAATCAATTAAGTCTTCATTCTCGTTGATTACTGTTTGTGCAATTGAAGTGTCAATGCAAATAAATGAAAGGACAAATATTAAAACTAAGGCTGGAAATTTTTGCATGTGATTATTTAACTTGTTCCGAAGTCATTCCGAACCTTCTTTCTCTGTTTTGATAATTATAAATTGCTTCGTACAAGTCTTCTTTTCGGAAGTCTGGCCAAAGTTTACTGGTGAAATACAACTCTGCATAAGCTAACTGCCAAAGTAAGTAATTGCTTATTCGGGTTTCACCACTTGTTCTGATCATTAATTCTGGGTCGGGCCAATTAGCAGTTGTTAGATGTGATGACAACGTGTTTTCGTTAATTTCTTCTATTTGTAATTTGCCGTCTTTTACTTCTCTTGCAATTTCACGAGCGGCCTTTGTTATTTCCCAACGGGAACTATAACTAAGAGCTAGGACTAACGTCATTCGTTTGTTGTTAGAGGTTTTATTGATTGCTTTTTCTAATTTTTCTTTGACGCTTCCAGGCAAACTTTCGGTATCACCAATTGTAGCTAAACGGATATCGTTTTTCATCAACGTCTTGGTTTCTTTTGAAATTGTTTGAACCAATAAAGTCATTAAGGCATCAATTTCGAACTTTGGACGATTCCAGTTTTCAGTACTGAAGGCATATAATGTTAAAACTTGTATTCCTAATTCTGCGGCTCCTTCCGTTACATCTCTTACAGCTGTAACTCCACTTGCATGTCCAAAGGTTCTTAATTTACCTTGTTGTTTAGCCCAACGACCATTGCCATCCATGATAATAGCGATGTGCTTTGGTAGTTTTTCTAAATCAAGTAAATTTTTTGTTGACATCATTAAATTTGAAGAAATACAAATGTAATAAATAGAAGTTCGCCACAGTGAAAAATGTTTGAATTAACTACGGTTTAACGGCGTATTACCAGAGTTTAATTCTAAAAGGCCTACATTGATCGATATAGTGTTTGGAGAGGGTGTAAGTAAATTGAATTCCTGTAAAAGTATACCAGTCACGATTGGAATTGTCACCTCGCTGTCTACCAATATTGCCCTTCGGGTTTTTTACGATGGAACGATCAGATAAATAATAAGCGTTTTTGCCATATTCAACCCGAATAGTATTTGGGTCTGCGTAAACTCCACTAACATCATCTAGATAATCGGTATAAGTTTTACGAACCACTGATTCTACTACAACGCCCCATCTACGACCTATTCTCCATTTAAATCCTCCTCCAAAAACGAAAGCCATACTTGTTCGTTTGTATAAATCTTTATCAGGATTTGCTACTGTACCTTGCCCTTCTGTTCCAAGTGGTTGTAATTCTACGAAGTTTCCATTGTATAATGCCTTTGGATTGAAATGAAAAATAGACAAACCTACAGATAGGTAAGGGGTGGCAGGGGTAGATGGATTTGCTGTTTGATAAGGGAAAAAATTAAATTCAAATTGTCCTGTACCTTCAATAATAGCGCTTTTAAAGTTTAAATTTCTGTTTTTGCAAAATGGATCATTTGATTGTGCATCATCGGCTTTAATGTGGCCATAACTAATGGCTGTTTTAAATGCCCAATGATTACTGTAACTTCTGCGATATAATAATCCTATGCCAGGTAAATTGTTTTTGGTATCGTAAGTTGATTGGTGTAAATCACCTTTGTAGTTCATTATCCCAACCATAATACCCATTTCACGAGATTGGCAATATGAGTAGGAAGTAAAACAAATAATGAAGCTTACCAGTGAAGTGACAACTTTCCTGAACATCCTCTAAAAACGTATTTCAAGTTTTAAAATTGCGGATACTTAAAATTAGAATACAGGGAAGTTAGTTCGGCCTGTTCTTAGCTTGTAATGAAAACTTACTGTAAAAAACATATATGAATCATTGTGCCTTGCATCTCCACGCTGAGATCCTAAGTCGGTTTGCGTAGTAGATTGATCTAGACTCGGGTCAGATAAAAAACCAGCTATTTGTCCATTTGCTTGGGCAATTGCATTTCGATCGTAATAAGTTTTGCTTACATCGTCTATGTAATCTGTAAATGTTTGTCTAATTCCAAATTCGACTCCCACCCCCATTCTTCTGTTAAAGAAATAACGAGCTCCAACTCCAATTGGAATGCAGACCTGTGTTCTATTATACTTTTTTCTGCCTTCTGAAATTCCTTGCCCTTCAGTCCCTAAAGGCTGAAGTTCATACCATTTATCATTGTACTGTCCTTTGGGATTAAAATGAAAAACACCAATTCCAGCAAAAACATATCCTTGAGCTTCAAAAGAACTATTACGTTTAACACCTCTTAATCGATAAATACCTCCTTGACGAGAGGATAAAAAAGCGTATTCAAAATTTAAATTGAATTCGTAAATATTAGATTTGAAATTTAAATTTCTGTTATTTCGAAAGTATTCTGTAGTTAATTTGTCATCTCCTCTAACTTGTCCATAAGTAACATGTGAATTTAGTGCAAAAGATTCAGCTAATTTATATTTTAATCCAAGGGTTAGAGCAGGTCTTGTTAATGACAATTCTAAATCTTTAAAACCATGCGTCCCAATTTGATTAGCACCTCCTAAATCTCCTAGAAAGTTTGCGGCTCCAACCCCAGCACTCCATTCATAGCGATAAGCTTTCCAACGGGAACGTAAACGTTGAGCGTCTGAAGAATGAATAAGTGATAGGATGAATACAAATGTTATAAGTAATTTCTTTTTCATAACCGAACGACATAAGTCTTATGGACAAAAATAACATTTTCGCTCAATAATCTGTCGATTTAGCAAAAAATAGCAATAAAATTTATGCTTAGTTTCTCGAGTCTAATCCCCAATTTAGTTTTTTACGTAAAGTGTCAAGAAAATTATCATTTCCTATCCTCAATAAATTCATGGTAAAATCTGATTTTTTAATGGCTAATGAAACAGATGAATCAATAGTCACAGAACGTGAGTCTAAAGAAGCAATAAAGTATTGTGATCTTCCTTCTACTTCTAAGGAAATTACATTTTCATCTGACACTACAATTGGCCGAACATTGAGATTATGTGGGGCAATGGGGGTAATAACAAAGTTTTCAGAATAGGGCGCGATAATGGGTCCGCCGCAGCTTAACGAATACCCAGTAGATCCAGTAGGGGTTGCAATGATTAATCCATCCGCCCAATAAGAGTTAAGGTATTCTCCATTGATGAATGTATTTATAATAATCATGCTTGAACTATCTTTTTTGTGAATAGTTAATTCGTTCAGTGCATAATTTACATCTCCAAATAAATTAATACTCGAATCTAATTTAAGTAACCTTCTTTTGTCTACTGTGTAATGCCCTTTGAATAAGGAATCTAAGCATTGTGTAATTTCCAATTTTGAAATACTTGATAAGAAACCTAATCGACCAACGTTTATACCCAAAACTGGGATTCCGCTATCTTGAACTTGTGTTAAAGTATCCAAAATGGTTCCATCACCTCCAATACTAAATAAAAAATCAACATTGCCTCTTATTTCTGAGCCTGAATTATAAAGTTCAAAATGATTGAGCGATTTAAGTGATGATTTTAATTGATTAAATAAAGGTTGATATATTATTGGCATCGCTCCACGATTCAGGATTTCACCAATTAGTTGTGTCGCAACTTCATGGTTCGATTCTGATAATTGGCGGGCGTATAGTGCAATTTTCATAAGGTAAAGTTACAAATTCGTTTCAAGAAATTTTAAAAGGAGGCTCCAACACGAAAGAAAAAGCCTGATTCTTTTAATTTATTGAACGCAAATTCAAATCGAAAAACCAAATCGTAATAAGTCACGTAATCATAACCAATACCATAGGAGTATTGAAGTGTATTGGAAAGGTGGTTATTTTTAAAGTAATATTTGTCTTGCACGTATCCAGCATCGCCAAATACATTAAGGTACATCGCTATAGGGATTTGATTGAATTTGTCTGATTTTATAAACGCAGTTTTATAAACATGCTTTTTCATTAAAGTGTACTTGAATTGGGATTTTAATAAAAGATAATTTTGACCATTTAAAACATAATAATCGTATCCTCTCAAATAATCTTGCCCGTATCCAATGGCCTTTTGATTGTAGTAGGGGGCTTTTGCGATTTGAGTTACTCGCGCTTTACTCATTGCTGAAAATCCAAAGCGATCATTCAATTTATAGTATTTCCTAATTCCTGCAGAAGCCATCATTAAGTTGGGCTCGTTTTTTAAAGCAGCAAAACCACTTCTGTAAATATCAAATTCGAAATAAGTTCCTTGAAGTGCATAAGGTTTGTAATCGCGATTATCATAGCGATAGCCCCATGATAAAGTAAGGCTTTGTTGAACAGGAGAATGATTGACGAAAAAGTCAGGGTTTAACTTCACCACTGTATCTAAGGTGATATTCTTGCGATATTCTAAGCTTGTAACAAAATAATTATAAATGCCCTTTCTTTTGTTTATTCTTATATAACCAGAAAAGTCTTTTCTCGAATAGAGTTCTTCGTTTTTATAAAATTGCAGTTTGTCGTCAATTACATTGTAAGTGATTTCATGGTTTTGTGACAATAAAAATCCAGCAGACATGCCAATGTTTTGCTTTCTATTTAAATAGGGAATTGTATAATTTAATCCTAGTCGATGAACGTATCCATAAACAAACTGGAATTGCAAAATCTCATTTCTTCCTCTGAAATTATCTTTTCGTAGATATAAGCCGTAATTGGTTCTGCTAATATCTTTTTTTTGAGCCCATTCATTAAAATTTCTATCTGCTAATTCAAATACTGGCATTGGCCATAAATACCAGCGCTCGGTCACAACCACGTAAACATTGATAACATTCGTGGATTCTTTTACGTAATTAATATCAACGAAGTTAAACAACCCGATATTCATTAGATTTTCCTCGCATTTAAAAAAAACACTATCAATGTTTTGTAGACTGTCGTTTTTTGTAAAAGTAAGTTCGCGTATAATGATAGACGCTTTAGTGGTTTTATTTCCAATTATAAAAATATCCTTAACAAAAAATGATTCCAATTTGCCTGAAAGTGCAATATTAGGAGTAATAAATAAAAAAAAGAATATAGTAAGTTTAATAAATGGAGTTCTCAATTCCTTCAATTAAATATTTAGGTAGTGCATTAATGAATCATATCGACTCTTAAGATCATCATTAAATTCACTTTGTGAAAAAGATCCAATAACGTTATAATTATAACGATACATAGCAGCTAAAATTCTTGATAAATCAACTTTGTCAATTTTTATGGTGACTTCAATAGTTTGTTGATTTTTTGTTGCTGAAACGCTCGCACTCAAAATATGACCTCCGTCTGATTCAATAATCTGACTAATATGGCTCATTGAATAATCTTTGAATTCCATTTCGAGGATAATAATACCTCCCGGCATATATACGCTTTTGCTTTCTGCGAAATACGCCACTAAATCGTTTACCGTTACAATCCCGATGTAATGATTGTCGTCGTTAATTACCGGAACAATATCTAACTTGTTTATCGTGGCAACCTTGGTTAGTTCATATACATGTTGATTTTCAAAAACAGCAATTTTTGAAAGTGTAATGTCTGAATTCTTGATTTTAATTTCTTTTAATTCAGGATTCAAAATGTCTGTTTTGTGAAGTATTCCTAGGTAGGTGGTGCCGTCAATGACAGGTAGTGCATTCACTCTTAACTCGTCCATCCAAATCAAAGCCCTACCACACGTATCGGTTAGTTTAAGAGGGGGGATACTGTCTGTAATTAAACTAGAAGCAAACATAAATTCTTTAACGATTATAAATCAAAATTGTTATATGAGTCAACAAACATAGTATTTTCGCATTATAATTCCTTTCATTTAAAACCTAATTTATTAACGATATCATTAATCATTCATCAACAAATTACTATGACGAAGCTGAGCGTAAACATTAATAAAATTGCAACTATAAGAAATGCTAGAGGTGGAAATGTTCCAAACCTTATTCAAGCGGCTTTATTTATAGAGGCGTGTGGAGCGAATGGTATTCCCATTCACCCAAGACCAGATCAACGACATATTCGATATTCAGATGCTTATGAATTAAAAAGAGTAATTAAAACAGAGTTAAATATTGAAGGGAATCCAACTGCTGAATTTATAAAGCTTTGCAAGGAGGTGGCACCTGCGCAAATAACATTAGTGCCAGATGCTCCCGACGTACTAACATCAAATGCTGGATGGAATACTATAGAAAATAAAAAATATTTAAAAGAAGTGATAGCTGAATTAAAGGAAATTGGGAGTAGAGTTTCGATTTTTATAGACCCCAATGAAGAAATGATTTTAGCTGCAGGAGAGACTGGATGTGATCGTATTGAATTATATACTGAAGCCTATGCAGCCGTTTATCCTACAGACAAAGAGCATGCAATTGAACCTTATCGAAAGGCTGCTGATGTAGCTATTCAATTAGGATTAGGAATGAATGCTGGTCACGATTTGTCACTTGAAAATTTGCATTACTTTGTTCAACAAATTCCGGAAATTCAAGAAGTCAGTATTGGTCATGCTTTGATTAGTGATGCGCTGTATTTAGGATTAGAAAATACGGTAAAAGCCTATTTAAACGAATTGAATAGGTAATTACTCACCTTTATTGCGAGGATCGTAAATAAAATTTTTATAGCCCATTATAACAATTACTCCGTAAATAATCCAGGATGCATATTTATTAAGATTGTCTTCGAAAATTGTTGTTCTTAATTCTAGATGTTTTAAAACTATTGTTGAGCAGATAACAATTGCAATATATATAGTCCAAAAGTATATTCGTTTATTGCTCATAATTTTAAATATTACGTGTTCTAATTGTGTTTTTTACATTTTGCAATTCGCGCATAAGTTTTTGATCAACTTTTTTATCAATTTCTAATGCAACGTAGCCAATATTATTATTGGTTTGCAAATATTGCCCTAGAATGTTAACTTTTATTCGTGACAATACGCCATTTACTTCACTCAAAACACCAGGAACATTTTGATGAATATGCAAGATGCGATGAGTGTGATTAATGATAGGCAAATTAATTTCAGGTATTGTTAAGCTGCCTAAGCTAGATCCTGATTTTGAATAGTTAATTAACTTTTCTGCTACATCAATTCCAATTGCTTCTTGGGCTTCGACCGTACTACCACCAATATGAGGAGTTAATATAGTGTTTGGTAAATGTTGTAAAGGACTGATGAATTTATCTTTATTTGTTTTAGGTTCTTCTGGAAAAACATCAACCGCTAGTCCTGCTATATGATTGGAAATAATAGCCTGTTTAACAGCTACCAGGTCTAATACATCGCCTCTACTTAGATTTATTATGTGAACTCCCTTTTTCATTTTCTTAATTCTTGAAGAATTAATTAGGCTCTTTGTTTCGGCATTTCCTGGTACATGCAGAGATATAACATCCGATTTTTTTAATAATTCATCAAGTGATTTACAAGAGGCTGCATTTCCAAGTGCCAATTTATTTATAACATCATAGAATACGACTTTCATACCCATTGATTCTGCTAATACTGAAACCTGTGAACCTATATGACCATATCCAATAATTCCTAATGTCTTACCTCTTAATTCAAAACAACCATCACTTTCTTTAAGCCAGATTCCCTTATGGGCTGCATTATTTTTTTCAGGAATTCTTCTTAGTAGAGAAATGCAAAGTCCAATTACTAATTCTGCTACAGAGCGCGTATTTGAAAATGGGGAATTGAAAATAGCAACACCTCTTTCTGTGGCTGTTTTCAAATCAATTTGATTTGTTCCAATACAAAATGCACCTGCAGCAATCAAATTACTGGCATTTTCTAAAACATTTTTTGTTAATTGGGTCTTTGATCGAAGACCTAATAATGACACATTTTTTATTTTTTTTATCAGTTCTTTTTCGGAGATAGCACCCTTTACAACTTCAATTTTTTGGAAACCATTTTTTTTGAAAAGGTGAATTGCACTTGGATGAATATTTTCGAGTAATAATACTTTCATAGTACAATGTTAGTAGTTTAAAAAATTAATGACTGTAGAGTTAAAATTATTTTTGAACAATACTTCGTGTTAATTGAATAGCATATTCAATCATTAAAATTCTATTTTCAATTATATTTGTCCTAAATAAATTCATGTATGTTTACTCATAAACCACTTCGTCGTTTTATTACATTAGGTCAGTTTATCATTGAGCGCCAAGCTGATTTTCCATTTGCTAAGGGCGAATTGTCAAGATTGTTAAGGGATATTGGTATTGCAGCAAAACTTGTAAATAGGGAAGTGAACAAAGCAGGCCTTGCAGATATTTTAGGAGACATGGGTGAGACAAATGTGCAAGGAGAAGACCAAAAGAAATTAGATGTTTATGCAAATGAGCAGTTTATTAATGCACTTCGTTCTGGTGGAGAGTGTTTAGCAGTTGCGTCTGAAGAAAATGAAGACTTAATTGAAATTGAAAGTCCAGTTTCACAAAATGCAAAATATGTTGTATGTATTGATCCCTTAGATGGTTCATCAAATATTGATGTGAATGTTAGTATCGGCACCATCTTTTCAATTTATCGACGAAAAGCTGATAGAGAAGGAGCAACTACGATTGATGATTTTATGATTAAAGGAACGGAACAAGTTGCTGCTGGTTATGTAATTTATGGTTCTAGTACCATGTTGGTATATACAACTGGTAAAGGGGTTAATGGGTTTACGTTAGACCCATCCATTGGGGAATTTTGTCTCTCTCACCCTGATATGAAAATTCCGGATGAGGGAGTGATTTATAGTATCAATGAAGGAAATTATTCTCACTTCCCCGATGGGGTAAAAAAATATATTAAGTATTGTCAGGAAGACGACACAGCAACCAAGCGCCCTTATTCTTCTCGTTATATAGGATCGTTAGTTGCAGACTTTCATCGTAATATGATAAAAGGTGGTGTGTATATTTATCCATCCACTGGTAAATCACCTAAAGGTAAATTGCGTTTGCTTTACGAAGCTAATCCGCTTGCATTTATTGCCGAGCAAGCAGGAGGAAAGGCAAGTAATGGATTTGATAGAATTTTAGAGGTTCAACCAGAATCGTTACATCAACGAACACCATTATTCATAGGTTCAAAAACTATGGTTGAAAAGGCGGAAGAATTAATGCGAATTCATAGCGCTTAATTGTTTGATTACACTAAACGGAAGAAATCAATCGTATTCATTTGAAGAGTCTAAGCCACTGGCGAGGCCTGGAAAGTTTAGTGTCGTTTATAAAGGTGTAGGAGACGATGGAAATTATTATCTAATAAAGCGTCTAAATTCCATTGCCACTGCTAATTTATTCGAGAAAGAAGTTAAGCATCCAGCTTTCGTAAAAACCATTGAACAAATAAATGATGGTCATCTTGTTTATCTTATCCGACCATTTATAGAAGGTTTTCCACTTAGCGAATTAAAAAAAATCAATTGGTTTGTTACTGAGAAAAATGTTTTTGTATTAAAATCAATCATCCAAAAAATTTGTGAGGCATTAACAAGCTTACACCAGCAAGAGTTGGTACATTTGGATATAAGACCACATAATATTTTAGTAGGGAATATTAATAACATTGATTCGCTTTTCGTTTCGATCATCGATCTTGACATGGTTAGGCCATTTAACAACAATTCTAAGATTGTTAACTTTCCACTACTATATGCCGCTCCTGAATTAATGTTAAAAAGTAATCTTATAATTGACCACCGCACTGATATTTACGCATTAGCATTGACAATTTACGAAATTATTTTTGATGCGTTGCCTTTTTCTGTTGGTAATCCTGAGCTGATACTTCATTTAATGTTGAATAAACAATTAGCAAATAGAAATGCTGACCACTCATTGATGAAGGTATTGAATAAGGCAGCAAATAAAACAGCTTTTCCATTGCCTCCATCGCAATTAAATGATTTAGAGATTCAGAATGTTCTACTATCGGGTATGAATAGCCGTTATACGAGTGTGGAGGAGTTCAGAATGAATTTGCTTAGAGAAATAAAATTCCAGCCAAAATGGTATAGTCGATTATTTCAATTCTTGAATCGATAAATATGCCATTAGTCCAGCACCAATTTGTAGAGCATCTTCTTCTATATCAAATGTGGGTGTGTGTACACTACTCGTAATTCCTCTGCTATCATTACGAGTGCCTAGACGATAAAAACAGGATGGAGCTACTTGAGAATAAAAGGAAAAGTCTTCTGCTGCCATCCAAATATCAAGATCCAATACGTTTTCACTTCCAAGATATTCTATTGCATTCTTTTTTGATTTGGCTGTAAGTGTTTCGTCATTTATTAATGCAGGATATCCTTTTCTTATTTCAAATTCAAGTTGACCACCCATTGATTGTACTAATTGATGAGCAAGCTCTAACATTCGGTGATGCGCTTCCGCTCTCCATTCTTCATTTAGCGTACGGAAAGTGCCTTCAATATAAACTTCATCAGGAATAACATTAGTAGCGCCATTGGCAATTACTTTTCCAAATGATAAAACACTTGGCATTGTTGGATTTGCAACTCTACTCACAATTTGTTGCAAGGCAATTATTAAATGAGAGGTGATTAATACAGGATCAATATTTAAGTGAGGCATCGCTCCATGTCCACCTTTCCCTTTTACTCTTAAATATAATTCATCGGTGCTAGCCATGTAAATTCCACTTCTGAATCCGACTTTTCCTGCAGGAATTAGCGGCATCACATGCTGTCCTATAACGCTATTAGGTTTTGGGTTTTCTAAGGCCCCTTCTTTAATCATTAACGATGCACCACCTGGAAGTTTTTCTTCTCCTGGTTGAAAGAGTAATTTAATGGTCCCATCAAAAGAACCCTTTAACTGTTGGAGAATGGAGGCTGCTCCTAAAAGTGAAGCGGTATGTGCATCATGGCCACATGCATGCATAACTCCAATATTTTGAGATTTGTATTCCACATTATTGGCCTCCATAATTGGTAATGCATCCATGTCAGCTCGCAATGCAACTACTTTCCCATTATCATTTTTGCCTTTTATTATTCCAACCAATCCAGTACCTGCAATATTATCTTGAAATGTTATTTCCATTTCTTTCAATTTAGCTGCAATGAATTTCGAAGTTTCAAATTCCTGAAAAGATAATTCAGGATTCGAGTGAAGATGCCGTCTTATAGATACAAGTTCCTTGAAATTATCTGATGCAATTTTTTGAATTAATTCAGGTGTTATCATGAAAGTAAAATTAAAAATCTAATCCTAATGAGAAATAAAATATTCGAGGTTGTTTTACTCCGTCATCCATACCCCAAGCCCAATCTGCACGAACAAAGTACCCTAATACTCTAGAGCGAAGTCCAAAACCGTAACCACCAACAAAGGGTTCAATATCTTTTGTGACAGTTATACTAATTGGATTGCCTGGATAATCGGCTTTGAATAACGAATTGTTTTTACTGTAAGGAGAAGTGCCTGTCCATGCAGTACCAAAATCACCAAATCCAACAACTTGAAAGTTTCTGAAGAAGTCTGTTCGAATGGGTTTATGAATTAAATACTGAAAAATCGGAATTCGAATTTCACTATTGATAAGTGCAAAGCTGTTTCCGTTACGAATGTTTTGCGTAAATCCACGAAGGTTAGAAGCTACTGTTTGAAACGCATAATTTTTCGAGTAGTCAATTTGTATATTTTCATTAAAGTTGTTTACGGGTGTAAAGCAATTGTCCGTTGATCCTAAATAGTAAATTAATTTGTCATTACCGAAAGAAGTGCTAGCTGCAAGACGGTTCGCCCAAATAATTTGACGGTGTATTTTTTTATAAAAGCGAAAATCCATTCCTAATACTGTTAAATCTGATTTACCTCGGTCTAATTGATCAAAATATTCTGCGAAGAGTTTATACCTAATTCCATTAAATAAATTTAATCCAGTGGATACAGTATTATCATGAACAAATTCTAATCGGGAGCTAACCCAATTTTCATGATAGGTTGGAGCGAGTAAATTCGCGATATCTGTACTTAAATTTACAATTCGGTCATTACGTATAGAAGTGGACCATCGCAAAGAGGTTAAATCGTTAAATGGATAACGAGCAGAGTAACGAAGATTATGTGTGTTGATTTTTAAATAATCATACGCATATATTTCTTCTCGTGATTGGCGGTAGAAACTCCATTGTTGGTCAATTTGGTGTTTTAGATTTTCAAAACTTAAATAATACTCATTGCTATTTAAATTCCCTGATAACTTTACTCCACCCACTAATCGATAATCGTCCATTAAATCATTTAATCCAACTTTAAATAATCCATTTAAGCCAGGATCAAAAAATACAGCCCCACCAGTAAATGTTTGATAAGTTTCATTGATTAAAGAATTGTCGAGTTGTGTAAGAACATAGGTAGGGGCAAATGCAATTTCATAATTCCTTTGCTTTGGCATTTGATAGAATACGCTATCTGCAGTGTTTGATTTTATAGTGTCGGGTGAAGTACTGCTAGAATTTGTAATGACATTAATTGTTGCTGTTTTTTTGACTTTAGGAAAATCAGTAATAAATGAATTCCCCGTATGGCTAATGGTTGTATCATTATTTTGTGAGGTGGATTTGTTTAATGTAGTCACATCAATGATAGTAGCAACCTCTTTTTGTCTTTCTTTAGGAATTCCTTCACCGTCTAATGATTTTCGTTGAATGGTTTTCTTAATGGGGATGATAGGTTGATTTGTTAATGCATTATTTTCATTTGTATAAAGCTTATATCGCGAACCGGAATAGTTTAAGAAGGTGCTTTGGGTTTTAGAAGAATTTACATCTTGAAGTAAAATATCGTTTTTGTAATTCGTGATATTCTCAACGCTAAAAATGTACTTATAGTGAATACTTGTATCAATAAAAGCAATCGTACTGTCTAAGGTTGCTAATTGTCTGTTTCTTACTCCTGATACATCACTTAAAAACATAAAGTGAACGTTGTCTATCATTAATGGATCCGTTTCATTAACAAGAGGAGTGTTTGTCAGTTGAATTAATTTAGGTGAAAAATTCAAACAGTCATAAAGAAATAAATCACTCGTTTTAGAAGTATAAATTTCCTCTCTTTGTTTAAGACTCGTTGATTTAAGTGAGTCGGTAAAGCGAGTAGATTGAAATACCAAATATTGATCGTTCATGACAAATTTGGCGTTCTTGTCATCCCAACGGTCGTTAGTAATCTGACGTGTGAATTTTGTTCGAGGATTAAAAATAAAAATATCAGACTGCCCTTTTTGCACTCCTGTCAATACGATATCATTTCCAGAAGAAGAGTAGGAGAAGTCAAGTACTTTATCAAAATAATAAAATTTATTGCTTGTGTGTTTGATGCGTTTTCCTAGTTCGAAGTAGTCCATGCGATATTTACCTTTCTTCTCGAAAATGGATGTTAGATATTTACCAGATGGATGCCATGCTATGACAGGATTAGTTTCATCAATCGATTTGTTTTCATGTTTAAAACCACCCTTGAATATTTTATGTTTCTTGTTTTTATTTAAATCGTAAATAAATAATTTATACTTGCCTGAATTGTTTTCAATATAAGCAACCGATTTTCCATCAGGACTTAATTTTACTTGGGTTATATTCTGTGATTTCTTTTTAAAAGTAATGGCAGGTTTCTGTGATATACTAGTGAACAACGAATCATCATTTTGATAAACTTGCGTATAATAATCCATCCAATTTTTATTAAGTTCTTTCAAAGAAGAACCAATAACATAAACAAATCCTCCTTCAATATTTTTATTTACCCGCGACATGTAAATTAAATTCGAAATGGTGCTTGGTCCGTAGCGTGTTACTACAAAATTCCAAAGAGATTGACCTGCAAGCTGACTGTTTAATTCACAAAGTGCATTGAAGTTTTTAGCTCCTTTTTCATTTATAAGTTGCCTTAATTGGTTGTCATTATCAAGCGGCCAACCTTTTGCAACATAAGTAACAAGTCCTTTGATATACCAATCTGGAAAGTTAATCATGGCAGCACTTTGAACACGCTCTTTTATTGATCCTCCATACAAAAGTTGATTGATTAATACTTGCGAAATTCCTGCACGCAATTGTTCTTTGAAATGACGATAGTCGCCATCGAAATAAACTAATACCTTATTACCTGCGATTTTCGTTAATCCACCAGTGTTAGTGTTCAGTTCGTCAGTTCCTAACCCAATGTTGCTTTGTTCAAAATCAGTTAATTTATTATAAATGATAAATTGAAAACGTCCATTAATTTTGTAATCAAACAACTGTTCAATTTCTGTAATTTCATTTTCTGCAACTCTACCAGTATATTGAGCTAGTTCTTGCCCACCTAAATAATAATAAGTATCGAAGTTTTTAAATCGATAAAAAGTCCATAAAAAGTCAGTGTACTGAACTCTGTTTTTGCCAAAGCTCATTTGATATCCTCTACTAAATTGTGCCATTACATTTGTCTGAAGCGAGACAAATAAAATTACTAGCCAAATTAGGAATTGCTTTTTCAACGTTCAGAATTAATTTTCAAGGCGAATTTAGTGATTTTGTTAGGCAAATAATAGATTATTGCCGAATAATAATGATGGTTTATTGTTATTTTTGTCCCTTCAATTAAAACGAGAAAACTATGAGTGCGAATGATATTGCAAAGCAATCAGAAATAAAAATTCAAGTTGGCTTAAACAATGAAAAACACCCTGTAAAAATTCAGTGGTCAGCAGAGGATTCTGGTCTGGACGGCAATAAAGAATCGAAGGCGATGATGCTTGCATTTTGGGATAAAATCGAAAAAAGCACCATGCGTATTGACTTATGGACAACAGAAATGTCGGTTGAAGAGATGCAGTTTTTTACCTATGAAATTCTACGAAGCATGGCTGATTCTTATGAACGTTCTACGAGTGATAAAGATTTGTCAAAAGAAATCAGAGAATTTGCTAATAAATTTGGAAAGTCAGCGAAAGTGTTAAAATAATTAGATTAAACTCTGAATATACTTCAACATTTCATCTTTACCTGTTTTGTTAGTTGCGGAAGTGACAAATACAGGAGGCAATTCTTCCCAAGTTTTAAGTAATGAGTTTTTATATTCATTTACTTTTTGATTTGCTTGATTAGGAGTTAACTTATCTGCTTTTGTGAAAACAATAGAAAACGGAACTCCATTTTCACCTAAAAACTCAATAAAGTCCATATCGTTTTTTTGAGGCTCTAGTCGTATATCAATTAATACAAAAGTGGTTATTAATTGTTCTCTATTTAAAAAATAAGCCCTCATTAAGTTTTCCCATTCTGCTCTAGTGGATTGAGAAACTTTAGCAAATCCATATCCTGGTAAATCAACTAAATGCCATTTCTCATTAATGATAAAATGATTTATCATTTGAGTTTTTCCTGGGCTACCAGATGTTTTTGCAAGTCCTTTTGAGCTCGTTAAGGTGTTGATTAAGGAAGATTTTCCAACATTACTTCGTCCTATAAATGCGAATTCAGGGATGTCTACTGAAGGTAGTTGACTTAATTGAATAGAACTTTTGACAAATTGTGCTTTCATTCAATTATTTTCCTTTATGATAAGTGTTTATGTGTCTACCAACTTTCGATTCGTACATATCGCTTAAAGTAACTAAAATGCCAGTTTCTTCTACATCTCCAAAGTGTTCATTTAAAGAGGTGCCAAACGTACGCATTGTAGGTGAAAGGTTCATGTAAGAATTGATAAGCGGAGGAATATTTTCACCTAAAGCTCTGACTTTAGTATTCAAAACTTTATGACCTTCTTTGTAATCTAAATTTTTAATTTCTGCAATAAATGAGGTTACATCACTTGAGATTGGGAGTGGATATATCGGAGTTACTAATTGGTCAACATCAGTAAAATAATGATGCATAAAAGAGAGAATATAATCTCTCGCCAACAAATTAAAATGACGATACATCGTTACTTTTCCAAAAAAGTATTTTATATCTGGGTTTTCAATTACAAGAGCGCCAAGTCCATCCCATAAATTATCCAATGAAAATAATCCTCTTCTATTTTCCGGACGTGGTTGATATTTTGGCTGCACAAAAGAACGACCTAATTCTATGGTGTAGGGTAAAAAATCTTTTTTGAATTTATCCGAAAAATGAAACAACTCGGTAGTGGCTAAATGATAGTTGCCATGTACATCAACAGCTGCATCACCACATCGTATATAACGGTACCCACCTACGATTTCTTGTTCCTCAGGATTCCATACAATTAATTGTTGGTAGCAGGTTTCACATGTATCAAGATCATCTAAATCGCAATCAAGTCCTGTTCCTCCTCCCGCTTCTCTGAAAGTTAATTCTCTTAATCTTCCGATTTCTCTAAGTGTATTGGGTGAATTATGAATGTTTACATCATAAATATAGTTGCCACCATTATTCGTTGAGCGTAAAAAAGTCTTTTCGTTTAACTCTAACTTGAGTAACGATAATTCGACAGGTTCAATTAATGGATTCATTTTATGATATTAAATAAAAATCAAAGATAGCCAAAACTAAGCTTGCTTAAAAATGGCATCATTTAAATTTGATTGATGATTGTAAATAAATTCTTTCAACTGCTGCGCCCATTGAAAATCTGTTTTTTCATTTGTAAAAGCTTCAGGTGATATTGGTTTTCCAAATGTGATGTGAATAGATTTTCCTCTCTGGTTATACATTTCATCCATCAAGTAAAGCATTTCAATGTTTGCTTTTATTCCGAAGTAGTTACGAAGTTTTGACAAATTATAAAAAAAAGCAGAGTTCGTTCCCGTAATATGCACAGGAATGATTGGGCGATTAAATTTTTTAGCCTTCGTGATAAAACTCTTTTTCCATTCTAGGTCTTTAATAATTCCTTTTTGCTGCTTGCGAGAAACTAGGCCTGCCGGGAATATTAATACAATTTGATTAGAATTGTATTGCTTATCGATATTATCAAGTGTAGTGACTGCGTTTTTCCCATGCTTATTAACTCCGATAAATTCGTTTTCGAAATTTTTTAGATTAAGAAGTATGTCGTTTACAATAAACTTGATGTCGCGTCTTTTTTTTCCAACTGTTTGAATTAAAGCAATTGCATCTAATCCTCCTAGGGGATGATTGGAAGCGACTATGGCACCATTGCTCTCCGGTAGATTTTCAAGACCCTTGAATGTGACAACAGGACCAAAATCGTGAATGATGGCGTCCGCAAATTCAAACGAGTTTTTATGTCCGTTTTTACGAATGAAATCATTCACAAAATCCTGATGAATGATTCGTTTAAGATACTTCAATAAAAAACCTGGTAGAACCTTCAGTAATTGAGGGTTTTTTGCAGCCAAAATTTCTTCAACATTGATAAAGTCTTTCGTTGTTGTTTCCATGTCCCGCAAAAATAGTTATGTAATTCATTTACTGATAATGTTGGTAGAAAGTCTTTAGTGTGACAAAGTGGGAAGGTTGTGAAATAGTGCTTTTTCGATATTTAGGTATAAATAACAGTTTATCAGTAGTATAAGTCTGATTTTTAGTTTGCGTTCCATTTTTTACCACTTTGATAAAATTTACCTAGTTATTGCTTGATTTTAAAGACGAATATTCCTGTAAAATTAGTGGAATTGACCCTAGTAATTGATTTTAAAAGACTGTTAAACAATCTTTTGTATTTGCTACTGTTCTGTTTTTTAACCATCAATAGGTGCTAGTCATGTTTGTTTATAAGTGTATTGACTATCAATTTAATACATAAAGTTTTAAACAAAGTGGGAGAAAGTGGTAAAAAGTGGGAGAAAATCGTTTATTTTTACATCCGAGCCACAGATAGTGGGAAATATTCAAAACGCATGACACAGTTTTTAGGAGAATACGATTGTAAGCTAGACGCGAAGGGGCGTTTGAGCATGCCGTCTGCTATCCGTAAAAAAGTTTCGCCTGAAGCACAGGAGAAATTTGTAGTAAACCGTGGGTATGAAAACTGTCTTCACTTATATCCTATGGATGAATGGGTGAAGGTGAGTGCTGAGGTTAATAAGTTGAATTTGGATGTTAAGGACAATCGATTGTATGCGCGTTATTTTTTTAGAGGTGCTACCGAGATTGAGTTAGATGCTGCTGGTCGTATTCTTTTGCCGAAGTCGTTGTGTGAGCATGCGGGTATCGATAAAGAAGTGGTTTTATCTGCTTTCGGTTCGAAAATCGAAATATGGTCGAAGGAAAAGTATAAAGAAATGATCGCTAATGAGCCGGATGATATTTCGGACTTGGGTGAGAAGGTAATGGGAAAAATCAATAAGAGTGGAGAAGAAGGTGGGGTATCATGAACCAGTCATGCTGGCAGAATGTGTTGAGGGGCTCAATATTAAAGAGGGTGGAGTATATGTAGATGTGACTTTTGGTGGTGGTGGGCATTCGAGAGGGATTTTGAAGGCGATGAAGGGAGGGAAGTTAATTGCATTTGATCAGGATGAAGATGCATTACAAAATGTGCCAGTAGATGATCGGTTTTTATTGATTAATAAAAATTTTAATGAGTTAAAGTCTGCATTAAATGCGGCAGGGGTCTTTGAAATTGATGGTTTGCTTGCGGATTTAGGTGTTTCGTCACATCAGTTTGATGAAGGAGAAAGAGGTTTTTCTATTCGATTTAACACAAAGCTAGATATGCGTATGGATAGAAGGGAAGGCCTAACGGCAGAGGATATCCTAAATGAATACGATCAAAAGCAATTAGCTTATTTGTTTAGAGCTTATGGAGAGTTAAAGTGTGCAAATCGGTTGGCTAATTTGATAGTTGATAATCGCAAGTTGAAAAGAATTGTAACAGTGGAAGACTTAAAAGAGGCGGTTAGTGCTTGTGCCCCCAAATTCAAAGAGCATACGTTTTATGCTCAATTGTTTCAAGCAATTAGAATTGAGGTTAATCAAGAGTTGAAGGTATTAGAGGAAATGTTGTTGCAAGCAATCGCTGTTTTAAAGCCAGGGGGGCGCTTAGTGGTGATGAGTTATCACTCATTGGAAGATCGAATTGTAAAAAGCATCATTAATAAAGGAAGCGTTGAAGGGGAATTGCAGAAAGATTTTTTTGGAAATGTAATTGGAGTTCCATTAAAAGCAATAAACAAAAAACCAATTGAGGCAAGTGAAGAAGAAGTAAAATCAAATACACGATCACGCAGTGCTAAATTAAGAATTGCTGAAAAGAAATGAATACAATCAAGAAGAAAGAAGTAGAGCAAAAGCCATCTGTTGAGCAGGAGCAAGTGAAAGAGAAGTCGGCAACGTTTAGTTTCTCAGCAGAACGGTTGATGAATTTATTTAGAGTGTTCAATTTGTTTAATCGGGATTTGGTAATTAAAAATATCCCATTCGTTCTGTATTTAACATTTATTGCTTTGTTCTACATCTGGAATTCTTATTCGGTAGATAAAACTGTAAGAGAAATAGATAAAACAGATAAAGAATTAAAAGAGTTAAGGTCTGAGTTTATTACGGGGAAATCAGATTTGATGTATAAATGCAAGATGACTGAAGTTGCAAAAAATATTGAAATGTATGGAGTGAAAGAAAGTAAAGAAGCTCCTAAGAAAATAATTATCACAAACACGAATAATTAAAATTATATAATGTCAGGGTCAGGGCAAAAAAAGGACATATTGTTAAGAGTAAACCTAGTATTTCTGGGATTTATTCTTTTTGCGCTCTGCATCATTTTTAGTATTGGCCGCGTGCAGATAATGGAAGGGGATATGTGGAGAAGTAAGCAGCAGGCTCTTAATTTAAGATTTGTAGAAATTGAACCTATGCGTGGTAATATCTATGCATGTGATGGTAGTTTGCTCGCTACATCATTACCTCGCTACGATGTTCATGTAGATATAATGGCTCCTGTTATTACTAATTCAGTTTTTAATGATAAGGTTGATAGTTTGTCGCAAGCATTGTCTGATTTGTTTAAAGACAAATCGAAAGACGATTATAAATTAATGTTGCGTCAAGCAAGAAATGAAAAGAACAGATATTTTTTAATTAAGCGAAATATTTCATTTGCACAACGAAATGCCATTGTGAATTTCCCAATTTTTAATTTGAAGAAGAGTAACAGTGGATTAATCATCACGCAACTTAGTCGCCGTGAAAAACCATTTAAAGAATTGGCGAGTAGAACTGTTGGATTTAAGGTCAGCGATACCTCCGTTACATCTGTAGGGATTGAAGGTGCTTTTAATAATTATTTAAAGGGTGTGAGAGGCAAGCGATTAATGCAAAGGATTTCTGCTTCTGTATGGAAACCTGTTAATAACGATAATGAAATCGAGCCGAAGGATGGTAATGATATCGTGACAACAATTGATGTGAATATTCAAGACGTAGCAGAAAATGCATTATTGGAGAATTTAATGTTGCATAACGCAAAAATGGGTTGTGCTATCTTAATGGAAGTTGCAACGGGTGAAGTAAAAGCAATTGCTAATCTTAAGCAAAACGGTCAAGGTGTTTATGAAGAATCTTATAATGTAGCAATTGGTAATGCAACAGAGCCGGGATCTACATTTAAGCTTGCATCCTATATGGTAGCAATGGAAGATGGATTTTTAAATCCTGATGACACAATTCCGACTTATGGAGGTAGAAAAAACTTTGGAGATCGTACAATTGAAGATACTCATGCGGGAAAAAATCTTGTTCCAGTGAAAGAAGCATTTGCTCATTCATCAAATGTGGCAGTAGCATCAGCTATCACAAAATATTATCAGAAGAATCCTCAACGCTATCTAGACGGTTTGAAGAAATTACATATTGATAGTGATTTAGGTATCAAGCTTTCAGGGGCGACTTATCACCCAATTAAAAATACTGGCGATAAAGATTGGTCTGGAATTTCTTTGCCGTTTATGTCGATGGGTTATGAAACTTTACTAACGCCTATGCAGATACTAACTCTTTAAAGTTCGTGTGACTGAGGTTGCCATCGAGGCAGTGAGGATATAGACGTGCCGATTATGAATCCATTACGCGAAGGTTTGCCTCGACAACGTGTG
>JBJTMY010000251.1:0-47105 GCA_046073825.1 Bacteroidota bacterium
GCCTGTTGCCTATAATTTTGGAGAGCAGTTGGTGAAAATCCCTGGATTAGACGGAGCAGGAAAAATGGGAAAGTCGGAGGGGGAAGGAAATGCAGTTTTTCTTGCTGATAAGCCAGAAATGTTGAAGAAAAAAATAATGCGTGCCGTTTCTGATAGCGGCCCTACTGAACCAAATTCGGCAAAGCCTGAATCAATTCAAAATCTCTTCACTTTGTTAAGTGTTGTTTCGAAACCAGAAACTATTCAGTTTTTTGATGAAGCCTATAATAATTGTTCTATCCGTTATGGCGATTTGAAAAAACAACTGGCGGAAGATATGGAAATCTTCGTGGCTCCACTACGTGAAAAAATTGAAGCAATCGCTGCTGATGAACAATACTTGAACAAAGTCATGCAAATCGGTAAAGAAAAAGCTCACGCCTCTTCTTCCGTAACTGTAAAAGAAGTGCGCGAAATAATGGGTATCCAGTACCGTTAGTTAAATCGGTTGTACTGATTTGATGAATTTAATGTTGATTTTTTCCATCAGTGCTTTGCAAAATTGAAAGTTACGCTGACTAACAGCCTTCTGGAAATTTTTTACGTTTTGAAGCGAAATGAAATAATAGTCGTTTTTGATTTTTTCACCATCGATTTGTTTGTTGATGACGCCATATTTAGTGGATCCATTAACAAGTTCAAATTTTGCTGTTACATTTAAGTGTTGTTCAATTTCAAATTGTTGCATAAGAGTGTGTATAATGATTTTCTCCTCGCAATATGCAATCATTTAAAAGTAATTAGGGAACTTTTTTCTAAAAATCTTACACGTAATCTTACATTACGTAATTAAGCAATGCTATAAACAATCAACTTATAAATAGCGGTTGATTAATGGCAGTTCAAAGGCCTTTTGTAGGTATTTCTCTCTCGTGACTTTATCCAAAGCCATTGCATGTTTACCATGATGCATATCCGTACCCAAGGCTCCAATTATCTGCATGTCGATTAACTTTTCGCCAATCTTTTTTGCTTCTGGTCCGTAGTAACCACTTAACGAATTTAAATTGAGTTGAAGCACAACGCCCATATCGTAGAAGTGTTGGTATTCTTCTACATTTCTGTACCAAAAAGGATAACGTTCAGGATGAGCCAGTATAGGCTTATATCCTAATATCTGAGCACGGAAAAATACTTCTTTAATATTTTCAGGCGGGTTGATGTAAGAAACTTCCATCAATAAATAATTATCTCCGAAGGTTAATAATTTTTCTTCTTCTAATTTTCTGATAAACCCATCATCTACATAATATTCCGCTGCCGCATCAATCTGTATAGGAATGTTTTGTTCTTTAATAGCCGATCTTACTTGTTCTAATCCACCCAAAATTATTTCAGGAGTATTTCTGAAATAATCACTCATTATATGCGGAGTGGTAATCAACTTTGAATAGCCCTTCGAATGTAAAAATCGAATAAGCTCTATGCTATCTTCCATCGTTTTCGCTCCATCATCAATGCCTGGAATTAAATGCGAATGCATATCCGCACCAATGGATGAGAAATCTGTTTCAATTAAATTTCCTTCCTTCTTTGAAGTAAATAAATTAAAAAAAGATTTAAGCATTGTTGTAAGTGTTTTTAAACCAGTTAACGGTAATGGCTAATCCTTCTTTGTATTTATATCGTGGTGCATATCCAAGATATTTTACTGCCAATGAAATATCGGCCAAGGAGTTTTTAATATCCCCCATTCGTTCTGCTACATATTCAGGTTTTTTATCATTGCCAGCAATAGTTGCAATGGTCCTATAAAGGTCATTCACCGAAACAGCTTCCGAAACAGCTACGTTATAAACGCGATTAAGTGCTTCTTTATTCGTAGTGAATAAAGCGCGGATATTTGCTTGCACAGCATTCTCGACAAATGTAAAATCTCTTGTTTGCTCTCCATCTCCATAAATCACCGCATCTTTATTAAAAAGCAGTGCATTCATGAATAAAGGAATTGCCGCTGCATAAGGTCCATTCGGATCTTGATTCGGTCCGAATACATTGAAGTAACGTAATCCAATTGTTTCAATTCCATAATGCATTGAAAACACTCGAGCATATAATTCGTTGGTGAGTTTTGATACGGCATAAGGTGATAATGGATTTCCTAAATTTTCTTCCTTTTTTGGAGAAGCAATGCTATCTCCATAAACCGAGCTGGAACTTGCATAAACAAATCGTTTTACACCTGCATCTCTGGCTGCTAATAAAATATTTAAAAAGCCAGTAGTATTTGCTTCACTTGTAGCTAATGGGTTTTTAATTGAACGTGGCACTGATCCAAGAGCTGCTTGATGCGTGACTAAATCCATTCCTTCACAAGCACGTTTGCAGTCATCCATCACCGTTATATCACCTTCCATAAATTCAAAGGCTGCATTGTTTTGGAATGCTTCAAGATTTCTTAAAAATCCATTACTTAAATTATCTAATACGCGCACCTTCTTTACTCCATGTGCAAGTAAGTATGTTACAATGTTTGAACCTATGAATCCCGCACCACCTGTTACCAATACACAAGTGTTGGAAAGTGATGATTCATGAAAAGGAGTGTCGTACATTTTAATTTCTGACATAATATTTTTGTTTATTGCTCAGCGCTGATGATATTGCTTTTCGTAAAAGTTTTGATATTCTCCACTGGTCACCTGACGAATCCATTCATTGTTGGCTAAATACCAATCAACAGTTTTCTCTAGTCCTTCTTCAAACTGCAAGGATGGCATCCATCCTAATTCATCTTTTAGTTTAGTTGCATCAATAGCATATCGTAAATCATGGCCAGCTCTGTCTTTAACAAACGTGATAAGTTGACTTGTGCTTCCAGGTTCTTTCCCTAGTTTTTTATCCATGATTTTGCATAGTAAATGAATCAAATCGATATTGGTCCATTCGTTATGCCCACCAATATTATAGGTAGAACCATTTTTACCTTTATGAAATATTAAATCGATTGCGCTAGCATGATCTTCAACAAATAACCAATCACGAATATTATCACCTTTGCCATATACAGGAATAGGCTTTTGATGGATGATGTTATTAATTGCTAATGGAATTAATTTTTCAGGAAATTGATAAGAGCCATAATTGTTAGAACAATTTGAAATAACAATTGGTAATTGATAAGTATCGTGATAAGCTCTAACTAAATGGTCTGAACTTGCTTTTGAAGCAGAGTAGGGACTATGTGGATCATATTTGGTTTCTTCTGTGAAGAAGCCTTCTTTTCCTAAGCTACCATACACTTCATCAGTGCTGATATGATAAAATAATTTGCCTTCAAGGTTTGATTGCCATGCAGCTTTTGCAGCGTTTAATAGTACGACTGTTCCAATGATGTTGGTATTAACAAACGACATCGGATTAGCAATGCTTCGATCAACATGCGACTCAGCAGCCAAATGAATCACACCATCAAATTGCAATTCAGAAAACAATGCTTGAATAAAGGTGCTATCCGTAATATCACCTTTTATAAAGGAGTAGTTAGGTGCATCAGCAATGTCTTTTAAATTTGCTAAGTTACCTGCATACGTTAATGCATCAAGATTAAATAGTTGATACTCGGGATATCGATTTACAAATCTTCGTACTACATGCGAACCAATGAATCCCGCACCTCCTGTGATTAGAATTTTTTTTCCCATTTATTTTATAGATGCTTGATTAAGTCCCACGGAACGCTCCATTAATTTTTTTTCCCACTCCCAAGCAGAAGTAATCATGTCTTGTAGGGTAAAAGCAGATTTCCATTTTAATACTTCGTTTGCTTTAGTAGTGTCGGCATACACTTTTTCAACGTCACCAGCTCTTCTAGGCCCAATAGTATAGTTGACTTTGATGCCGGTATATTTTTCAAAAGCATGAATGACTTCTAATACGGTCAATCCATTACCAGTGCCTAAATTAAAAATTTCAAACTGTTCTTTGGTTTGATGATTTAGTAAACGTTCTATGGCAATAACATGCGCTTGCGCAATATCTACCACATGAATGTAGTCTCTCACGCAGCTACCATCAATGGTTTGATAATCGTTACCAAATACAGTAATAGGTCCTCGTTTGCCAATCACTGATTGCGTGATGACAGGGAATAAATTCAAAGGTGTTCCTACAGGATATTCTCCAATTAATGCACTTTTATGAGCGCCTACCGGATTAAAATAACGGAGGGCAATCGATTTTATGTTGCTAATTTTTGAAATATCGTGGAGGATGTCTTCTCCAATTTTTTTTGTATTCGCATACGGACTTTCAGCAGGTTTGATAACAGCAGTTTCATTAATTGGTAACGTATCTGGCTCACCGTAAACAGAGCAAGAGGAGGAATAAACAAATTTGGATATTCCTTTTTCATTGCAAGCATCAATTACATTAAGTAATGAGTTGATGTTGTTTCTGTAATACAAGGAAGGATGCGAAACACTTTCTCCTACTGATTTAAACGCAGCAAAATGAATAACCGCATCAACTTGATTAGTATTAAAGAAATTCTGCACTAATTCATTATCGTTTAAATCGATATTGTAAAATGCAGGTCTTGTACCTGTAATTGTTTCTATCGAATCAATCACTTCAGCATAGGAGTTTGAAAGGTTATCAATGATTAATACTTCATATCCTTTCTGAATTAATTCCACAGCCGTATGAGAACCAATATAACCGGTTCCACCAGTGATTACTATTCGATGCTTATTATTCATTCAATAAATTATAAACTCCAGTAATTTAATTCGCTGATCTTTCCTCTTAAAATTCCTTTTAAGTCAACGATAATGGCTTTTTCTGAACCTAATTTTTTGAAATCAGCTTCTGTAAAGTTTTTATATTCTTTATGATTAACAGCTACAACAATTGCATCGTAACCGGTTCCTGGCTCTGCTACTAATTCAAAGCCATATTCATGCTTAAGTTCTTCACTGCTTGCACGAGGGTCAATTACATCTACAGCAACACCATAAGATTTAAATTCATTTATCACATCTACAACTTTCGAGTTACGAATGTCTTCTACATCTTCTTTGAACGTGGCACCCATCACTAAAACACGACTCTTATTGATATCAATACCAAGAGCAATTAATTTTTTTACCGTCTGCTTGGCTACATAAAACCCCATAGAGTCATTCACATATCTACCAGAATTGATTATCTGCGCATGATATCCTAACTCTTGTGCTTTATAGGTTAAGTAATACGGATCAACACCGATACAATGTCCGCCTACTAAGCCAGGCATAAATTTTAAAAAGTTCCATTTAGTTCCAGCGGCTTCTAATACTTCATAAGTATTAATTCCCATTTTATTGAAAATGATGGAAAGCTCATTCATCAAAGCAATATTTACATCACGCTGAGTATTTTCAATAATTTTAGCAGCCTCTGCTACTTTAATTGAACTCGCTTTGTGAACACCGGCTTCTACAACAATTTCATAAACCTTTGCAATCTCTTCTGCCGATTCTGCATCGCAGCCCGAAACAACTTTGGTGATTTTGGCTAAGGTATGTTCTTTATCACCCGGATTAATTCTTTCTGGCGAATATCCAACTTTGAAATCAGTAATGTATTTTAACCCTGTAATCTCTTCTAGAACAGGAATGCAATCGTCTTCAGTACATCCAGGATATACAGTAGATTCATAAACCACATAATCGCCTTTTTTAAGTGCTGCTGCAATTGACTTGCTCGCTCCTAATAATGGTTTTAAGTCAGGTAAATTATGATCATCAATTGGAGTAGGAACGGCCACAATAAAAAAGTTGGCTTCTCGCAAAACATCAATTGAATTAGTGAATTGAATATCGCAATTATCAAATGCACTGCTCTCTAATTCACCACTCGGATCAATCTTATTACGCATCATCTCTACACGTTGCGCATTAATATCAAAACCAATAACAGATATTTTCTTTGCAAATTCTAACGCTATCGGCAATCCGACATATCCAAGACCGATGACAGCCAGCTTCTTTTCTTTTTTAATTAACTCGTTATACATGATTGAAACGGATTTCTTTTTTATTAATTTTTCTTAATGAGTAAATGCGTTCTATTATTTCAACCACTTTTAATCCTTCCAGCGCATTCGTGGTCATCGTGTTTCGCTCTTTTAAGGTATCGATTACATTTTCAATAATGTAATGATGATTCGCCGCAGATCCTTTATAATGACCGTAGTCGTTAGCAGGATTCGCAGGAGGTAGTTCTGGCATTTCATAATCTTTAATATGACAGTATTCCACTTCATTCATATACTGACCACCTACTTTTATACTTCCATTACTTCCGATTACAGTAATACTACTTTCTAGGTTCTTGTCCCAAACAGATGTAGAGTAATTAATACATCCCATACCTCCATTCACAAATTTAAAATTCACAATCCCTGAATCTTCAAAGGAGGTAGAGTTTTCGTGATTGAAATCTGCAAATACTCCATTGATATCTGTGATATCACCAAATACCCAATACATAATATCGATAAAGTGAGAAAATTGAGTGAACAATGTACCACCATCTAAATCACTTGTTCCTTTCCAGTTCTTTCCCGTATAATATCGTTCGTCACGGTTCCAGAAACAATTTAACTGTACCATATAAATTTCTCCAAGTCGTTTATTTGAAATAACATCTTTCAACCAAACTGAAGGAGGGGAGTAACGGTTCTGCATTACCCCAAATACATTTCTAGATACTTGTAAAGCCTTATAAATTACTTTTTCGCAATCTGCTTTATTGATTGCCATTGGTTTTTCACAAACAACATGCTTTTGAAAGTCTAAAGCTTTTAAAGAATGTTCTGCATGCAACCCATTCGGCGAACAAACATTTACAACATCCACATCAGGATGTTGATTTAACATCTCCTCTGGCGATTGATAAAAGTTCACACCATCAAATGCATCAAGACCACATTCTTGTTTTGGTCGAATATCGCACATGGCAATAAGTTCAGCTTCGTCATTTCGTCTGATCATTTCTGCATGACGTTTACCAATATGACCACAGCCTATTACTGCAAATTTTATTTTTTTGTTTTGATAATCTTTCATTTTACTACAACTTGGTTACTTGATTATTTTTTAGTTGATACCGATCATTACTCTCTGGACAAACCGCTATTCCTTCGGTATCAAATTTTAACTTATGTCCATATTCACTCATCCATCCTGTTTGTCGTGCAGGATTTCCAATCACTAATGCATAGTCGGGAACATTTTTAGTAACCACTGCACCTGCTCCAATAAAAGCAAAAGCGCCAATATCATGACCGCAAACAATGGTTGCATTCGCTCCAATAGATGCGCCTTTCTTTACAGTGGTTTTCAAGTATTGATCTCTGCGGTTAACAGCGCTTCTAGGATTTATCACATTCGTAAATACCATGCTGGGTCCTAAGAAAACATCATCTTCACAGATTACTCCAGTATAAATAGAAACATTGTTTTGTACTTTCACATTGTTGCCTAAAATTACTTGAGGCGATATAACTACATTTTGTCCGATGTTGCAATTCTCACCTATTTCGCAATTAGGCATGATGTGAGAGAAGTGCCAGATCTTTGTTCCTTTTCCAATTTTACATCCTTCATCTACAATAGCAGATGGGTGAACCATATAATCCATTTTGATTTTTTTAAGCGAATCGATGTGCTGTTTTATTTAATTCTTCAGGGGGTAGATTTTTGAAATATTCATAAGTGATTCTTAATCCTTCTTCTCTACTCACTTTGGGTTCCCAACCTAAAATTTCCCTTGCCTTTGTAATGTCTGGTTTACGTTGCTTAGGGTCATCTTGTGGAAGCGGCTTCGTAATTAACTCTTGCTTCGTGCCAGTTAATTTAATAATCTCTTCGCCAAATTCACGTATCGTAATTTCCTGAGGGTTTCCAATATTCACTGGATAAACATAATCACTCATTAATAAGCGATATATGCCTTCAATCAAATCATCTACATAACAAAACGAACGAGTCTGTGATCCATCACCAAATACCGTTAAATCTTCCCCACGTAATGCCTGTCCGATAAATGCAGGTAGCACACGTCCGTCATTAAGTCGCATACGCGGACCGTAAGTATTAAATATTCTTACAATTCTTGTTTCTAAGTTATGGTAAGTATGGTAAGCCATTGTTATCGCTTCCTGAAAACGCTTTGCTTCATCATATACACCACGCGGACCAATCGGATTTACATTGCCCCAATAGTCTTCTGTTTGCGGGTGAACCGTTGGATCTCCATAAACCTCACTCGTAGAGGCTACTAAAATTCTTGCTTTCTTCACCTTCGCGAAGCCCAGCAAATTATGAGTACCTAAAGAACCAACCTTTAAAGTTTGAATTGGAATTTTTAAGTAATCAATAGGACTAGCAGGAGAAGCAAAATGTAATATATAATCTATTCTACCAGGGACATGAACAAATTTACTCACGTCGTGATGGTAAAATTCAAATTCTTTTAATTTGAAAAGATGTTCGATATTTTTTAAATCGCCAGTAATCAAATTGTCCATCCCAACAACATCGAATCCTTCCTTGATAAAGCGGTCGCATAAGTGAGATCCTAAAAACCCCGCAGCGCCAGTTATTAATACACGTTTGTTTTCCATTCTTAATTAGTGGTATTTACTACATCTCTTCCAACACTGTTGTAATAGTAGCCTAAGTCATTCATGCGTTGTAAATCATAAAGGTTTCTTCCATCAAATATTACTTTCGATTTCATTAATCCATTCATCTTCTCGAAATCAGGTGTTCTGAAAACAGACCACTCGGTTGCAATGATTAATGCATCCGCACCTTGCAATGCTTCATACTGATCGTTAGTAAATTCGATTTTATCACCTAGTAGCTTCTTTACATTCGGCATCGCCTCCGGGTCAAATGTAGATATGCTTGCTCCTGCCTCTAACAGTTCGCGAATGATGTACAATGCTGGCGCCTCACGAATATCATCTGTATCTGGTTTAAAAGCTAAACCCCATAGAGCAAATTTTTTCCCTTGTAGCTGATTGTTATAAAAAGATTTTATTTTTTCTACGATTGTGATTTTCTGTTTTTCATTAACAGCCATCACCGAATTTAAAATCTGAAAATCGTAATTGTACTCACTTGATGTTTTTGCTAATGCTTGTACATCTTTTGGAAAACAACTTCCGCCGTAGCCAATTCCAGCAAATAAAAATCGTTTTCCAATTCTATCATCAGAACCAATTCCAATTCGTACTGAATCTACATTCGCTCCAACACGCTCACACAAATTAGCAATCTCATTCATGAACGTAATTTTCGTAGCAAGAAATGCATTGGCAGCGTATTTAGTCAACTCAGATGAACGCTCATCCATAAAGTAAATCGGATTTCCCTGGCGAACAAATGGTGCATACAAATCACTCATTATTTTTTTTGCCTTTTCACTCTTAGTTCCAATTACGACACGATCAGGCTTCATAAAATCATCCACTGCAAATCCTTCTCTTAAAAATTCAGGATTAGAGATTACATCAAATTCACACATTGCATTTTCTGCAACAGCTGCACGAACTTTCTCTGCTGTTCCAACAGGCACCGTACTTTTGTTAATGATAATTTTATAGTCGCTAATAATTTTTCCTAGCTGCTTTGCTACTCCTAAAACATAGGATAAGTCAGCAGATCCATCTTCTCCTGGAGGAGTGGGAAGAGCAAGAAAAATGATTGTTGCATCTTTTATGGCTTCTTCTAAGTTGGTAGTAAACTTTAATCTGTTTTGCTTGATGTTTCTTTCAAACAAAACATCTAAATGCGGTTCATAAATTGGAATAATTCCACTTTTCATTTTCTCTACCTTGGCTGCATCAATATCTACGCAAACAACGTGATTGCCATTTTCTGCAAAACAAGTTCCTGTAACTAATCCTACATATCCTGTACCTACTACTGCTATATTCATTGTGTTATTCTTTAAGAAGTGGCTTTTTACTGACTTGAACTTTTTATGTTACAACTATTATCAAAATCTATTGATTAAGGAATTCTAGAACAGCATCAGTTATATACTGTAAATCGTCAGTAGTTAACTCGGTATGCATTGGAAGTGAAATTACATTTGCACATAAATGCTCTGTCACAGGGAAGTCACCAGCTTTATAACGTGGATCCATATACGCCTTTTGCATGTGTAAAGGAATAGGATAATATATCATACTAGGAATGCCTTTCGTTTCTAAGAAAGCTCTTAATGCAGCACGATCAACCCCGTTCAACACAAGAGTATATTGATGAAATACATGCGTAGAATTTTTCTGACGTGCAGGCGTTTTAATCTTAGGATGATTTGCAAATGCATGGTCATAAAAAGCTGCAGCCTTCTGACGTGCAGCACAGTATTCGTTTAAGTGAGGAAGTTTCACTCGTAAAATAGCTGCTTGCATACTGTCTAAACGAGAGTTGACGCCAATATCATCGTGCACATACTGCACCGATTGTCCATGATTAGCAATCATTCGCAGTCGAGCGGCTAACTGGTCATCATTTGTAAAAATTGCTCCACCATCACCCATGCACCCCAAATTTTTAGAAGGGAAAAAAGAGGTAGTTCCAATCGTCCCAATCGTTCCTGCCTTGCAAACGCTTCCATCGGCCATTGTAAAGTCTGCTCCAATTGCCTGTGCTGTATCTTCAATCACAAACAAATTATGCTTCTTCGCAATTTCCATTACACGATTCATATCAGCGCATTGACCAAATAAGTGAACAGGTACAATTGCTTTTGTTTTTGATGTAATCGCTTTCTCGATTGCTTCACAATCGATGGTGAAATCATCATTGTAAACATCAACTAATACCGGCTTCAATTGTAATAGAGCAATCACTTCTGCCGTTGCAACATAGGTAAAGCTAGCGGTGATGACTTCATCACCTGGTTTTAAATCTAATGCCATCATAGCAATCTGTAATGCATCAGTCCCATTAGCACAAGGAATAACATGTTTTACTCCCATGTACGTTTCTAATTCTTTCGCAAATGTTTTTACCTCTGGTCCATTGATATAGGCCGATGAAGTAACAACATTTAATATAGCTTGGTCAATTTCTTCTTTGATTTTATGGTACTGACTTAACAAGTCCACCATTTGCATTTTTTTTACTGCTTCCATTGTCAATTAATTAAAGTTTTTTGATGGAGAAAGTTTCCCCTTAAAATAGCTTTGCGAAGATAGTATTTTTCCTCTTAAAATCAGTTTGAATTATTGTCTTGAATTTTAGTAGTTTTGGGGCATGAAAAGGTGTCTTCTGGTTTTGGTTTTAGTTTTCTTCGGATGGACGAAGATTAATGCGCAATCGAGTGTTAAAGATTCGATCATTAAATGCGTTTTAGTTTCGCCAAATGTGTCCTTCCAAATACCTGGTGGCGATTTAGCCAAACGATTCGGGAATAATTCAACTGTAGGTGTTTCGGTCGGAATTAAAACTGCGCATAATTGGCTTTTTTCGCTCGAAGGGAACTTTCTTTTTGGTTCTAAAATTAAAGAGACAACGATCTTTTCAGGATTAACGGTAGATGGTGGTTATATTGTTGGAAGTGATGGTTTGTATGCCGATATCCGAGTTTATGAAAGAGGTTATACTGCATTTGGTAATGTGGGTAAAATTTTTCCTTACAAAGGGCCTAATCCTAATTGCGGGATTTTGGTTCAAGCCGGAGTTGGCTTTTTGCAGCATAAAATCCGAATTGAAGACAAGAAAAAAACAGTCCCTGCACTTCGAGGAGATTATTTGAGCGGATACGACCGATTGACCAATGGAATCGCTGCAAAGCAATTTGTCGGGTATCAGTATTTAGGTAACAAACGATTGGTGAATTTTTTCGGTGGATTTGAATTCATAGAAGGCTTTACTTCTGGGAAACGTACCTACAATTTTAGTTCAGGAATTGCAGATAATTCGAAACGTTTTGACCTCTTTATGGGTATAAAAGTGGGTTGGGTTATGCCTTTCTATAAACAAGCACCTGAAAAATTTTACACGTATTAATGAATATACTTTGGCCGTTATATTATTTAGGAATACAGCTTTACAAATTATTAATTAAAATTGCTGCGCCTTTTAACAAGAAAGCACATGCTTGGTTGCATGGACGAAGAGCGCTTGCTCCTCAATGGAAGAAATTAAAATCGTTAGAAGAATCTCGTATTTGGGTTCATTGTGCTTCATTGGGTGAATTTGAACAAGGGAAACCGCTGATATTGGCTTTGAAAGAGGCTTATCCAAACTATAAAATTGTATTAACATTCTTTTCTCCATCGGGATATGAAATCAGAAAAAATACACCCTTAGTCGACTATGTTTTTTATATGCCGTTAGATGGTCCCAGAGCAGCGAAACGATTTGTAAAAGCAATTAATCCGAAGATGGTGTTTTTTGTAAAGTATGAATTTTGGTATTTCTACGGACGGTATTTATCAAAGAAGAAAATCCCATTCTTTTGTGTCTCTGCAATTTTTCGTCCCGACCAAATTTTCTTTAAGTGGTACGGAGGATTTTTTAAACAGATGTTAATGAGATACACTCATATTTTCGTACAAGACCAGGCCTCTCTTCGTTTGTTGTATAAGCATGCAATTGCAAAAGTGACCGTAGCAGGTGATACGCGATTCGATGCCGTTTTTAAAATTGCTAATGAACACCAGGGACTATTCGAAATTGAAAAATTTAAGCGTGATAAAAAATTGATTGTATTCGGGTCTATATGGAATGCTGATCGATCAGTTATGGACGAATGGATCATTAAGGCAGGAGGCAATTTTAAATTTATTGTCGCACCTCATGAAATAAAAGAAGAAGAATTAAAGAGTATAGAAGCTAAACACGCCAACCAAACTGTTCGTTATTCTGAATGGATAAAATCATCCAATAGTAATTATTCTATTTTAATCATTGATAACGTTGGGTTACTCTCTCAGATTTATAAATACGCTAACTACGTGTACATTGGAGGTGGATTTGGGGTAGGTATTCATAATGTTTTGGAAGCAGCAGTTTATGGTATGCCTATTTTCTTCGGGCCTAACTATAAAAAGTTTAATGAAGCCGTTGAGTTGGTAAAGCAAGGTGGTGCATTTTCTGTTAAATCAAATGAACAACTTCTAAGTCATTTTAATCAATTGGAGCACGATGAAGATGCTTATAAAACAGTTTGCGAAGGAAATAAACGTTACGTGGAAAGTCGCAAGGGTGCCACTCAAATTATCATCGATTATTTGAAAATCAACAGCATTTCTTAATTTATCGAAGTACGTACATCCGATAACTGTCAAGCTTAATCAGTACAAAAAGTAAAATGGTAAAGCTCCAAAGGGATGAGCCTCCATAACTAAAAAAGGGGAGTGGAATTCCGATAACAGGTGCTAATCCAATAGCCATTCCTACATTAACCATCACGTGAAAGAAAATGATAGAGGCCACTCCATAGGCATAAATACGCGTATAGGTGGAACGTTGTCGCTCTGCAATAAATAGAATTCGATAAAGTAAAGCCAAGAACATTAGAAGTACAAAGGTTGTCCCGGCAAATCCCCATTCTTCCCCAACTGTACAAAAAATAAAATCGGTACTTTGCTCAGGCACAAAATCGTATTTCGTTTGCGTCCCTTGCAAATAACCCTTTCCTAAAAATCCGCCTGAGCCTATTGCAATTAGCGATTGATTTACATTGTAGCCAGCCCCTTTGGGATCTGATTTTTTTCCAAGTAATACTTCAATTCTTTCTCTTTGATGCGCTTGTAAAACATGATTATAAGCATAATCAACAGAGTAAACAGCACCACAGCTAAGAACTGTAATTAAACCAATGGTGATGAGATTGCTTTTGGTTTTACGCATCAGGATATAGGAGAGTAATCCGATGCCTCCAATAACTCCCATTAAAATAGTAGCAGGAACCATTAAAGCCAATACAAATAATACGGCACCTAAGAATCCGAATATTAAAAAGTTTTGTGAAAGCCCCTCTCTAAATAAAACGAAAATAAATGCGCAAAATACTAAGGCAGATCCTGTATCATTTTGCAGTAAAATAAAAGCCATTGGAATTAATATCAAAGCACCAGCAGTCAATTTTGTTTTGGTGTCCTGCATTCGTATGTTGAGGGTACTTAAATATTTTGCCAAGGCCATACTGGTTGCAAACTTGGCAAATTCTGAGGGTTGTAATTTAAACGAGCCAATTTCGATCCATGACCTTGCTCCCTGAACATTTTTAGCAATGGCTAACACCACTAATAACATCAATAATACGGTTCCATATATAGGGTAGGAGAAGGAAGCAAAGAACTTCCCATCAATTACTAATATAGCCAACCCAATCAGCAATGCAGTGCCAATCCACATCAGCTGCTTACCATAATTTTGAGTCATGTCAAATATGTTGCTATGCTCTTCATTATAAACAGCAGCATAAATATTCATCCAACCCATCAAAACAAAAACAAGGTAAAAGGAAACCAATACCCAGTCAATGTTTTCGAATATGTTTTTTTGTTGCCTCACGTGTTATGAAAGATGCTCGGTTTTTTTAATTTTAGAAAGTATGTCAAAATTGAAAATGTCAAACCACATTGTATTAGACATTGGTTTATCCCCTTGATGACTATTATCTTTTTGAAATGGTTGAGTATTTTCAGCAACTTCCCAATCATGCAACTCTAGTTCCGGAAGTAAATCGTTTAATGAAGGGCCCAATAAGTGCGCATCATCATCTTCCTCTTTTTTCTCAAGTGAGTTGTTAATCATGTGGATTAAATTACCATTTAACATCCGCTCTTCAATAGCTGGACGAGATATAGAATCGTATAAGTATTTTTCCATCATTAAACTGGCTATAGGTGCCGCCCATGCTGCTCCAAATCCAGCATTCTCTACCATAACGGCAATGGCTATACGTGGATTGTCACGCGGAGCAAAACCTACAAACAAGGAGTGATCTTTGCCATGTGGATTTTGTGCAGTACCAGTCTTTCCACAAATAACAACTTCTCTGAATTGCGCAATTCGTGCAGTCCCCGCTTCAACCACTTTCTGCATACCATCCTGAACTACATTAAAATTAGTTTCTGAAATTTTTGTGTAATGTTTAACAGTTAAATTTCTTGTAGTATTGGTTTTGCCAGCAATTTTTTTAATAATGTGTGGCGTATAATAATATCCTTTATTGGCAATGATGCACATCACATTAGCCATTTGAAGTGGTGTAATTCCTAATTCGCCTTGCCCAATTCCCAACGAGTAAATTGTGGAAGCTTTCCAATGATGCCGCCCATAATACTTGTCATAAAAGGTGGTAGTCGGCAGCAATCCTTTTAACTCATGTGGTAAATCAACACCAATTTTATTTCCGATACCAAAGCTTTCTTGATAGGCTCGCCAAGTATTGTAGCCAGTTTCACTGTCAGGAAATTTATTATTGTCAACAAAAGCCCTGAATGTATTACAGAAATAAGGATTACATGAATACTGAATAGCACCTTCTAAAGCAATTGGTGGATGCCCATGACAATGCACACTGTGTGAGCCAATCACAAAACTGTGAGGGAAGGTGGTCATAGGATTAATTATTCCCTCTTGTAAAGCGGCTAATGCGTTTGTTAATTTAAAGGTTGAGCCGGGAGGATAATAAGCCTGCATTGCACGATTAAATAATGGCTTTGAAGGTTCTTTCAATAAGTATCCATAATTTTTCGATCGAGCTCTGCCTACTAATAAATTGGGATCGTATGATGGACTAGAAATCATGGAAAGAATTTCACCAGTTTTGGGTTCAATGGCTACTAAGGCGCCAATTTTATTGGCCATGAGTTTCTCGCCGTAAGCTTGTAAATCGGCATCAAGTGTTGCAACTAAATTTGCCCCTGCCACAGCAACGGTATCATAAACACCATTTTTATAACTGCCTTTTTCACGATTAAATACATCCACCATCACAATCCTTACTCCTCTAACACCTCTCAATTCTTCTTCGTAACTCTGTTCAATACCACTGGTTCCGATATAATCGCCTTGTCGGTAATAAGGATTGCTGGCAATTAATTTATCCGTCACCTCCCCAATGTAACCTAGAACGTGAGAAGCTGTATTGTTTGGATATTTTCGAATGGTACGAGGCTGAACATAAAATCCTTTGAACTTAAAAAGTTTTTCCTGCAAGGTGGCATAGGTCTCGGCCGAAATTTGCTTTTCAAAAATAGATGGTCGAATGCGTGAGTAACTTTTTGCTTTCTGAATTTTATCTAAGAAATCCTCTTTTGTAATGTCCAATAGATTACAAAAATCAGTCGTGTCAATTTCTTTCACCTGTCTTGGTATGACCATCAAATCGTATACGGCCTGATTAAATGCCAGTATTTTTCCATTACGATCATAAACCATTCCTCGTGCAGGATAATCGGTCATGTAACGTAGTACATTGTTATTGGCCGATACGGTGTACGATTCTTCAATGAGCTGAATGTAAAAAAGTCGTAGAATGAAAATAATAATCAAAGAGGTGAAAATACCTGCTACTATTACTTGCTGATTCCTTCCTGACGTGTTGCTCATCTCTTTACAAATCTAATTCAGATTTTAATTATAAAGGAAGAAAATTAAAAAAATAGTTGCTGTCAATAATTATTAGTGGATGATCAATTATTACCGTAATTATTTCTCAGGACGATATAGTAAATACTGAGAAATTATAATCAAGGTAATGGTAAAAATACTACTATAAATAACTCTTAATTGTGTGGCTAAAAAATCACTAAACCGAAAAATTTCTAAGTTGAATATTACAAAGTGATGTACGAAAACTAACACGGAGGCATAAACTAAAAACCAGCGAAATCCGAATTTTTTAATTTCTGGCGATTCGTCCGGTTCGAATCCATCGCGGGGCGCAACTATCTTTAACCAGGATGGTCTGATAAAGGCAATAAGAACACAAGCAAAGGCATGAATACCCATGGAATTTTGAAATAAATCGATGCTTATGCCCAAAATAAATCCGATAAATAATAAAAGTACACGAGGTGTTTGAACAGGCAATGTCAATAAAAACAACACGTATAAATACGGATTAACAACTCCTCCTAATTGGATGTTATTAAGAATTAGTACTTGTATAATAATAAGAACAATAAATCTTAATAGAATTTGAAGTATGTTAATGATCATTTATCGTTTGCTTTTTGAGTGGATTCTTCCAGATTTCTCTGTTCGTTTTTCTTCAAATTATCGATAACATACACATAACTTAAATTGTCGAAGTTAGTGCTGAGTCGTACTTTAATGGCATTGAAATTTGAACCCGGGTTAAGCTTGGTTTCAATTACTTTTCCAATGATAATTCCTGCAGGAAATAATGCAGAAAATTCTGTTGTTGAAATGGTGTCACCCTTTTTAACAGGCACTGTTTTATCGATGTCTTTTAATAAGGATTCATGCGGATTTCCTTCTTCGCCCCATACCAAAGATCCATAAAATCCATTGGCGTTGATTTTAGCACTTACCGATGATTTGGTATGTAACAGCGTCATGACCGTGCTGTAATGTTCACTGACCTGCTGAACAATTCCAACAACGCCACTGCCACAAATCACACCCATTTCTGGCTTAATTCCATCGAGCGTTCCCTTATTAATTGTAAGGTAGTTATTGGGTAATGAAGAAGTGCTGTTTACCACTTTTGCCGTGATGTATGTGTACTGCTGCTTCTGTAAGGTATCTACTATGTAAGGCTTGGAAGTGTCTTTCGGTTGTGTAATGGTACTAATCACATTTCGCAGTTGAGCATTTTCATTTGCTAACAATTGATTGTTTTCTCGAAGGTGAATGTACTCTTTAAAGTAGGTGACACCCTCGTTAATTTTTGCAACTGCGGCATTCGAAGAATTAAAAAAAGAAGCATGCTGATATCGATTGTTTTGCACAATCAAATAAATGCAAAATGACTGTATGGCCACAAATAGCAACACAAAGTGGTTGCGCCATAACAGTTCAAAAAGCGTCCTCATTCCTTTCTGATTTCTTTATTGATAATAAAAGAAATGATTAGTGTTGTAAGAATTTAAATCGGTGGATATTTTTTAACGCAATTCCTGTCCCACGTACAACGGCACGAAGCGGGTCTTCAGCCACATGAACCGGAAGTTTTGTCTTCATTGAAATTCGCTTATCTAAGCCACGAAGTAATGCTCCACCACCCGTCAAGTAAATTCCTGTACGGAAAATATCAGCTGCTAATTCAGGAGGTGTATCTTCTAAAGCTTTTAATATAGATTCTTCTATACTGCTAATTGATTTATCCAATGCATGAGCAATTTCTGGGTAGCTTACTACAATTTCTTTCGGAATACCCGTCATTAAGTCGCGGCCATGAACCGCAAAATCTGCTGGAGGATTATCTAACTCAGGTAGGGCAGAACCAACCTCAATTTTAATTCGCTCTGCTGTACGTTCTCCAATTAAAATGTTGTGCTGGCGACGCATATAATCCCAGATATCTGTTGTAAATCCATCACCCGCCATACGAATACTCTCATCACACACTATTCCTCCTAACGCAATAACGGCAATTTCAGAAGTACCACCACCAATATCAATAATCATATTTCCCATTGGCTCTTCTACATCGATACCAATACCAATCGCCGCTGCCATCGGCTCATGAATTAAATATACTTCTTTCGCTCCTGCATGTTCTGCTGAGTCACGAACGGCACGCTTTTCTACCTCTGTAATTCCTGATGGAATACAAATTACCATTCTCAATGATGGTGAAAATAATTTGCTTCCTGTATTTATCATACGAATCATTCCTTTAATCATCTGCTCCGCTGCTTCGAAATCAGCAATTACTCCATCTTTTAAAGGACGAACCGTTTTTATATTTTCATGGGTTTTACCATGCATTAACATTGCAGCCTTTCCAACCGCAATTACTTTTCCTGTTGTTCGGTCTATTGCAACAATCGATGGTTCATCAACCACTACTTTATCATTATGAATGATAAGCGTATTGGCTGTTCCTAAATCGATCGCTATTTCTTGTGTTAGTAAGTCAAAAAATCCCATGCCTTCTATTCTGTTTTTACGACAATTTTATCTGTCGGATTGATTTGTTTGATTGATGATTTTCTAATGCTTGTTATGAAGCAAGTTTTTCATAACGCAAAAGTGGTTGAAATTATTGATTTTTTTTCAATCTTAATGTTTAAAATGACGAAAACCTGTCATCGCCATCGAAATTTTTAATTCATTGCATTTATCGATAGAATCCTGGTCTTTTAATGAGCCTCCTGGCTGTATTACCGAAGTGATTCCTGCCTTGGCCGCAATTTCAACGCAGTCTGGGAAGGGGAAAAAGGCATCCGATGCCATTACCGCTCCTTGAAGGTCAAAACCGAAATGTGCTGCTTTTGCAATTGCTTGTTGAAGCGCATCGATGCGAGATGTTTGTCCAGTTCCACTGGCACAAAGCTGTCCGTTTTTTACTAAAACAATGGCATTGCTCTTCGTGTGTTTTACCACTTTGGCAGCAAATAATAAATCATTGATTTCTTGCTCTGAGGGCTGTACGTTGGTTACAAATTTTAAATCATTTTTGCATTCTGTGTGATGATCTCTTTCCTGCACTAAAACTCCATTTAAAATACTTCGCACATTGGATGAAGGAAAGGTAAATGGCTTCGTTTGTAAGATAATTCTGTTCTTTTTCGATTGAAGTATGGCCAAGGCCTCTTCTGAAAACCCCGGTGCACAAAGAATTTCAAAAAACAATTTATTGATTTCTTGGGCTGTTTCTTTATCGATAGGCTGATTAGCAGCGATAACTCCTCCAAATGCTGAAACCGGGTCGCCAGCTAAAGCTGCATCCCAAGCTTCTTTGATGGTTGGTCTTGTTGCAATCCCACAGGCATTATTGTGCTTTATCACAGCGGCAGTTGGTTCATTAAATTCTTGTATTAGACCTAAGGCTGCATCTACATCTAATAAGTTGTTGTAGGAAAGCTCTTTCCCGTTTAATTGCTCAAATAAGGCGGATAAATCACCTGAAAAAGATGCTTTCTGATGAGGGTTTTCTCCATAACGCAATACTTTATTATTTGATTGGCTAAACCATGAATAAATAGCTCCGTCATACTGACTACTCACAGCAAATGCGCGCATAGCCAGATTTTTTCTTTGTTCAAGGGAGGTTGTTGCGGCTTGATGATCTAAAATATTTTGCAGCGTTGAATAGTCGTTTACTGAAGGAATAATCACTACATCATTAAAATTTTTCGCAGCGCCTCTTATTAGAGAGATACCACCAATATCAATTTTCTCAATAATGTCTTCTTCTGTTGCACCCGTACTAACAGTCTTTTCAAAAGGGTATAAATCAACAACCACTAAATCAATGAATGGAAGTTGATATTTTTCCATTTGTGCCTTGTGCTCTTCGTTGTCTCGAATGGCTAATATGCCTCCAAATACAGCAGGGTGCAAAGTTTTTACACGACCATCCAAAATAGAAGGATAGCCCGTGATATTTTCTACCGGTATAACTGGAATATTCATCGCTTGAATAAAGTCGAAGGTGCCACCTGTTGCATATAACTGAACATTATTTTTATGCAGCGAGGTTACTAGTTGGTCGAGTCCGTCCTTATGAAAAACAGATAGTAATGCCGATTTGATCGTCTTATTCATAGCAAGGCAATTATTTAGGGGATTGAAGGGTGCAAAAGTAATATTCCATTATTTTAAAAACGATAAATCGCAATAATTAAATTCAAAAAAAAAGCCGCCCTGTTGGAGGCGGCTTTAAATAAAATATTTATTTTTTACTGTACGTCACTTGCAGAACGTGCTGTTAATTGTACACCGTTAAATTCAGAAACAATTGCAGTTACTGAGGTTCCAGAAGGAATCGCTGCTCCACTAAAAGATGCCGCAGAACGAGTATATAAAGCCACTGTCCCAGTTGGATCTGTAACCGTAGTTGTCGTTCCGAAGGTGGTTGTAGAGAAGGTAACATTATTAATTTTTACTAATGTTGATTCCCAACTTTGACTTGCTGCCATGTTAGCAATTAAATCGGCAGCAGTCACTACTCTAGGAGCGATAGTTCCAGTTCCAACTTTTGATGAATAGGCTAATGGAACTGATGGAGAAGTCCCTCCAACTTCTAATAACCCATTGTATTCAGATAGGGTTTGGCCAGTCACATTTACAACAACTGAATCACCTAAAACATAAGAATGGGCAGCATCAAAACGAACCAATATTCCACCTGTTGCATCTTGAATTACTAAATTTTGCCCGTTTATATTATTGTTTCCAGCATCTGAAATGACAACGCCAGTGATTTTATAGTTTCCACTAACAGTTGTAGAGGTTCCTGTAAATTGAGAACGAATATTCGCTATTGAAGTCATCGTTGCTGCTGGTGGAGGAGGTACAGGTGCTGCACCGCAAGCTCCAGATGTAAAGCGAGCTGTATCCATTAAACAATCAGATGGGTCTCTTACTAATAATTGTTTGTCGGTATTGTAAACACTGTAAATTCCGATGATAGTTCCAGATGTTGTTGGTGTTAAATCATTGGCAAAGTCTGCATATCCACTTGTTCTTACAATCACACCTCCAATTGAAGATGAGAATGAATAACAACACTCCAATAAACGATTGACCGATGCAAGGGCTGGTTGGTTAGCCCAAACTTGTCCTGCATCTGCCGATTGAAACTGAACTTTTTCAATGCTCACTAAACGACTTTGCCATTTGTAAGCAGCAGCACTTTTACCATCTGCTCCAAGGTCTGCAAAGTTTACAGGGTGCGGAGTAACTGTATGCCCCCACGTACCACCAATGATATAATTACGAACTAAAGATGCAGGTATTGAAGCTAAACTAGGAGAAGCATTCACGGTATCTTTAAATCCACCAATTTGTACTAATCCACCGTAGTAGCTTAATGTTAAGCCATTAAGTTTGATGTAAACTTCACGTCCTACCGGATAATCTGTATAAAAATTGGAAATATCTAATTTAATAGCAATACCAGCAGTACCATCATCTACAATCATTGTTTTGTAAAGATTTCCACTTTTATCATCACCAATTACCGTTGCTTTAATCGTCCAATCGTTGGTAATTTTAATATATGGAATTGCAGAATAACTCGTTAATTGCGACTTGTAAATTGTCTTTAATGAATCTAAAGTCATATTTACAGTTAAACCAGGATCAGTACCTGTTACTGGTGGCTCATCGAATTGGTCATCACGACAAGCGTTAAATGTAAATGCAATTGTTAAAGCAGCTAAGATTAACCATGCATTAAATTGGAATTTTTTACGAAGTATCATATAATTGATGTTTATCGGTTTTTTGTTTTGTTAATTGAAACGAAGTGTAAAGTTGATGAAGTAGTTAGTGCCAAATCCATAATAGGCTTTTGGTGCAAACTTATTGATGTTCTTTTCAGCAAAGTCGAAACGCAGCTGTTCGTAACCGTTAGTAATAATGTTTTTGTTGTTTAATACATTGTTTACACCAAGGTTTATCAAGAAGAATGTTTGCTTTTTCATAGCAGGGAAGTAGTTGTTTAACTTCCATGATTTTCCAAAAGATACGTCCATTGTAAATTGTCCGCTTGCTTGCAATTGATCAATAATTGCTTCGCGTATAGCCCCTTCACTGTAGGGTGCAACTCCTGAAATGGTACGTCGAGCAGGGTTGAAGTCGTACCAGATTTTATCAAAATAATTAAAGTTTACATAGGCATTCCAAAACTTCTTAGCTCTGTATCTGAACCCTAATGTATAAGCCGATTGTGGACCACCTGCAACATAAAAATTCTTCGAGTAAATGGTTTCATTATCTGCTAATACTCCAGCTGAATTGTCAGCTGTTACAATGGCATTCATACGATCAGTATAGTAGTATTGTCCTATAGCAATTGCTGTGGATGCAGAAAATCCTTGTCCTAAGTTTTGGTCAGCACCAAACTCAATTCCTACATGTCTCCTATCCATATTACTTAAAGAATAGTTGACCAAAGTTCTATAGTCTTCATGATAGAATGTTAGGTTGTTAATTCCATCATTCATCTGTGTGTAATAAGCTGTTGCTCTAATTTTTGTTTTAGGTGCTCGTAATAAGTATCCAGCTTCAAATGCCATAATCTTTTCATTTGTTGCATTCGGATTAGTAATATCACGCGTTCTTGGTGAAATAAAAACATCCTCAAATAATGGAGCTCTTGTTTCTGTAGAAGCATTTAAAAACACATAATTTCTTCCATTAATTTTATAAGTTGCTCCAGCTTTTATCCCAAAGTTGTTAAACGTTTCAGTAGTTGATTGGCCTAAAGAGTTTTCTTGAAATACCCCGCTGCGATAATAACCTGTTCGGTAGTACGAAGTATTCATTACTTGTAAACCAACGAAACCATCCACTTTGTTGAATTTAAATTGTGGCTGAATCCACAATCCTTTTCTATTCACAGTTGCTTTGTAATCATAGCCATATTTATCTCCCACTTGTAATATACGGTTGGGTATATCTAAGTTGTTTTGTAAAACTTGGAAACTATCAGGGTATGCTAATTCTGCAAATTGATTTAAGTCAACATAAAAGTCACCTCCTAATAAATCATTTACACGACGATAATATTCTGTTTCCTGGTGTTGAATGTTTAAGCCTGCAGTAACAATTACATGGTCATTAATCGTGTTGTTATAGGTAGAAGAAAAAGAATAGCGTTTAGTATCTTGAACACGTTCACTCATGATATAGCGACTTCTTTTTCCATATACAGTATTACCAGCAATGCCATTAGCACTGTCAATGGTTTCGTAATTGTTCATGTTCACTTCGTACAAATTCGCCCAGTTTATCTGACGGTACGATTCATCATTTTGCCATAAGTAGGTAGCTTGTGCAGCCATCGCAGAATCTTCTATGTAACTAGGAAGTCGACGGTAAAAATCAGGGCGTGGATCTGGAGCATTAAACCAATCTAATCCTGTAACACTGTATGATCCAAATTGGTATCCCAACGACGTTTTTAAATCAGACTTGTCATTAATTTTCCATTCATGCGCAAGAATGGTTAAAGGACTTTCTTGTCTCCCCACATTCGCACTTCTTTTCTCTCCATTTTGATATCCCCAGCTAGGATTATAATAGTGACTTCCAGCTAAATCATAAGCTTCCTGAACTGCGGCAGTAGCTCTTGCATTCACCGTGTTGGCTCCAAATTGTGTTAGGCTTATACTGTGATTAGTGCCAAATCTTTTTTCAATACTTGCAAACCAAGAAATTCCATTGTAAAAAGTCCCTTGAACATAACCTTCGTTTGCCCATCTTCTGCTAATTGAAGCGGCAAATGACCAACCGCCCTTCATCAAGCCTGTTCCATACGTAGCCATTAAACGATTGTCATACGTTCTGTTGGATAAAGCATAAGAAACTTGTAACTGTTTACGTTGGCGACTAGCTTTTGCATCGATATTACTAGATCCGTTTAATCCACCATATCCGTAAGTGGAAGGATTTAATCCATAAGTGCTCTCACGACTTCTAACAACATCATTTAATCCGCTCCAAGCGCTGTATAATCCACGGCTGTTTACTAAATCTTCCATTAACAAGCCGTTCATATAGGTTTGGTCTTCGTAATTGTATCCACGAGGACGGAAACGAGCTGCGCTGAATGTGAACATACTCGCAGATTCAAACGGATCGCGTGTAGATGTTAAAACACCACTCACATTCGAATTGGAACTTTCTTTTACTTGATCATCTCCCATAGAGACAGTAGGAATATTCTCTTCACCTACATCCAAATGATTTAGGCTCACAACTGGAATTTCTACTTGAGGTTGATTAACTTCTACATTAAGTATTGTCTGGTTGAAACCATCTTGATCAATAGTTAATGTGTATTTTCCATAAGGAACATCTTTTAATTCAAAGTTTCCGTCTGGGCCTGACAATACGTTCGCTCGGTGGCTTGGGTTGTTCAGATTAATAGCAGCTCCTGCGGAAGCCGCCTGCGTTTCAGCATCTTTTACACTTCCTTTCAGTGTGGCTTTTTGTGCAAATGTAAGCACTGGCGCAAGCATAAAGCAGAAGAACGCAAATCGGATAAAGTACTTTATTTTCATGATAAGTTTTAAGGGACGACAAAGGTAAAACAATATCCGTAGCTACAAAGAAATTTAACCCGAACAAGAGGATTATCATTTAATTAAGTTTTATTGAAGATAAATCCCCCGCTTTTTATAGGTTTGCATCTAAATTAACCGCTAAAAAATGCAAAAGTTTATTAAGTTTCTAATTCTTATTACAGTTTTCGTTGGATTTCAATCTGCCCATGCTCAGGAAAAGCAGTACAAAGCGGGAATTGTTGCTTTTTATAACCTCGAAAACTTATTCGATACGATTAATCAACCCGAGGTAAATGATGAAGATTTTACCCCTAATGGCGGCAATCTTTATACAGGTGCAGTTTACCTTGATAAATTGTCGAAATTGGAATCTGTTTTAAGTCTAATCGGAACCGATATTTCCCCCGATGGATTTTCCGTTTTAGGGTGCGCCGAAGTGGAGAACATTACAGTACTTCAAGATTTGTTAAATCAGCCAAAGTTGAAATCGCGGGGATATAAAATTGTTCATTATGATTCGCCAGATAAACGGGGTATTGATGTTGGATTTATTTACAATCCTAAGTACTTTAAAGTTCTTCATTCAGAACCATTATTTGTACCCTTAAAAGGGGATGATGGTCTTCCTTATTTTACACGTGATGTGCTTTACGTGTATGGACTTTATGATGGAGAACCAATGCATTTTTTTGTTAATCACTGGCCATCAAGACGAAATGGGGAAGAAGCTTCTGCTCCTAACAGAGCTTTAGCCGCATCTATCGCAAAAGCAAAAATAGATTCAATCAATATGGCAGATCCCCATGCTAAAATTATTTTAATGGGCGATTTAAACGATGACCCTGTAAGTCCGAGTGTGACCAAAACCTTAGGCGCAACTGGTAATATCGATAAAATTAAAGATAATGGTCTTTACAATCCTTGGGTGAAGTTTTACAAAGAGGGAATTGGAACTTTGGCGTATGGAGATTCATGGAATTTGTTTGATCAGATCATGATGTCAAATGCATTTCTAAATAAAGAACAAAAGGGATTCTTTTTTCAAAAGGCGAATATTTTTAGTAAAGAATTTATGATTCAAAAAACGGGAAGGTATAAAGGCTACCCATTACGCACCTACGATTTTAGTGTGTATCAAGGAGGGTATTCCGATCACTTTCCAACTTACCTTTTATTGCTAAAAGAAAAATAAAATGAAGAAGCGGTTGGTTTTAATCCGTCACGGAAAATCACCGTATGATGATTACGTGCTCAATGATAGCGAACGCCATTTGGGAAGTCGAGGCTATCAGGATGTTAATGTAACGGCTCAATGGTTAATTCAGAATAATTATCAACCCGATTTGATGATAACGAGTCCTGCTATCAGAGCTTATTCCACTTGTTTTTTAATTGCAAATTGCCTTTCATTTCCATTAGATAAATTGGTGATTCATCCTTCTATTTATGAAGCTACAGATGCTGCTTTAAATTATGTTATTAATGAATTGCCCAATGAGGCGAACACTGTTTTTTTGGTGGGCCATAATCCATCGCTAACTTCAATGATTGGTAAATTATCGAACCAGCCTTTTTCTCATTTGCCTACTTCAGCAGTAGCGGTAATTGAATTTGGAGAAAAACTTTGGAAGGATATTTCTATTGGAAGTGGAAATTTATTAGAGATGTTTTGTAGTCACAAATCAATAGATTGATTCTTTACATTAAATTATTGTTATAAAATCCACTCTAAAAATTTATTTTAATGTTATCATTTTTGATAGGTTAAATTTATATTTTTCTTTTTAAAATATTTGTTGCGTTATTAAATGAAAAACGCAATGCAAAAAAAACAACGCAAGGAGATTGAAGTTCAGTTAGCCTTAACAATTGCCTATTTTTTGAAAAAGCAAAACGCAGTTGCTGCTAAGGGTATGGAAAAAAATATTAAAGCAAGTGCTAAAGATTTATCCAAGAAATTTGCAAAACTGATTACAAAAACGGAAGTGAAAGAAGATGAAAAGAAAGCTAAAAAATCAGTTGTTAAAAACAAATTATCTGTTAAAAAACAAGTAGCAAAGAAAAGTTTAAAGTCAAGTAAGCCGCTTCGTAAATCTGCAAAATAGTTTTTATGAAGCGTGAAGAATTACTTCTCGTAAACCGGGATATAAGTTGGCTTTCATTTAACGATAGAGTGCTGCAAGAGGCAAATGACCCCTCTGTTCCTTTGTTAGATCGTTTAAAATTTTTAGGAATTGTTTCAAGTAATCGCGATGAGTTTTTTAGAGTAAGAGTAGCCTCAATAAAAAGGTTAGTTCGATTGGGAAAAAAAGGAGAAGAAATTCTTGGGGAAAGTCCCTACCAATTACTTGATAGTATTCAAAGAATTATATTTAGACAGCAAGAGGAATTTGATGACAGCTTTCATAAAATCCTCAGCGAACTTGAACGAAAAGGTATTTTTTTACTGAATGAAAATCAGTTGACAAAAGATCAAGGTTTTTTTGTTCGAGATTATTTTTATGAAAATGTTCAACCTGCATTAGTTCCAATTTTGCTTGATAATCTTAATGAATTCCCTGTTTTAAAAGATAGGAGTATTTATTTTATTATTATGTTGCAAAAAAAAGGTGCTAAAAATAAGTATGCCTTGTTGGAAATTCCATCAGATGTAATGCAACGTTTTGTTGTGATTCCTAAAGAGAATAAATACATCATCTTGTTAGATGATGTAATTCGATATTGTTTAGACGATTTATTTTTTAGTTTCGATTACGAAAATATTAAAGCATTTACAATTAAAATTACTCGTGATGCTGAATTAGATCTAGATCAAGATGTAACAAAGAGTTTAGTTAAAAAAGTATCTGAAAGCATTAAAAATAGAAAAAAAGGCGTGCCCACACGATTAGTGTATGATGAGTCAATGCCTGTTGATACTTTGAAATTCCTTTTAAAAAAAATTAAATTAAATAAAGAGGATCAACCAATTCCTGGAGGGCGTTATCATAATTTTGTCGACTTTATGAAGTTTCCGTCTTTGAACAAATTAGAGTTAAAACAAAACAATACTTCTGTAATACCTCATAACGAAATTCCTTCTAGAACTAGTTTTTTTAAAATACTGGCAAAACAAGATATACTTCTAGCATTTCCGTATCAATCTTATTCGCATGTAATTAATCTTCTTAGAGAAGCATCAATGGATCCTAAAGTAACATCCATTAGCATTACTCTTTACAGAATTGCAAGTAATTCGCGAATAATTAATGCGCTCATTAATGCAATAAAAAATGGCAAAAAAGTTACAGCGATTGTTGAACTTCAAGCTCGATTTGATGAAGAAGCGAATATACGCTGGGCAAACAAATTAAATGACGAAGGGGTTAAGGTCATATATGGTGTTCCGGGACTAAAACTGCACAGTAAACTTTACCTGATTACAAGGCAAGAGCAAAATAAAATTGTTAATTATGCTCATATCGGTACAGGTAATTTTAATGAAGATACCGCTAAATTATATTCGGATTTTAGCTTGTTTACCTCTGATAAAAGAATAACCGATGAAGTAGCTAAAGTTTTTAATTTCTATAATGATAATTTAAAAATTGGGATCTATAAACATTTAATTATCTCTCCATTTAACGCTAGGAAAAAATACATTCAACTTATTAATAACGAAATTGAAAATGTAAAGAACGGAAAAGTAGGTTGGATTTTTTTAAAAATGAATTCACTAACAGATAGTGAAATGATTAAAAAACTTTACGAAGCATCAAATGCAGGAGTAAAAATTAGATTAATTGTAAGGAGCATTTGTTCCCTAGTGCCTGGAATACATAAAGTAAGTGAGAATATTGAAGCAATTAGTATAGTCGATAAATATTTAGAACATGCCAGAGTATTTGTATTTGCAAATGCTGGTAATTCAAAGGTGTTTTTATCTTCAGCAGATTGGATGACAAGAAATCTTGATCATCGAAGTGAAGTGGGCGTTCCTATTTATCATGAAGGCATTAAAGAGCAATTAATTAATTTCTTAGAAATACAATGGAACGACAATACAAAGGCTAGAAGTATTAATGTATTTCAAAACAATCCATACCATCATTCTAAATCGAAAGTGAAACATAGAGCACAAGAGGAAATTTATAAGAGTCTTGAAAAAATTCACGCAGCTAATCAATAATTTTATTTTCTTTTAATTACTTTGTGACTATGTTAAAATTTGCTGCTGTAGATATTGGTTCTAATGCTGTAAGACTACTTCTTTGTCATGTGTTTGAAGAAGGGTTAGAGCCCGTTTTTAAAAAAGCAGAGTTAGTCCGTATGCCTATTCGTCTCGGTGAAGATGTTTTTCGTTTCGGACGTATCTCTGATGAAAAAAAATTGCAATTAGCTAATACCATGAAGGCATTCAAAATTTTAGCGGAAGTGTTTGGCGCATTAGAATTAAGAGCTTGTGCAACCTCTGCTATGCGCGATGCTACAAACAAAGAGGATATTGTGGAGTTTGTAAAGCGGTTTAGTGGAATTGAAATAGAAGTTATTGATGGAAAAACCGAAGCACACATCATCTATTCCAATCACATTGCAGAGCATCTTGAATATAATAAATCTTATCTCTACATTGATATTGGAGGAGGGAGTACTGAGTTAACCTTGTTCTCTAAAAATAAAATTATTGCAGCACAATCATTTAATGTGGGTACAATTCGTCTCTTGCATGACCAAATAAAAAAGGAAACTTGGAATGCTCTTAAAGAATGGGTGCGTGTTAATACGAATAATTACCAACCGCTAATTGCGATTGGTTCCGGTGGAAATATCAATAAGCTCTTTAAAATGGCAGATCGTAAAGAGCATAAGCCATTAAATACCGAAAAAGTAAAAGAAATATATGATTTCTTAAAAGAATTTTCATTAGAAGAGAGAATAATAAAACTTGGATTGAATCCAGATCGAGCTGATGTAATAATTCCTGCTACCAAGTTGCTTTTAACGATTTTGAAAACAGCTGATATCGATCAAATAATTGTTCCTCAAGTTGGACTGTCTGATGGGATAGTTCATTTATTATATGAAAAATATAAAGGAATGCCTGAAATTCCGTTTCATTAATCAATCAAGCGTGCATCTAAATGTGGAGGAACAAAATAAAGAAGTCCCGTCCTCGCATCTATACAGTTGTAGTTCTTTCTGCGAAGCGCCCCTCGTATAAACTGTTGTCCGTTTTTTATTTCAAATTTTTCATTCAATGGAATGTCTTCTACATGCACCCAACCATCACTGCGTCGATCATGAACTTTCAACGATTTCATAAGATTCACATCGCTGCAACTTGAAGCAGCTGGATTTTTAATGTAACCAATAACCGCATCTCTTACATTTTCAGGAAAAATTTCTTCTCGTATAAATGGAATTAATAATTGCCTGAATTCTTCCTTCCATTCTGCACCATGAGGCATTACACGATTACCATGTTTGATGAAACAGGTTAGGTGCGCCACTTCATGCGTAAACGTGATTAAAAAAGCATAAGGGTTTAAATCATGGTTGATGGTTATTGTATGATTAGATCCATTGTACGGCGGACGGTAGTCTCCATTTTTTGATGCTCGGGTATGTTTTATACGGACACTGATTTTATATCTTCTAATCCATTCCACACACGTGTAAACTGCCTTTTCAGGAACATATTTCAAAAGTGAATTGCGAAGCTGATCTTCGGTAACCATTACTTTAAAATTTGATAAACAATCAATGAAGTAAAATAGGCGAGGCCGGATAAATATAAAAACTGAATGATTGGCCATTTCCAACTTCCCGTTTCCCGTTTTACAATAGCTAATGTACTCATGCATTGCATCGCGAAAGCATAAAATAGCATTAACGACCACCCAACGGCTACGGTGTAACGAGGAGTACCTGTTTCTGCATTTCTTTCGATTTGCATCTTTTCTTTCACAGTTAAACTTTCGTTGGTGCCAACACTGTAAATGGTTGTCATTGTTCCAACAAAAACTTCCCGCGCTGCAAAGGATGTTACTAAGGCAATTCCTATTTTCCAATCAAACCCCAATGGCTTTATTACAGGCTCTAATAAATGTCCTAAATGTCCTGCGTAGGAGTATTCTAGTTTCTGCGCTTCTAGATTTAGTATTTGTTGGGCGTTCGTGGTGTCATTGGATAATATACTTATCTCCTGATTGATTTTTTCGAATTTATCTCCAGGTCCTCTTGAAGATAAAAACCATAATACGATGCTAATGGCTATGATAATTTTTCCTGCGTCTATCAAGAATATTTTTACTTTTTCAAACATCGAATATCCAATGTTCGACCAACGAGGCATGCGATACACTGGAATTTCCATGATAAAGTAACTCTTCTGCTTCGATTGAATAAATCCACTAATTACTACAGAGGCTACCAACGCTGCTAAAAATCCGATGAGGTATAATGACATTAATACTAATCCCTGTAAATTAAAAACACCAACATAGGTTGGAGGAATTACCAATGAAATTAATAAGGTGTAGACTGGTAATCTCGCCGAACAACTTACCAATGGAGTTACCAATATCGTTACAATGCGTTCTTTCCAAGAACTGATTGTGCGTGTGGACATAATTGCAGGTACTGCACAAGCCACACCACTCATCAAAGGAATCACAGACCTACCATTTAATCCAAACTTGCGCATTAATTTATCCATCAAAAAACTAACGCGTGCCATATACCCCGTATCTTCTAAAATGGCAATGAACATAAATAGCATGGCTATTTGAGGAACAAATATGACAATCCCTCCAATACCTGCCAATACACCATTAACAATTAATTCGTTCAGTACTCCTTTGGGTAATATCTTACTCACTACATCAATTAAGCCCGTAAATGTTTCATCAATAAAATTCATTGGGAACTCCGCAATGCTAAAAATTGATTGGAAAATAATGAATAAGATGCATAAGAAAATGACATATCCCCATACTCGGTGAACTAATAATTTATCGAGCTTAGAACTAAGAGACACTTTTGTGTTTTCGGTTAATTTAACACAGCTATCTATTATTTGTTGTATAGCTTTATAGCGTTCAAGTGATTCGTACGATTGAATTTTTATGCCATCATACTCCACTCCAATAAATAAATCTTTTAATTTTCGTAACTGCGTATCCGTTAGGTTGAAATGTTCAAGCGAGTTAATATGATTCGCAATTTGCAGTGCAGCATAATTACTTTTCAAGTTTAAATCCTTTCGAATTTCAGAAAGTAAACTTGGCTTTATTTGCGATGTGTCATAAATGTCTTTTGTAGGGACTGGCAGCTCATTGATAATCGCTTGCTTTAACTCTTCAATGCCAACTTCTTTTCTTGCGATAATCGGACAAACACGGATGCCTATCCTTCGCTCAAGTTCGGCTGGATTTATTTTTATACCTTGCGATTGTACAAGGTCCATCATGTTTAATGCAAGGATACTTGGAATTTTTAAATCGATTACCTGAGATGCTAAAAACAAGCTTCGCTTTAAGTTGGTCCCATCTGCAAGTATGACAACAATATCGGGATAGTCTTCGTTGTTTGGATCACACAGTACTTCAAATGGAATACGCTCATCAGGCGAGGTTGGGTATAAACTATAAGTTCCAGGTAAATCTACGATTTCCAGATGCTTTGCAATGCCTGTTGTCGAATTAAAAATTGTTGCATTGCCTGATTTTTTTTCCACAGTTACCCCCGGGAAATTGGCAATTTTTTGATGAAGCCCCGTAAGAAGATTAAAGAGAGAACTCTTTCCAACATTCGGATTGCCAATTAAGGCAACTTTTATTTTTTTAACTGCGTGTTCCACCTGCTAAAAAATTATTCTACAACCTTTACCAGAATATTTTCTGCTTCGTCTTTGCGAATACAAAGCATTGTGCCTGCAACGTTTATGGCAATAGGACAACCTAAAGGGGCAAATCGATCAACAGTAATGATTTCTCCTGGTAAACAGCCCATGTCCAACATCTTTTGTTGCATATTTTCATCCTCATAAGATTCAACAATGCACTTCTCCCCCTTTTTAAGCTGAGATAGTTTTTTTGAAATAGTGTCCATTGTCTTATTTAGAATCATTCTACGAGATTGCTAAGATACTATTTACAACCGAAGTCTTGCAAGTATCTAGGCCATCTTTTTTTAATTCTATTTGCTTTCAGTTGTTTAGAAACAGATGATATTCCTCAGCACGGTTTTTTTTCTTCCATTGTAGGAGTCGTGCTTTTACCAAATGTTGGACAATGACAATTTTTTTTAAATAATTTACAGCTTGAAAAGCTAATCAATAGCACTAAAATAAGTAGGGGTTTTATTTTCTTTTTGTTCATGATTATTGAATCTGTAAGGAAGCGAATTGAAAGGATCCTCCATCGAAAAGGCCTTTGTCGCTTATTTTTAAGGTAGGAATTACAAGCAGGGCCATAAACGAAAGAAGCATATAAGGCGCTTTTAATTTACTTCCCAATTGCTTTGCTGCCAAATCTATCTCTGCATATTGTTTTCCAATTGTTACTGCATCTTGATCGCTCATTAATCCTGCTACAGGTAATCCTATTACTTGGGTGTTGTTAGAACTTACTAAGCTCAATCCGCCTCTACTAGCTATAATTAAATTAACAGCATCACACATCGATTGATCATCTACTCCAACAACAATGATGTTATGAGAGTCGTGCGCTACACTCGATGCAATAGCACCTTCTTTTAGACCAAAGTTTTTTATAAAAGCACAGCTAATGGGCGCGTCTTGATAACGATTAATTACAGCAATTTTAAGTAGGTCGTTGGAAACATCACTTTCTAAATATCCATTAACTATGTTCGCTTTTTCTCTCGATGAATGGGTTATTAGCTGACCATCTAATGCATTAATGACATGAAGAAATTCATACTCTGCTTTTATTTTAAAGCCGTCTGCAGAAATTTTATTTTGAATAAATTGGTTAGGTGTTTCATGTATAATCTCTGAAAGATGAACCCAACTTCCATCAAAAACTTCTTCTCCATTAATTATCGTTTTAAGTACTTTAAATTCTTTCAGATTATTAACTGCTATAAAATCAGCTTTGTCTCCTACTTTCAAAGTTCCAACATTCATTTGGTAATGCTGAATAGGATGCAAGCAAGCAATGGATAATACATCGAACAAGTCATATCCAAGCTGAATCGATCTTCTTACATGTTCATCAATATGAAACAATAAAAGTTCATCCGGATGCTTATCATCACAACAAAACATAAGTTGTTTTGGATATTGCCCAATTAACGGATGCAAAGCTTCATAGTTTCTCGCTGCCGATCCTTCACGAATTAAAATCTTCATGCCCAATTGTATTTTTTCTAATGCTTCTTCATAAGTAAAGCATTCGTGGTCGGTAGAGATTCCCGCTGAAATGTATTTTTGCGCTTGTTCTCCTCTGAGCCCTGGAGCATGTCCGTCAATTGGCTTATGGTGTTTTTGGGCTAGCGCAATTTTTTGCAAAACTTCTTTATCATCAAACAATACACCCGGGTAGTTCATCATTTCACTGAGGTAATAAATATCATCCAACATCAAAAGTTCATTGACCCCTTCAACATCAATTACAGCTCCCGCAGTTTCAAAATTAGTAGCTGGCACACAAGAAGGAGCGCCAAAATGAAATTTTAATTTTGCGTGCTTCGCATTTTTAATCATGTATTTTACTCCGTCAATTCCCAACACATTCGCAATTTCATGAGGGTCGCTGATAGTAGCAATGGTTCCATGTTTTAATGCAACTTTTGCAAATTCAAACGGAACTAACATGGAAGATTCAATGTGAATATGTGCATCGATAAATCCAGGCAAATAAAATTCTTCAGATTTTGTTTCTTCCTCTCTTATGTCGGTAATTTTATCTCCTATGACCTCAATCGTACCTTTAAAAATTTTTCGATGATAAATATCCACAATGTTCCCACTGTACAAATGCTTAGTATTCATATGAAAGCGAAAGTAAGTAAACCTTGTCGAATTTAAAACGAGAGGAGGGCGAATAAATTTTAATAAGTTGATTGGAATATTGGTTTGGTAATGCTTTTTAGTTACATTTGTGATTATTCATCAATTTATTAATTACTATTAAATGAAAACAGGCAAAGTAAAATTCTTCAATGAAGCGAAAGGTTATGGCTTCATTATCGAAGACGAAACAAACAGAGAAATCTTTATTCACCACAGTGGATTAATCGACAAAGTTCGTGAGAATGATGTTGTGTCTTACGAAGTGATTGAAGGACGTAAAGGTTTGAACGCTGTATCAGTGAAAAAAGTGCAATAATTATATACTATTGTATTTTCAAGGAACAATCCCGGCTCAATGAGTCGGGATTTTTTTATTCGGTTAATTGAACTTTTATAATTTTGTTTTATGCAACGCCGAGATTTTTTTGATACACCAATTGAATACCTGAAAGGTGTGGGTCCTCAACGTGGTGATATTTTAAAAAAAGAATTCTCCATTTTTACATTTGAAGATTTATTGCATCATTATCCTTTTCGATACATTGATCGCTCAAAATTTTATAAGATTAATGAGTTAAATGCAGAGATGCCTTACCTTCAAATAAAAGGTAAATTATCACGTATTCAGTCCCATGGCGATAAGCGCACTACCCGTATTACAGCAGTGATTTCAGATGAAACTGGTTCGCTAGAATTAGTATGGTTTCAGGGTTTAAAGTGGGCGAAAAATTTTTTAAAACCACAAATAGATTACATCGTTTTTGGTAAGCCTTCCTCGTTTAATGGAAAGATAAATATCGTTCATCCCGAAATAGAAGAAGTAGCAAAAGCAGAATTGTTTAAAGGCCCTTCTTTAACTGGAGTATATAGTGTGACGGAAAAAGCACGGGCAACAGGCTTGGATACAAAAGCGATCGTTAAATTGCAACGAACGCTCATCGCCGCACTTCCTCCTTTTATTCAAGATGTCTTTCCTTCTGATGTTTTACAGCATCATGATTTAATGTCTTTGCGTGATGCTTATGTGAATATTCATTTCCCAAAAAATGAAATGGCATTGCGGTTAGCTATTCGCCGTTTAAAATTTGATGAGTTATTCTTTGTGCAGTTGCGCTTATTACGTGCGAAGGCGCATCGCAATGAAACGTATCGAGGTAAAATGATTACTAAAATTGGAGATGTTTTTAATTCTTTCTATACTCATTATTTGCCATTTGAATTAACGAATGCGCAAAAACGTGTGCTAAAGGAAATTAGATCGGATATGGGCACCGGCAAACAAATGAATCGCTTGTTGCAAGGAGATGTTGGAAGTGGAAAAACCATGGTGGCCTTATTAAGTATTTTAATGGTTCTTGACAATGGTTTTCAAGCTTGTTTGATGGCGCCAACAGAAATTTTGGCAAATCAACATTACCAATCAATAAGTGAATTGTTGAACCCATTAGCAATTCAGGTAGAATTACTCACGGGTAGTACAAAAGCGGCTAAGCGTCGTGAGGTTTTACAAGATTTGTCAGATGGGAATTTGAAAATTATTATTGGAACGCACGCTTTAATTGAAGAACGTGTACAGTTTAAAGATTTAGGATTAGTTGTGATTGATGAACAGCATCGTTTTGGAGTGCAGCAGCGAGCAAAATTATGGATGAAGGATGGTGTAGCGCCACATGTGTTAGTAATGACAGCTACTCCTATTCCTCGCACATTGGCAATGACTTTATATGGCGATTTAGAGACGTCCGTAATCGATGAGTTACCTCCTGGTAGAAAACCAATAACAACTTCTCATCGCTTCGAGTCAGCACGTTTACCAGTGCTCGGCTTTATGAAAAGTGAAATAGCTAAAGGACGACAAGTATATATCGTTTATCCTTTAATAGAAGAGTCAGAAAAATTAGATTATAGTAATTTGTTTGAAGGCTATGAAGCCATTTGTAAAGAGTTTCCTTTACCAAATTATAAAGTCAGTATTGTACACGGTAAAATGAAGCCAGCAGAAAAAGATGCTGAAATGAAACGCTTTGTAAACGGTGAAACAAATATTATGGTGGCCACTACAGTAATTGAGGTTGGAGTGAATGTGCCCAATGCATCTATTATGATAATTGAATCTGCAGAACGATTCGGACTCTCACAATTACATCAGTTAAGAGGTAGGGTAGGTCGTGGTGCTGATCAAAGCTATTGCATATTAATGACAGGCAATAAATTGAGTAATGAAAGTCGTTTGCGATTACGTACCATGTGTGATACCAATAACGGGTTTGAAATTGCAGAAGTAGATTTGAAGTTGCGTGGACCTGGAGATATAACAGGTACTCAGCAAAGTGGAGTGGTCGATTTACATATCGCCGACTTGTCAAAAGATCGAGCAATCATGGAAGAGGCTAGAGGACTTGCAGAGAAAATCATTAATGCTGATTCAAAATTACAAGACGTTCGCCACGTATTAATTCGAGAAAAATTGATGCGAATGGAAACTGAAAAAACGAATTTTAGTCGCGTCAGTTAATTTGTTTTTTGAATTAAAACAACTGCATAAGCAGCAACACCTTCTTCTCTTCCTACATAACCAAGCTTTTCATTGGTGGTGGCTTTAATGGAAATGTCCTCTGTGTCAACTTTTAAAATGGGAGCAAGTTGTTCTTTCATCAAATCAATGTGAGGTTTGATTTTTGGTTTTTCCAAAACCAAACTTATATCAGCGTTGCCCACGGAGTAGTTTCTTTCTTCAATGAGTTCCATCACACGACTTAATAAAATCTTGCTATCAATGTTTTTGAAGGAGGCATCCGTATCAGGAAAGTAATATCCAATATCTTTTAATCCTGCAGCTCCTAGTAATGCGTCACATAGCGCGTGTATCACTACATCTGCATCCGAATGGCCAAGCGCCCCTTTTTCATGAGGAATGTCAATACCTCCTAAAATCAACTTTCTTCCTTCTTGCAATTGATGGACATCGAATCCGAAACCAACTTTTATTTTCATATCTTGTTTTAAATGAAATAAGGGCTTTCGCCCTTATTTTTATTCTGTTTCTTCTGAATCTTTATTTGCGGTATTCGCATCAAAGTCGAAGGTTAATGTAAAGTGTAATGTATTTTCAAGAGGATTTCTCTGGTCCATTGGAATCAAATAAGCAAGATCTAGCCCGAATACGTTATATCGTAAACCAGCACCCAATGTGAAATATTTTCTGTTACCCTTTGTTTTGTCTTCGTAGAAATAGCCAGCACGAAAAGCAAATTGTTTGTCGTACCAATATTCCATTCCAAAGCCAATATTAATTTCTCTCAACTCTTCTTTTGCACCACCTGGAGCATCACTGAAAGATTGGAAAATTCCCTGTGCGATACCAACATCTGGGTCTTTACCAAATAAAATAACAGAGTTTGAACTATTAGTAGAATCTTGTGTGTAAATCGGAGGTGTTGGTACAAGTAGTTTGTTAAAATCTAATCCAAAGCCCAACTGATTGTACTCATTTAACTTCAATTTCAAGCCTGGACCAATACGTAAATTGGTAGGTATAAAATTCTTTGTTCCAGTTTCTGTATAAGAAATTTTCGAACCGATATTGCTTACGTTTATACCAGCTGTAACAACAGCGTCCATGCCTCCTAATTCAATTTCTTTTTCATAAAATCCAGAAACGTCTGCTGCTACTGAATTTCCCGCTTTGCTATCTGTGCCTTCAACAGCAGTTCCACCAGTTAGGTTAGAATGGATATAACGAAGTGCCATACCACCACTAAAGTTATCACTTAACTTTCTGGAATACGCAATGTCTAAAGCAAATTCATTCGGTTTAAAATCACGAATTGTGTTTCCATTGTTGTCGGTAAATGTGATATTCCCTAATGAGAAGTATCGGAGCGATCCACCAATTGCTTGTTTGCCTTTCAATTTTGTGTAACCAGAAACATAAGCAATGAACATATCATTAACTAATGCTTTGAGCCAAGGTGTATAAGAAACAGCGAATCCAGATTTCTTTTCATTAAAAGCAAGTTTAGCCGGATTCCAATGAATAGAATTGACATCTGCCGAAGAGGAAACTCCAATATCTCCCATACCTCCTGCACGAGCCTCAGGAGATATTCCTAAAAAGGGAACAGCTGTAGTGATTGTATTTATCTGACCTAATAAATTCGATTGGCTAGTAGTCTGAGCAATACCTGCCTGACTTAACCCAAGTAAGGCTGTGAAAACGAGTGTAGATTTAAAATTCAATTTCATAATAGATAAATCTTCTATTTTATAAGTTGGCAAATATAGGTATTTAGGTTGTCAATTCTAATTTTTATTTTTATCGCAGAATTACAAGTTTCTCCATCTTTTCTGCAGTTTCTCCGTCCGCTGTCCTGATTTTTAATCGATAAATATAAGCCCCCTTTCCAATACGATCTCCAAAGTCATCTTTCCCGTCCCAAGTTAATGGGTTGTTTTTGTACCCATCGCAAATCTGATAATCCGATAGGGTTTTTATTAATTTCCCAGATACCGTGTAAATTTGAACCTGAATGGTCATCCCTGTGCATGGTTTATTATGCTCAAAATAAAATGTGGTGTTGGTGGTAAACGGATTTGGATAGTTTAGCACGTGATCCAGCGCCAAATTTGAGGAGTTGGAAACAACAAAATCAGTTGTTGAATTGGAAGAATTTCCATTGATGTCCCATGCCTTTAATGTCAACGTGTGAGCACCTTCTGATAAATCTGATAGTTTGTAATTCACGGTTCCTTTTTGATAGCTGTTTAATTCTGATTCATAGTAATCATTGAGAACGAGAACTGATTGTTGGTTATTGTCTAGAATTGCAGTGATATCATGACCTATACCGTTTCCAACTGTATTAATACCACTAGAGTCCACTAGCAATGCAAAAATTGATGGATGCTCATTGGTCATCCCTCCAGCTGTAAAGTTTTTATCGTTTAAAAATAAATTAATTGAAGGGCCATCTTGGTCATTCAATCCATTGGAGGATAATCCACCAATGATTACTTGTTCATCTGAACCATTGCCATCAGTTAAAGCGTCATGTGCATAATAACTCAATCGCCCAACTCCAAATTGGTAATTAATATCCTTAGGTACAATAAAGTTACAAGTAAATATCCCATTGGTAACCGAAGATTTTCCTCTATAAATGATATTTTTTCTTAATAAAAAGCTGTCAGGCAAACTCACATCATTACCAGTAGCATCATTTACCAAGGTATAGATCATACTTGATTTGTCATATATTGTTGTATATACCGTTCCGTTAAAACTAGTTTGAAGATTGTTGTTGCCATCAATAACTTTTCCTGTTATTGTAATTTTACTAAGTGCTTTTAATGTATCTGAAACTACGTTATCTTGCTTGATTTCATCAGTAACAACTTTTAACGTAGGATAGGCTAATTTTAATGATGGATCCCCTAAAAGCGTTACGTTTCTATTCCCAGGATTCTCCATTTTAGCTAAACGTTGAATGTCTCCAATTCTTGGCATTTCTCCATTAATTGGTGTAAACATATATTTTAATAAATCAGCATTGATTACTTCATTGTCTAAGGCAAAGGCTAGTCGAACTGTGGTAAACAAACAAATTCCGCCGCCTTTGTTATTTAACAAAACTAATTCTCCTGCTGCAGTTCGCTTGGGGTCGTCAAAACGACTGAATTCACAAGTGGCAGTTATAAAAGCTGGCATTGAATTAATATTTGACCAGCTGTTAATCATGTCAATGTTTAAAATTGATTCTGCTGACCAGCCTAATTCACCACCGTGTCCTGTGTAATTGATTAAAAATGCACCCTTTTCAATTCGTTTGTTGATTGCTTCGTTTACCTCTGGATAGCGTTGGCCACCAGGGGTTGATTGTTGTTCGTAAGCATCGCTAACAATTTTATCAATATTGTAAACAGGATTGTTATTCGAAACAGTTGCTGCAATTCGTTCACTTTGTCGGAAATGTAAATTGCGATCTTGATCATCTGCAACAAAACACAACACATTTCGCCAATCACCAAATCGAATGGAGTTGTTTGAAGAGCAACTTGCAAAGGAGGCGGTGTTGCCTGGCGTTTCATAAGTGATGATTTTATCAATCATCAAACGTGCATCTGTAATGTCTCGAACAGGAATTCTGCCTATGCCTACATCAATTATTTCAGCACCAGCTAAAGTGCCTTCGTTGGCATCTAACATTCCAAAAAAATCATCAGAGGTATACGAACCAATCAAAGAAATCGAATTTTCAGATTGAAAGGTGGTGATAAAATTTGTATTACCTCCAATTCGATTTTTAGGGTCGTATGATCCATCGCCAAAAAGTAATACATATTTGGGAGGTGTTCCTAAACTAGATGATCGATCATAAAACATTTTAATAAAATCACGAATGGCTGCTACATCCTGTGAACCAGATGAAAACTCATTGAAGATTTCTTCAGTAGTTGCTACAGATACTTTCATTCCATCATTCGATCTTCTAAAATTTGCAAGTCGTTCTGCTTCTGATTTAAATTCTGAAGGTGTAACAATTATTAAATCGCTTTGCGGAAGTCCATGAAGATTTTGGTTTTTTATTAATCCATAAACATTAGGAGTCTTAAAGCTGTTATTAAAAATATAATAAATGTTAGCTTGATTTAATTGTGTATTAGAATGAAATATCCCGGAATTTCCATTGGAATCAAATAGCTGATTAGTAATGGTTGTTTTATCTGTTATGTTCCATATTTTTTCGTTCCCGGAAAGGTTGTTAATAATGTATTGGCTTGTCGCATTCTGATTGATAGTGTCTATGTCTCTAAATAATAAATCTCCATTGCCATATTTCAAGCTTCTGATGGCGTTTAGCTCTATGAAATCAATCCAACCAGTAGATGAAGAGTTATAAGGGGTATATATATAATTTAAGTTGATATTGTCGTTGGCGTTGTAAAATGATGTGTTGGCAGTATTCGCTCTTGCAAAATCATCGGTATAGTTTGTCCCAACGTTTGATATTGTTTGGTTTAATAGGGTGCTTCCGTTGAAAATGACTGAAAATTTACTCGAGCTAAAACTAGAGGTAGAAGTGCGCGAAATAACAGCCGATGATAATTTAACGTTGCCAGGAATAATATTTGGAAAGTTAAAATTGAATGATTGATTTAAATCGATATCGAATGCGTCGCCATACCAATTTCGGCCAGATTTAATAAAATTATAGTCGTCCTTTTCATGATAGGCGCAATCGATAAATTGGTTTACAATTCGAGTGGCTGGGGTTCCAGTTAATGATGGTGAATCTTGAATTCGCTTACCAATACCATTGTTATTAATGGTGATAAAATAATAGGTAGAATCACTAAATAGATTTTTAGAATGCACGAATTTCTTTTCATTGTTTTGCCAATTCCAAGTAGTTTGTTCTGAGCCATAGAAAATAAAATAATCTCCATTGCTAAACATTCCGTCATTGTTGTTGTCGATAATTTGGATAGCATTTTCTTGAAGGTCATCATAACGAAATCCATTATTGGACAATGGGAGCATGCCTCCACCATTTCCATATAGTTTTAATTCATGCGTAGGAACATCACCTTTGATTAATCCGTTTTTTTCAAGAAAATTGTAATCTACTTTATAAATACCATTATCACCAACTCCTATTTTAAGCCATTCTCCATTAGCCAATACTGAGTTGGTAGCTGACGTTTTTATATTGGATATTATCTGCTGGCTTGCACTCTTATTAAGTTGAATAATTAAAGAGTCAAGCTTTTCATAGACTCCAATGGCATTTTTGCGAAATGGAATCACAGATATTATGGTATATTCTTTTTTATTGGAAACTCCGTATTCCACCTGAATTGTTTTATCAAAATTGAATGTGAGTTGCTCAATTAATTTTATTTCATCCTCAGAGCATTTTGAATAATAAGATTGAACTAATGAATAGGAGAGAGAACCTTCCATTACACGCTTAATTATTGGAAGGTGACCGTTTTCATTTGTATAATTGCAATTACTGCAAACTATGCTTTTTTCATTCTGGTTTATTTCAGTAATTCCACTCCATTCTGGCGCAATTTTTAAATATTGACCTTGTCCAGCTAATGCAAAAAAATTAAGAAGAATAATGAGGGCTATTCGTATTGGTTTAAGGGTATACATTTTTAAATAATAATGGCCAAAGCAGCCTTTTTTTTAATTTTTTTTGTAAATTAAGTAAATTCAAAGAAGAAAAATTAAATTTGTGGTTGGATGTACAACAAATTTTGCATCTTTGAAGTATATTCGGAGGGTTAAACGTGATTGATTTGGAGTTTATTGCGATAATTTCTTTGCAAGATGTAACTAATTCTGAAACGGCCGTATAAGTTCCCCGAAGTCAAAAGTAAATCATTATGATAAAGCGATTATTATTGGGTTTGTTATTATTTGCTGGGATAACCGCAAATGCCCAAGACCCACAATTTACGCAGTTTTATGCGAATCCAATGTATTTGAATCCTGCATTTGCGGGGTCGGCTCGGTGTCCTCGTGTTGCAATCAATTACAGAAATCAATGGCCTGCTCTTAAGAAAACGTACATTACAACATCTGCATCCTATGACCAGCACTTTGATATGTTAAATGGTGGTGTAGGATTAATGGTAATGAATGACAAGGCCGGAGAAGGAACTATCGCAACTACCAATATTAGCGGAATTTATGCTTATCAGTTAAATATCAATCGCAAGGTTTCTATGCGCTTTGGACTTCAAGGAACGTATGTTCAAAAGAAATTGGATTGGGATAAGTTGACCTTTGGTGACATGATTGATCCTCGATATGGGTTCGTTTATGAAACGCAGGAAGTAAGACCGAAGGAATCCCGCTCATTTATGGACTTCTCCAGCGGAATGATTATTTATTCAAGTAAATTGTATGGCGGATTAGCCGTACATCACATGACCCAGCCCGACGAAGCTTTTATTGTGAAAGGCTCTAGTAAATTACCAATGAAAGTGACAGCTCATTTAGGAGCTTTACTTCCGGTAGGTGATGGCGCAGGCAGAGGTTACAGAGGAAATGTAAACAAAGATGAAGGTACTTTTATTTCTCCAAATATCTTATTTCAACAACAAGGTTCATTTAATCAGTTAAATTTAGGGATGTATATCTTGCATTCTCCTATTGTCGGTGGATTATGGTATCGTGGTAATTTTGGAAAGGATAAATTTGTTTCCAGCGATTCATTTATTGCCCTCATCGGATTACAAAGAGGAATGTTTAAATTCGGATATAGCTATGACGTAACTGTTTCATCTTTAAGCAATTCAACTGGAGGGTCGCATGAGTTGAGTTTAGGGTTACAATTTGCTTGTAAACCAAAAAAGAAAAGATTCCGCGCAATAAGTTGCCCTAGTTTTTAGTTTATTTACCATATTTGCGAATTCAAAGCTTGAAAAACATGAATATTAAAAGCCATTTGCTTCCAATTGTAGCTGTAGGTACGATGATTTTATCGTCTTGTAATAACTACGAAAAATCAGGAGCAACAAGTTGGAACTACAATGACGAGAAAAACGGAGGATTTGAATCTGTTCCTTACACAGAACAAGAAACAGGTCCAGGTTTAGTTTTAATCGAAGGTGGAACCTTTACAATGGGAAGAACAGAACAAGATGTTGTACAAGATTGGGATAATATCCCTCGTCGTGCAACTGTCGCTTCTTTCTATATGGACGAAACAGAAATTTCTAATGAATATTATCGTGAATATGTTTATTGGTTAGAGCGCGTTTTTGGAACTGATTATCCTGAAGTTGCTCGTAAAGCATTGCCTGATACCCTAGTATGGCGTGATCGATTGGCATTCAATGAGCCTTATGTGGAATTATATTACCGTCATCCAGCGTATAAAGATTATCCAGTAGTGGGTGTGAATTGGTTGCAAGCAAGCGACTATTGCGCTTGGAGAACTGATCGTGTGAATGAGCAAATTTTAATTCGCGAAGGAATACTTCGAGTAAATCCAGCTCAAGTAAATGAAGATAACTTTAATACAGATGCCTATTTAGCAGGTCAGTATGAAGGATTAGTAAAAAGTCCTCTGCAAGATTTGAATCCTAATGTAGATACACGTAAGGTAAGAATGGAAGATGGTATTTTATTGCCTCGCTACCGTCTCCCAACTGAAGCTGAGTGGGAGTATGCAGCGCTTTCATTAATAGGTCAAACTGTTTATGAAAATGTAAATAACCGTAATCTTTATCCTTGGCAAGGTCATGCAGTTCGTGACCCTAATGATAAGTTCAAAGGCGAAATGTTAGCAAACTTTAAGCGTGGCCGTGGTGATATGATGGGGGTTGCTGGTAAATTAAACGATAATGCTTCTATTACTGCTCCAGTTTATTCATACTTGCCAAATGACTACGGATTGTATAACATGGCAGGTAATGTATCAGAATGGGTAATGGATGTTTACCGTCCGTTGTCACATGAAGATGTTTCAGATTTCAATTCTTTCCGTGGTAATGTGTTTCAAACGCAACAACGCGATGAGGAAGGTGCAATTGCTGAAAAGGATAGCTTAGGTCGTATTACTAACCGAAATGTTACTGATGAAGAAGCAAGTACTAGAAGAAATTATAAGAAGGCTGATAATATTGCATACGTAGATGGAGATGATGAACTAGATGAAGACGGAAATGGTTTAGGCTCAAAATATATGTCTGGTAAATCAACGCTAATTGATGATAAAGCGCGTGTAGTGAAAGGGGGATCTTGGAAAGACTTAGCTTACTATTTGACACCGGGTACACGTCGATTTTTAGATGAAAATCAACAAACAGACTGGTTAGGTTTTAGATGTGCAATGGCACGTGTGGGAAGTCCAACAGGGTTGAACAGTAAAAAGAAATAATTCAGTAGATTTTATAAGAAAAAGGGGCTTTAGCCCCTTTTTTTATGGAATATCGGTTAATAAACATTTTAATTGATTGTTAATTCAAACCATTCAATGTTTACATTTGTTTTTAAGTTGAACTATATGGGCATATATTATTTACTTAAAATTAAAGGGAAAGCAAAGATTCCAGATTACGTTCAACTTCGAGATGAGAAATTTTCGTTGCTGGCTTATTTCCGACTAGATCGTCCAGAAAAGTCATTAACTAAAGTTGGATTGGCAGAACAAGAAAGTTATATTATGGAATTTCTTGAAGAAATACCCTTTGGCAAGGTTTGTAAAATAGAATTAAATTGATGGATATGAATACCCCAGTAATTGATTTAAACGACGTAGTTGTTGCTCACGAAAATCAAGTTGTTTTAAATAATGTTTCACTTAAAATATTTAAGGGTGATTTCGTCTATCTGATTGGAAAAACAGGAAGTGGCAAAAGCTCATTGCTTCAAATGTTATATGGAGAATTACCAGTAAAAAGTGGTACTGCTGATGTAGTTGGCTTTAATATGAATATGATAAAATCTAAAATGATTCCAGATCTTCGAAGAAAGATTGGAATTATATTTCAAGATTTTCAATTGCTAACAGATCGTTCGGTAGAACAAAATCTTGTTTTTTATTTAAAGGCTACAGGATGGAAATCGAATGCCGATATTAAAGTTCGTGTAGGAGAAGTATTGCATAAAGTTGGGCTTTCAAATAAGGGGAATGTGCTGCCCAATGGATTGTCCGGCGGAGAACAACAACGATTAGCTATTGCTCGCGCTCTTTTAAATGATCCCGAATTAATCATTGCAGACGAACCAACAGGGAATTTAGATCCTGACTCAAGTAATGAAATTATGAAGCTGCTTTTTGAAGTGGCTAACAGCAATCGGGCAGTTCTTATGGTAACGCATAATTACACTATTATCGATAGGTTCCCAGC
>JBJTMY010000252.1:0-16897 GCA_046073825.1 Bacteroidota bacterium
ACCAACTTACATCTTTCAGCTCTTTGGTCTGATATATTGTCTCCCAATGTTTTTTTCGATCAAAATTTTCCATTAAAGCAACTTTATTATAGCTTGTATCGGTTACGGATTAACCCCATACTCACTCAACACATACACCAATGCCGCCATGCTTCCTGTACCTAATTCTAACTCGCGCTTATTAACGTTTTCAAAAACATCGGTCGCTGCATGATGCACATCGAAGTATCGTTGTGAGTCAGGAACAAAGCCTATAAGCAAAGCTCCCACTTCTTTCAAATAATTAATATCGGTTCCTCCGTATCCTTGCTCCCAATATTTTAAATCATAAGGGAAAAACAATTCTTGCTTACTCATTACATGCTGCATCTTCAATGAATCGCCGTTAAATGAAAATCCGCGTGGTGTAAATCCACCTTCATCACTTTCAATAGCAGCAATAATTTTTTCATTGCGTTCTTTCGCTAAGGCTAATAATTGTTTTCCTCCACGACTACCATTTTCTTCGTTGGCAAAAGCTACAAAGCGAATAGTTCGTTTTGGTTTCAAATTTAATTTTTGAAAAATCCGTGACACTTCCAACGACTGCATAATACCTGCACCATCATCATGTGCTCCTTCTCCTAACTCCCACGAATCTAAATGTCCACCGATTACAATTACCTCCTCTGGTTTCTCAGAACCCTTCAATTCGCCTATCACATTATACGATTGAGCATCTGGAAAAACCTGACAACTTTGCTTAAAATAAAATTCAACGGCTCCATTATTTTTAATCGCCTTACTCAATTCTTCAGCACCCATAGTACTGATAGCACAAGCAGGGATTTTTATAATCGTGTCGTTATACCCCATTGCACCCGTATGCGGATTGTTATCCATTGCTAATGTCATGGAACGAACAACAACGCCAATTGCTCCATACTGAGCAGCATTTTGTGCAGTAGCCCAACGATATTTTGCTGCCTCACCATAAGCATCGAAGGTATGAACGTAAGAATCCTTCATTGGGTGATTCATAAAAACAATCTTGCCTTCAATTTTTTCTCTTCCTAATTTTTTGATCTCATCAAAATCATGCACCTCTATAACAGTTGCGGATAAACCCTTTTTAGGGGTTGCAATACTTCCACCTAAAGCACAAATAGCTATTTCTTTTTTTTGTCCGTTAATTTTATAGTATGCTTTCTCTTTTTCACCTCGTACCCAATGAGGAACAGATACTGACTGTAAAAATGTTGTATCCAATTTTTGTTCTACACATAATTCATGAATATAATCGACAGCTTTTTCTCCGTTAAGTGAGCCACTTAATCGAGGACCAATATTTTTACATAAGTATTTTAATCGCGGATAACATTCGCTGCCTGTTAATGCCTGATTAAATATTTTGCTAATAACGAGTGAATCGGTTTGTTGGGCACTAGCCGACAAATAAAAACACGAAACAATAAGAAGGATTATATTTTTCATTCGAAGAATTATGTGTTTCAAAAATACATAATCTCGCGAACATTCATTTACTTCACCGATTGAACTTTTAAATAAACAGCTCCTGAATAGTTTTCAGCACCCGTATTTAATTCATCATCTTTCATCACCAACTTAATGCGGTCTTTAGAAACACCTTTCTTCATCAATACATTTTGTACTGCTTTCAAGCGAGGTAAATTTAATTGTTCCTTATCACGACTATCAGCAACAAGTGTTACCTGATAATTTTTATTAAACCATAAACTATCATAAACGGGCTCTAACACATCTATCACTTGAATTTGATCGACGGAGGCACTATTACGAGTAAATGTCATGAAGTTCGTTGATACATTATTAAAACTATTTTCTTCAACCACTTTCGGAGCTGTTAAAGGAACCGCTGGAGAGACCACTATTTGTAAATCGTTATCTGATTCAGTAATAATGACCATTTCCACATTTTTTTTAATCAATACAGGGGCGCTATCACGTACGATTGTTTCTGGAATTTCAATAGGAAGCGTAATTGCTACCGCAGATTCAGGAGATGGTGATTGCTGTACATCATTTTCATCTACCAATTTAACCTGAGTGATTGCTGGTATTGTTGAGATTTCTTCGCGATCTTGAATCATTAAAGGTGCGGAGAGAGTTTGCTTTTCTATAGCCATTAATTCTTCGTTTGAAGGAGTCACCTTCATTACATTGGCTTTTTTGTTAGGAAGACTTTCTAAGATTGATTCTACTCTATCAGCAATAACAATTGGTTGCGACAAGCCTGTTTTTTCTTCTTGAATAATTAGTTGTTCGTCCTCCTGTTGATTATTAATTGTTAATTGAACAGGCTTTGACGGGATCATTGCTATTTCCTCTCGATCATTAATGATTAGTGGAGCTGTAAGACTAACTTTAGTTGGTAATAGCAAATATTCTTTTGTTTCATTCGTAGCATTAATCACCTTGATTTTTTTACACTCGAATAAAGCTAATTCTTCTTTATCAGGAATAACAAGTGGTTTTGTTAACGTCACTTTATTTTCTTTGTAAGGCATTTGTTCTGCATCATGGAAAATGATCGGCTTAGCTGGTTTCGGATTCATTGTTACAGCCATTAGCCATGTTTGCTTATCTGTACTGTCCTTTAAAGCTTTTGCCGTTTGTTTTTCAGCTATTTTTTTAGGCTCTTTTACCTTTGCCTTTGGTTGATACGTCAATGTTAACTCAAAAGCACCATTTCCAGTCGTTAATCCACTAACGTTAATATCATACGAAACACCCACCATCCAGTTCAACATTTGATATCCTGAATAAATAGCAATTGCATCGTTAGTACGAAAAACAACTCCTCCCTCTACTCCTTTATTTTCTTCTAAATTTATTTTAGCAATAGCAGCTGTAATCAACTCATTCGAATTTCCCTGATGCAAGAAATAACAAGTCGTTTGTAATTGAACATCTTCACTTATTGGATAGACAAAACCTCCATACAAATTCGATTTCATTTTTGTCTTACTTGTCTCGGAAAGGAAAGTTTCTTTTGGTTGATTAATATGAGATAAGGCAAAACCTACAAATGGTTTTAACTTTTCCTTCTTCGCTGTACGAACCCATAAACCACCTAGATTAAAATCAGGGCGAATTGATTTTGTATTGGTAAATACCTCTTGTGTTGTATTACTAGGCGAATAACCAACATCAGGAATAAACTGGTCATCGAAAGTCATGTTCAATGGATTAAAACTATGTTGAATAATTCCCATTTGTATTCCTCCTAAAAAACTATTCTTTTTAGTTTTATAATTATAGGACAATCCACCATTGAAATAGAATTGTTTGAAACCTGAAGTGCCCGCAGTATTATTAATAACATTCGCATCAAACGTAAAACGATTTACTTTTTTATTAAATGCAATCCCTTGTGTTTTGAAAGGAGCCAAACTATTCCACTGCGTGCGATAAAGCATTGTCACTTGCAGATTATTATTATCCGTCAGAGCAACAGCAGGATTAATCATTGTGCCTACACGATTGATTTGTGTAAAATGAGGATCCTGTGCATTTGCTTTCACAAATACCATCATCAAAAAGAATATGATCTGAATCCTTCTCATTTAATTACTGTTATTGTTCCTTTTAATTCTTTCGGGATACCTGCGTCAATTAATTTTATTTTATAGACGTACGTTCCATTCTCTACGATTTCTCCGTTTGATGAACCATCCCAAACCGCACTCGCCTCTTCACCATGAAAAACAACTTTCCCCCATTGATTATAGATTAGCATTTCTTCAACCAATATTTCACTTCCTCTTACTCTGAATACATCATTTTTTCCGTCATTATTCGGTGTAAACGTTGTTGGAATAAACAAATCTGTTTTTACATGGATATCGACATTTTTCTGAATTGAATTACTACATCCTGTTTGTGAATTAGTAGCTAATAGCGTAATAGAATAAACACCGTTTACATTAAAAATATATTCCGGTTCTTCTAAATTCGAAGTATCCATACCATTGAAATTCCAACTATATAAATCAGCCCCGTTACAATCTGCATTAAACGTGGTTATGTACTGACCATTATCCATTTCTACTTCTTGCGTAAAGTTCACTATAGGAAGAGGGTTTACATTAATATTAATTTGCTTTCTAGTTCCTGCATTACAACCATTGGTTGTTACGGCATCGAGATAAATACTAAACGGAGTTAATACATTTGATTGTGAGAAAATGTTTCCATTAACTGCAATAGCTCCTCCTGTTAATTCATTATACCATTTATAAGAATCATTTCCTATTATTGTTAATTGTAAATTGTTTCCTTTACAAACAGCAGTATCATTTACCACCGGCAATTGTGCTAATGGATAAACCTGAATAAAAACTGAGTCAGAATAAAACGAATTTCCTGCATTAGTAACTTTTACTTTGTAATAACCCTGCTGCGTTACCGTTATTGTATTTTGCGTTTGTCCGTTTAATACTTGATTGTTTCTGTACCACTGATTACCATTTGTAAAATAAGAGGTAAGCGTTGTGCTTCCGCCTTCACAAAAAGCATTTGTTCCAGTAACCGTAATCATATTACTTGCATTGATAGTTGTAACATTTACGATTGATGAACTAACTGTACATCCGTTGTTATTTACTGCACTCACCGAATAATTTCCTGTAGTGTGTACATAAATGGAAGCTCCTATTTGTCCGTTAGACCAAACATAATTTGATCCTCCGCTAGCAGTTAAGAACATTGAATCATTTTGCAAAATGGTTACATTTCCCGAAGGAGATACACTTATTGGAGATACATTATAATTGGAAATAATTTTATTTGATGAATTAGCTTTACATCCATTAGCACCTGTAATTGTCACTTGATAGTTTCCTGCCGGAACTTTCACAGTTTGCGTTACGATTCCACATGACCAATTCCATGAATTACCGCCAATTGCTGTCAATACCGTTGAATCATTTGGACAAATAGTAAAGCCCTTTGAAGAGGTAATAGTTGTATCTGGTAATGGTAATAAACTAATGGCTAGTGCAAGTGAGGTCCCACGACAACCATTATTATTTGTTACCTGTACCGAGTAGTTTCCTGCTGCGTGTACAAATATGTCTTTTGTTAATTGTCCGTTAGACCATAAATAATTAACACCACTACTTGCAGAAAGCTTTAATGAATCACCAAAACAAAAAGAAGTGTTTCCAGAATAAGAAATTTGGGGAACAAATGGACTTGTAATATTTACAGACAAATTATTTGATGTTGCCACAGCCCCGTTAGCATCGTAGGCATTGGCAATAAGTGTATGACTTCCTGCTAATAATCCTGACACCTTTATTTGTGCAGTAGTAGAGGTTCCAACTAAAACGCCATTATCATGAACACTATACCCTGTTAATCCAGCAGGAGAAACAGTCACAGTAATGGTATCGCCATGACAAACAGTTGCTGCATTAGCGCCATTAATAGTTGCATTTAATGCAAAAGAAGAAACAAATGATACCTTACGGATTGTATGATTTTTTGTATCGGCTACGTAGAGTGATTTATCCGCGCGATTATAACAAATGCCCCCTGCGTTATTGAACAATGCACTTGAACCAACACCATCAGTACTACCAACAACACCTACATTACCTGCATAAGTAGATACTTGTCCTTGCGCATTTATTTTTCTAATGGTAAAATTATATCCATCCAGCAAAAAGATATTTCCTAACGTATCCGAAGTAACGCCCCAAGGATAATTGAAACTGGAAACTAATAATCCTCCGTCTGCATTTCCCATTAAGCCATTACCAGCAAAAGTAGAAGTATAGCCTAAGGGAGTTAATCTCCTTAAAGTATTGTTCCATTCATCGGTAACTAATAAATCTCCATTGTTTAATAGGTGTATTCCGTAAGGATGATTAAAAGAGGCACTCACGCCAGGACCATCATTCGTTCCCGAAAGGTAAACGGTACCTGCAAGGTTAGAAACAGTACCATTTTCAATTTTACGAATTACATGGGTGTTATAATCGCAAGCATAAATAATGTTGCCGTCTTTCGTTACTGCCAATCCGGTAGTGAACCCAAATTTTGCCACGTTGCCAGGACCATTAGTTGTTCCGAAAATTCCTGTTCCGGCTAATGTTGTTACATTTCCTGTTGCGTCAATCTTACGAATCTTATAGCTTTTAGTATCGGCAATGTATAAATTACCAAGTGTGTCTGTTGCAACTGCCCATGGTTCATTAAAAGTAGCTTGTGAAGCAGGTCCATCAAAACTTCCTGCTTGTCCTGTACCTGCGTACGTAGATACAACACCATTGGTAGAAATCTTACGAATTACATTATTTAAACGATCGGCAATAAAAAGATTTCCATTGGCATCTGCCGCAATTCCATGCGGTTCGTTATAACGTGAATTTAATAAAGAGCTATTAACAAGCCCTGCGTTTAAGGCTTGACCAGAATACGTAACAACTGATTGTGCTTCGAGAGTGGTGATATTAAAAACTACAAGCGCTGCAACAATTGCTTTCCTTAAATTCTTTATGTTAATAAACTTCTTCATAAATGCGATTTTTTAACGCAATTGTGAAGACACAAGTTTCTTTTTAGAAGAATTTGATGTTTAAAAAATGATAAAAAATGCGAAAATCTTACATTTTGAATAGATCGAATAATCGATTTTGAAGTCGATTATAATAAATCAATTCTACTTGGGAAAAAGAGACTGCAGAAGATTTAGCTGCATAATAAAAACTAAGGTTATATAAAACATATAATTGCTCATACCTCTTGTAATCAATTTCAAATTTTGAAATCATTTCATTATAAAGTGGTAGTGAATTATAAAAAAACAAATCGAAATCATATTGCTTCATAAAATCAGCAGGCTGATATAATCCAGCAATAAATAAATTATGAATTAAATCAAATAGCATGGGCATTTTACCTCCATCTACTTCCCAATTATTAAAAAAAATGGTGTGCGTATCAATTGCTGCTGGAATGGTAAAAATGGTATTTACTGTTTCAGCAATTTTAATAGGTAATTCCGTAGGCAAGGTTTCCAAAACTCTTACAAAAAAATCAAAAGACTCTTTGTACTCCTCATCCCAACGATATCCATTGATAGTTTTTTCAGCCTTACTAAATTTTACATTTTGGTGAATAGAAGCGTAAATCAAACTTTCTTTTAATAAACAAGATTGGTGCGTACGATTATACACTACAAATAAACGATTCAAAAAGGCATTATAAATTTTCTTCCTACTTAAACTCTTTCCATGAAGAGTAGGTGTAATTGCATGAGCCTTTACATTTTTTAATGGACGGCGCATATATCCCGGACGGATGATGTTATACTTAATTGAGTCAGTTGCCATATTACCAAACAAATAAATTTGCTATACGAGGGATATATTTATTACCTTTAATATTATACTCCTTATTATTGCGCATAAATCCAATATGATTACGATTTTTTTTCATCGCATTTAATAAGAAATTTACTTCTTTTAGTCGATATTCTTCCTTCAATACTTCCGCATGATGAATGAGCTCAGCGCGTTGAGTGTCAGATTTTACAACAAACAAATTCAAATCACTCCATTTCATAAACGGAATCGCATCGATATGCTCTTCTACTTCGGGTGTGTCAATAACAATCGCATCGTATGCAGGAGATAGCTGATCTAATAAAGATTTTGTTTTATCTGAAGAAATTAAGTGACTTACAGGAGAATGATCCATACCTCCCGGAAGAATATCCAGTTTATCAATTGTAGTTGAATGAATACAATCGTCAATGGCTGCCTTATTGTTGTAATAATCGGTCAAACCGTTTTCTTTTTCCATCGAAAACAACTCATGAACTTTTGGATTAAATGTATTTGCATCTACTAAAAGAACTTTTTTGTTTTGTGCTGCTAAAGTACGTGCGATATGAGATGCTATAAAAGTTTTTCCTTCTCCTTTTCGGCTACTCGTAACCGTTATTATTTGATGCTTTCCTTCTTGAAGGTTGCATTGTATTTTTGTAGAAAGCGCAGTGAAAGATTGATAGGCGCCTTGTATATCCTGAAGTATTTCTACTTGGCCAATAAATGGAATCGATTTTTGATCGCGGAGATCGGAAGGGGATTGAATTTTTCGTTTTGCGTATGCTACCATGGCCGTTACAGAACCCAAAACCAATGCTGCTAACAATACGAATACAAAGAATAGTGGAGATGATTTTTCCTCTGGATAAAAGGCAGGCTCTGCATTTTCGATAAATCGATTTGTTTGTTCAAATGGATTTTGCAAAACCACCAATTGCGCTTTTTTATCTGCAAGAAAATTATAAACTCTTTCATTTAAATAATAATCGCGACTGATTGCTTGAAGGCTACTTTGTTGATTAGGCAACTCTCCAACGGATGCTTTTTCGGCATTGATAGAAGTGGTGAGTGTTTGTTTCTGAAGGATTAATTTCTTTCTTGTATTATTTACGCATTCTACTAAAAAGGATCTTTCTTCATCAATATCACTTTGCACTTGGGCTAACTGTGTTTCATTATTTTCACTCGCAACTAGCTTTTTCTTCTCTCTTAATTTCTGATTGAATTGGTTTATCGCTTCGCCAAATGCATTGTTTTTTATTTCTTCTAAATCAGGAGCAATAAAACTATCCGAATTAGAGTGGCGTAAGTATTCGCTTAAGCGATCGAGTGCTGTTAGTTTTAAATTGATATCTACATTTTGTACTTCAAGTGCCCCTAGCGTTTTGTAGGTAGCATCAGACGATTGGTACAAATCCATAAAATCGTGCGACGATTTAAACTGATTAATCTGCTTAGAGGAGGCATGCAAACGCTGAGCATAATCCGCTAATTGATTATCTAAGTATTCATTGGTATTATTGGCATACGTGTGATTATCGGTATTGATCTGATTGATGTACGTATTAACGATTGCATTTACCAATACACTTGCCTTTTCAGGAACGGGATGCGTGTAACTTACCTTCACCACATTGGCATTTGGACGATCAGCGGTTGTGCTTACCTGATAGTTTGAATTATACAATTCTTTTGAAAGCGCTGCGGTTGAATACACATTAAAGCCCCATTCGTAATCGTTGAAATAATTTTTATTATTTGCTTTATTTACCACGAAGGAACAGCCATCATCTTTTATTTCCTTACCAAATGTAGAAACGATGGTTTTATCGGATGTTGGAGTCGAATACGAGATGGAATAATGTTTTGCATCGAGGTATTGAAAATAATACGACCTTTTATCGAATCCTGGTTTAGTTACTAATTGATCAACAATAAATGGAGAATGATTATATATTTCCGTGTTTCTGAAATTTCCTTTGATGAAATAGGCCACATTAAAATTGGTTGTGGCTAATGCTTTTTCAAAAAGCGATTTCGATTTAATTGTTTCTACCTCTGCAGAAATATCTTTCGCATTAACATTCGAATTAATAGATTGATTTATTAAATCAATTTTTACAACAGCTGTTGATTGAAAAACGGTTGGTTTTACAAATAAATAAAAGCCTGCAACTACAAAGACAAGAATCGAAGTAAACAGCATCCAATGCCATTTGGTTGAGATTGCTTTCCAATAGTTTTTTAAAATTTTCATAACAAGCGTGTTATCCGTTTATGGGTTTAATAGTAAGATGATGATTAGCACAATCAATATGACAATCGCAATTTTTAACAAAGTGTTAAATGAAAATAACATAGTACGCAAGGGTTTTATCTAATTCACTAAGGCCTTTTAACTGAAATTAGACAGAATGGTTACTTTTTAATGAATAAAAAAGTCCCGAGAGGATCTCACGGGACTTACTAAATAGCTGAATACGAATACTCTTTTTTATCTGGCTCAAAATCTAAAACGATGGAGTTCATGCAAAATCGCTTATAAGTTGGCGCAGGACCATCGTCAAAAATATGTCCGAGGTGACCATGGCAACGTCCACAAAGCACCTCCGTACGCTGCATGCCATAGGAGTTGTCTTCTTGATAAATCACGCTTGAAGAGCGTAAAGCTTCATAAAAGCTTGGCCATCCACAAGAACTTCCAAATTTGGCATCCGACTTAAAAAGGGCATTGCCACAACATGCGCAATAATAAGTGCCTACCCCTTCAAAATCCCAGTATTTGCCTGTAAATGATCGTTCAGTTCCTTTATCACGAGCAATATAATAAACCTCTTCGGGCAGTACTTTTTTCCACTCTTCGTCGGATACCTGGAGTATTGTTGTATCGGTTCGAGAGTAATAAGGGTTGGTTTTAACGTTATTATCCATAGTGTTTTTGTGTTGATTAGTTAATTTGTTTTTGTTGGAAGCTGAACTACATCCCCATGAAAATAGAGAGGCAATAAGCAAAATAAGGAGGGCGCTGTTGGATTTCATACATTTTGGTTTTAAGATTTAACAGAGCAGTTTATGTTATAACAATTTCTGCTTTTTTATGTTTAGTCGCAGAATTATTTAATTCCTTACAAAAAGCCTGAAATTTTCTTTACGATATCAACAAGCAATCGGTTAAAATAGTAAGTATAATTGGCAAATTTTAAGGATTTATCGAGTATTTTCGCCATTGTTTTAGCGAATGAAGATCAATATAATCAACCAATCAAAGCATGCCTTGCCCGCCTACGAAACAATCGCATCGGCAGGTATGGACCTAAGAGCTAACTTATCTGAAGCCCTTTTACTGAAAGCTGGTCAGCGTTTACTAGTGCCTACCGGACTTTTCATAGCACTTCCCGAAGGATATGAAGCACAGATAAGACCTAGAAGTGGTTTAGCCTATAAACATGGTATAACGGTATTGAATAGCCCCGGAACAATTGATGCCGATTACCGAGGTGAAGTAAAAGTATTGCTGATTAATCATAGTCAGGAAGATTTTGAAATTAAAGACGGGGAAAGAATTGCCCAAATGGTAATTGCAGCACATGCCCGTATTGAATGGAACAGTGTTAACGAATTAGAAGAGACCGAACGCGGTGCTGGCGGATTTGGTTCAACAGGAAAAAAATAAACATGAGAATAATTGTACCGATGGCAGGAATGGGTAAGCGTATGCGCCCCCACACTTTAACAACGCCAAAACCTTTAGTGCCCGTTGCGGGCAAAGCAATTGTGCAACACTTGGTAGAAGATATCACGCGCATGTGTAATCAAAAAGTAGAGGAGATTGCGTATGTGGTTGGACAGTTCGGGAAAGAAGCAGAAGATAATTTAGTTGCTATAGCAGAGAGCTTAGGAGCGAAAGGAAGTATCCATTATCAAGAGGAGCCACTTGGAACTGCTCATGCTATTTTATGCGCATCAAGTGCTTTAACAGGACCAGTAGTTATTGCGTTTGCTGATACTTTATTTAGTGCTGATTTCTCCATGGACCCAAATTGTGATGGAGTCATTTGGGTGAAGAAGATTGACGACCCTCGTCAGTTTGGTGTGGTGAAAACAGAATCGGATCATACCATTACCGATTTTGTGGAGAAGCCACAAACATTTGTGAGTGACTTAGCAATTATTGGTATTTATTATATCAAAGACGGAGATAATCTGAAGAGTGAACTTCAATATTTGATTGATAATAATATTCGTGAGAAAGGAGAGTATCAATTGACCAATGCCCTTGAAAACATGAAGCAAAAGGGGATGAAGCTGAAGGCGGGTACGGTGGATGAGTGGTTAGACTGCGGAAATAAAGATGCAACGGTTTACACTAACAAACGTGTATTAGAAATTAAACATAGCAACAACCATATTGCTGAAACTGCTACCATTTCGAATGCTGTGATAATCGCTCCTTGCTTCATAGGAGAAAATGTAAAAATTGAAAATGCAGTTGTAGGTCCTCATGTATCCGTTGGTAATAATACCATTATTCAGAATAGCGTAATTAAAAATAGCATCATCAGAAATAATTGTTTATTGCAGGATGCAACCATGGACAATTCACTTGTTGGTAATCACGTTACATATAAACATAAACTCAACGATTTAAGTCTGGGAGATTATTCAACCACTGCATGATCAATAAACAACTAGCCTTTCTTCTCATAGCAGGAAGTATTATTCTAACTTCTTGTGGAAGTTCTAAAAATGCGAGCAACGGTAATGCGAAGCCGTTATCAGCAGAACAAGAAAAAGTACAAATAACGGCTACCTATGCTTTTTTTAATGCTATGAAAGAAAAGCTTACTGGAAATCCAGAAAAGGCGGCAGAACTTTTTTCTCAATCATTAAGAGATGATTCGAAGAATGATGCAGCAATGTATCAATTAGCAGAGTTGTTGAACGACAATAAAAAATATGGGGATGCCTTGTTTTTTGCAAAGCAAGCTGCTACATTAAAACCCGAAAATCCTTGGTATCAGTTATTGCTGGCTGATTGTTATCGCAACAATGGAAAAATTGAAGAGGCTGCGGCAGTATATCACAAACTTACCAAGCAATATCCTACGAATGCCGAATATTTATTTGAAGAAAGCGATCTAATGTTATTGCAAAATAAATTGTCGGATGCCATTCGATTGTATGACCAGATTGAAAACATCATGGGTATTACTCCTGAGTTAATTCAACAGAAAGAAAAGTTGTATTTGAAACTAGGAGATGTAAAAGGTGCTGCCAGTGAAATTGAAAAGTTAATTAAATCGGATCCTGACAACATCGAATATTATTCAATTCTGGTTGATTTATACTCTGCTAATGGAATGAAAGCTGAAATGCAGCAAACCATTTCGCGTATGCAAAAAATTGATCCGAATAATCCAAGTGTTGCCCTGAGTCTTGCGGAACAATATCGAAGCGAAGGCAAAACAAAAGAGTCCTTCGAACAATTAAAGACTGCTTTTCAATCGCCGAAATTATCATCGGGTATTAAAATAAGTATTCTAACAAGTTATCTTCCCTTGGTTAAAGACAACCCTGAAATGATGACGCAGGCCTTTGAGTTAAGTCGTTTGTTGAGCGAAACTGCTCCCGACGAATCGAATGCACAAGCGGTATATGGAGATTTTTTAGGAATGAACAACAAGCAAGCTGAAGCTCGTGACCAGTATCGCAAAGCCGTAAAACTTGATAAAAATAATTTACAAGCTTGGCAACAACTTTTGTTTATTGAGATTGATTTGAAAGACTATACTTCATTAGAATCGGAATCGGAAGAAGCGAAATCGATGTTTTCTGATCAGAGTTTTTTATACCTCTTAAATGGCATTGCTAAAACGCAGAACAAGAAATACGAAGAAGCGGCGAAAACATTTGTTACAGGAAGCAAAATGGTAGTGGATAATAATGAGCAACTAATAGAATTTTATACCAACCTTGGAGATGTTTATAATACGTTGAAAAAGTTTGATGAATCAGATAAGTATTTCGGTAAGGCATATCTGTTAGATTCTTCAAACGTTACCGTATTAAATAATTGGTCTTACTTTTTATCGCTACGCAAATCCAATCTTGATAAAGCAGCCGCTATGTCGGACAAGGCAAATGTGTTAAGTCCTGGAAACCCATCTTACGAAGACACCTATGCCTGGATATTATTTGTGAAGGGCGATTATGCAGAAGCAAAAAAGTGGATTGAGAACGCTATTCATGATGGAGGAGCTACCAATGGAACTATCATTGAACATGCCGGCGATATTGAATACAAATTAGGAAATATAAACGGTGCGGTAGAACTGTGGAAGAAAGCGAAAGATACTGGAGATCATTCTGATCAGATTGACAGAAAAATAAATGACCGTACGTATTATGAGTAATTCTTTAATTCGAATAATAATATTTGCTACGGTCTTATTTGTTTTGAACGCATGTAAGACACAAAAACATGTTGTGGCACCTGTTATTACCGATATTAAACCAATGGTGAACAAGTCTGTTCAAGAACTTCAAGACAAACTAGATTCGGCCTCGTTTAATTTAGATTACTTAACTGCAAAAGCCGCAGTTGTGTTAATTGAAGACAGCAACGAAGTAAGTTTTAATATCAGTTATCGAAGTAAAAAAGACAGTGTCATCTGGATTTCTGTTTCACCATTATTAGGAATTGAAGTTGCAAGACTTATGATTACCGCTGATAGCGTAAAGATGCTCGATAAAATTCACAATAAATACGAAGTAACTTCCTTCGAATCGATTAATAAGATGTTACAAATGAAAGTGAATTTTGAAATTGTTCAAGCTTTGCTTTATGGGAACTTTTTTTCATATAAGAAAAATGAAAATCGTTTTAATTCTGTTTATCTAGAAGATAGTTTAGGTTCTCAGTTTTATATTTTAAGTTCCTTAAACAAGAAAAAATTAAAACGTTCGTTAGAAGAGAAGGATTTAAACAAACCCGTTATTCAAGATGTGTATGTAAGTGATTCAACCTATCGGATTAACAGAGTACAGGTAGAAGATCAGCGAATTAACAAAATACTAAATACAGAGTACAGCGATTTCCGTTTGACCGATGGAGGATTGTTCCCTTTTAAATCAAAGACTAACATCACAGCTGAAAAAAATATTGAAATCAGAATTGAATACGGCAAAGTAGTAAAAGCTGAAACGCTGGAATTCCCATTTAACATTCCAAATAACTATGAAAGGATTCGTTAAGCTAATTATTGTCTTTGTTATCGGGATTTTCTCCTGCCAATCAGCATGGGCGCAATCGAAAAAAGAATTAGAGGCGAAGAAAGCTAAAATTCAAAAAGAGATTGAGCAAACCAATTCACAATTAAATCAAGTATCCAAAAATAAAAGTACAACGAAAGAACAAATTACTGCACTTAAAAAGAAAATTGCTTTACGTCAGTCATTAATAGCAACCATCAATACAGAAATTGATGAAATAGGAAATGAGATAACCACCACTAGTAATGAGATAACGAACTTAGAAACAAAGCTGGAACAACTAAAAGCAGATTATACGAAGTTGATTTTATATGCTGATAAAAATAAAAATGTCTATCAGCGATTAATGTTTGTATTTGGTGCCAGCGATTTTAATCAGGCTTACCAACGATTAAAAATTATTCAGCAAATTGCTGCTTATCGTCGTAAACAAGCAGAAGAAATCATTCAAACAAAAGAAACGCTTACTGGTAAAAAAACAGAATTACAAGAACAAGTCGACCAAAAAACACAGCTGAAAGCTTCCGAAGTTTCAAATAAAACACAATTAGAAAAAGAAAAGGTAAATCAGGCTGAGCTCCTCGAGCAGTTAAGTCTGAAAGAAAAAGCCTTGAAAAAAATTCTGGCACAGAAACAAAAAACGAAACAGAATCTAGATCGTGCTATTGAGCGATTGATTGCCAAAGAAATTGAGAAGGCTAGAAAGAAGACAATTACAACTACTGCAACTCCAAAGACTACAACTTCTACAACTTCTACAAGTGGGTCTAAATCTACTGCTTCAAAAAAAGTAGATATTATTTTAACGCCAGAAGCAGAAAAACTCTCGAATAGTTTTATCAGTAACAAAGGTTCGTTGCCATGGCCTGTAGAGTCGGGAGCGATAAGTTCCTCGTTCGGGCAGCACGAACACAGAGAATTAAAAGGAGTAATTATTAATAATAACGGTGTTGATATTTTAACGCGTGAAAACTCCTCTGCAAGGGTATTATTTAATGGGGTTGTAAGCGGAATTATTTCTTTACCAGGAGCAGGGAAAGCCGTGATTGTTCGTCATGGTGATTTCTTTACCGTCTATTCAAATTTAGAGAGTGTTTCGGTGAGTACCGGACAAAACTTAAATACTAAGCAAAGCATCGGTGTGGTGGCGTCTTCGCAGGAAAGTCCGGGCAGGGGAGAAATTCATTTAGAAATCTGGCGTAATAGTGAAAAGCTGAACCCTCAATCGTGGATTGCCCGTTGAATTTAGACGACTTTAACAAGAAGTTCTATTTTCTAAATTTTATTTTTATACCTTTGAGCAGTCAAAAAAAATTATTGTCATGACATTAGCTATCACATTAGGACCACTAGGACTTGGCGGGGGAGAAGTAACATTAATCGTTGTTGTATTATTGCTGTTTTTTGGTGGTAAAAAATTACCTGAACTTGCACGTGGTTTAGGAAAAGGAATTAAAGAATTCAAAGACGCTTCGAAAGGAGAAGGCGAGGATTCAAAGAAAGAATTAGACGAAAAGAAGTAAGATTACTTTTAACGAAACTGAAGAGGGCCCGATTAATTTCGAGCCCTCTTTTTATGTTTTTAGAATCGTTTTAATTTTTCTCTGCTTGCGTTTTTAAATCCTTCAAGCCACCATCAAAAGCATCTTTCATCATAGCAGTTCCGAAGGTCCAGAAAACACGCGAGAAAGGATTATTACCAATATCGCTGCTAAACGACCATGTTACTTTGGTTGCATCAGTACCTTCAGGACTAAAACGAAATTCTGATTGCGATAATCCTTGTCCTTTAAACTCCAATTGAAACTGCACTGAGCTCGGTGCTGTCGACTTTAAAATAAGCATAGTGCCTTCTCCTGTTTTTTCACTTGCCCACGAGTAGGTTGCACCAGCTCCTGATGGAATATTATTATAAGCGACTTTAGTATTCGGATCCATTTTTAAAAACGGATTCCATTGTTCCCAATTTTTTAAAGTGTTTACTTGCTCGAATGTTTTTTCTGCTGAAGCATTCACAACAATAGAACGCTCTAATGAAACAGTAGATGGAAGGAATAATCCAACGATAGCTATTAATAATACGATAGCTAATAAAGATAGTCCGATGATTTTTAGAATGCGCATGGAGAGGGGATTTTGATGATCGAAATTAAGAAAAGTTTTTTTTAATATACAATTTGCTACAGGGTAGGGTTTAAACCCTACCCTGTTATATGTTTATTCAAAGGATTATAGGTTTAAACCCACAGCTAGAAATTGTTATTTGC
>JBJTMY010000253.1:0-43313 GCA_046073825.1 Bacteroidota bacterium
GTATTAAAAAGAATAGAATTTGAAAACTCTTCTTTTCGTTGATTTATTACATTTCCAAAAAGATAACTAGCATTCAATCCCAGTGACAACGACTTGGTCAAATTTACTCCACATCCTAAATAATATTTTGTATAGCCACCGGAACCCTTATAAATAAAATTAACATTCGTTACAGAATCAAGTTTGGCACTTGAAACAATATTATAACCAGTACTACTAAAAGGAATGATCCCGAAAGAAAGTCCAACTCTATTTTTAACAATTGGAAAAGCCATTGCAAGCGCATTTAAATCTGCATTTAACCCTTTTGTATGAATAGTGCTTTGTTTACTGAATAAACCCTCCACATTCGCTCCTATTTCCATTACTGTTACTGTATCGGAAGCATAAGAAGCTGGGTTATTAAAATTAATTGTACTTGGATTTATATAACCTATTGCAACGCCCCCCATTCCTCGCTGATAAGAAAACCCATTAAATGTTAAATCTCCAATTCCAAATCGTGAATAAGGCGACAAGGTACTATTCTGAGAAAATCCATAACCACTCAATAGGGATAGAATTACGCTAAATTTTAAAAACTTCAAGTACTGTTGCTTACTCATTCTTGTTATGTAATAGAATTAAATTAATCCCTGTTAATGTTAAATCAGGTTCTGCAAATATGGCCTTTTTTTCTATTAGATTTTGAAAAAAATGCAAATCGCCACCAGTTAAGATTATCTTAATTTCAGGAATTTGAGATTGATAATTTTCGATTGCACCATTTATTTCATAGAGCACACCATTCATTACTCCGTGATGGATAGAATCGTTGGTATCAGCGCCAAATAGCCCAGTCCATTCACCTGGTTCTAACAAGGGAAGTTTAGCAGTAAAATGATTCAAAGATGCGTACCTCATTCGTACGCCCGGAGAAATTGAACCGCCCACAAAACCTTTGTATTTACTAGTATAGTCGATTTTAATACATGTTCCACAATCAATCACCAAAACATCTCCATCATCAGCAATATATGAAGCTGCAACGGCATTTACCAAACGATCGGCTCCTAATGATGAGGGTGTTTTATAACTATTTTTGATGGGGATGGAGCATTTATTGTCGATTTTAAGTACGTAATCGTATTTTTCTAGAAAATTATTTAGTGAACTAGGGACTTCAACAACTGCTGAAATTGCAACGTTTAAGATTGGATAACTAAGCCAATTCTGAATCTCCTTGTCAAGATCCGAATAGCTTGATTTTCCTTTGACAATCAAATTTTTAACTTCAAACAAGGCCCATTTAACAGCAGTATTTCCTAAATCGATTATTAAATTCATCGACACAAATTAAAGAAATTATCGTTTGTGTAATTCGATAAAAGAAACAAAAAGTTGAATTTAAATTCTTTTAATTTTATCAAATAGGTTTGATTTTGACAAAAAATTAATACTTTTGCGCCCTCAACAGGTGATGTAGCTCAGTTGGTAGAGCAAAGGACTGAAAATCCTTGTGTCGACGGTTCGATTCCGCCCATCACCACAAAAGTTAATATTAATCTCATGAATGGAATGGAAGCACGCTTCAAAAAAGTATTGCTAATAGACGATAATGAGATTGATAATTTCATCAACGAGCGCATGATTTCAGCAAGTAATTTTTCAGCTGAAATCATTGTAAAGAATTCCACAGATGATTCTTTAAGTTATTTACAATCACTAACTATTTCTTCTGAGTTCCCTCAAGTTATCTTTTTGGACTTAAATATGCCTGGGAAAGACGGGTTTTCCTTTCTTAATGAATTTGAAAGCCTTAATGAAGATTTAAAAGCGAATTGCAAGATCATCGTTTTGTCCTCTTCAATTAGTCCTGAGGATATTAATAAAGCTTCTACGAACAAGTTTGTTTATAAATATGTAAACAAACCACTAAGTGAAAAATATTTAAATGCAATAGATTTCTAAATAAAAAGGTCCCGATGGGACCTTTTTATTTTAACTTTTTATTGGATTACACATTTTTCTCAATGTCGTTTCGTCTAGTTTAATATTCTTCATCACATAAAAAGACGATTTATTACCTTCTTCAAACTCTGTCCACATCTCGGCAATCTTCTTCATTTTCTTTCTGTAATCAGCAGGTTTAAGCGCAGCTTTCAAAATTTTAATCATTGTCTTGGTTGATTCAAATTGGGATTCGTTGTCCTTTATTTGACGCTTCAAACTACTAATGATTTGCATACACAAACTATCTTCTCCAAGAATACAATATTGCAAAGCTTGGAATATTTTATTATCCACATCCGCAACCAAGTGTTGTTTCAACCCTATTTTATTTCTTAGCTGATTAATTTTTTTAGCTGCACCTTGAAAATCCTTAGAATAGAATCTAACTGTAGCGAGGTAACGATATGCAGAAACCATGTGATATGTTTCATTTTCCTTTATATCCAGATGACCTTCTATTAGATCATAACCATATGCAAGCTGTTCTAAATTAGCATCAAGTGTATATTTATTAATTTTTGAATGTAGAAATTGAATCAAGAAAAAATGCATAGTAGGCTTTTCCGCCAACTCAGGAAGTATCGCATGAACTTTATTCAGATAATAATCTGCACGAACAACATTTTTTGTTTTTGAATAATATTCAAAATAAAGCAGATTAGTAATCCCTTTGATGTTTTGATAAAATGTATCCAATGGGTATTTTTCGAACACCTCATTCATTTTTTGCAAAGTCGTATCAATTTCAATTTCTCGAGATGCTAATCCATCAATATTTGAGGGCAAACTACACAAATAATAAACTTTTGCAATATTGTACAAGACGAATAATCGATGAGAATCATACAGCTCGCAAATATTAGACAATTCACGCTTCATTAACACAATTTCTTCTAGTTCGGTTTCGCTTTGATTTAACTGATACTCCCCTATTTTCTTGAGCATTTTGAAAAATATATTTTCAGCTTTAGATACTGCTAACGAGAATGCTACGTGACGCTTGTATTTATTTTCAAAGTAATCATAGTCTTCAGAAAATACATGCAGTTGAGCAAGTGTTTTATAAACTAAGATCAATTCTGCATTTAAATCATACTCTACTAATTGCTTTTCTAATTCGCGTAAAGCCCGAATAGAAAAATCGCGATTATTACCGAACAAGTGTGCGGGAACACGCGAAACTTCATCCATCAAAGTCTGAATTGGATTTTCCACTTTCTTACTTAGAATATTTGCGATTTTAGAATTCAGTCTAGACTTTAATGTATAATACGCGCTGGCATTAACCTGAAGCATATCCATCAAATCACTATCATCAATATTCGAGTTACGCGTCGCTTCTAAAACCATGTAAGGTTTGTTCTTTTTCTTACCAGAAACTTCATATAATAAATTTTGGTATTCCTCGTCAGAAAGCTTCTTGATTGTTTTACTTAAAATGTCCATACAAATTGATTTTTGTTTTTTTAGAGAATTGGATTTGCGACTTAATACGCAACAAAATCGATAAGGTTATACTTAATGTTTCATTGAATTCAAATAATTATTTAGTAACCCATTTGCATCATTAACCGTTGAATGGAGCAATTAAAAACGCTTATTTCTCCTTGAATTTTAAAAATTCTTACAAATGCAAAAAAGTTGTAACCTTTTAAATATTCGTCCGTAAAGAGTCCCATAAATTGCAAATAATTAAAAACAAAATATTATGAATCATTCAGCTCACACCAACGATTTCTACAAAGCAGTTCGCAACAATCGTATGCTTATGTATTCGAAGCCTAAACGTTATTTTAACCGCGAAGAACAAAAGGGATCTTCTTTTCGCTTTTTGTTTTTGGTTGAAACAATCGTTTTCCTTATGATGGTTTCAAGTTTTAAAGTTGCCGATGGACAAGGCGTTCCAAGCAACAACCAGATGCTTTCAGCGGAAAGTCAAAATTCTATGAACATATACAATTATAACACAGTATATAATTCAGGGAAGGTTTTCGTTAGCTGGACTTCAAAAAACGAAGCTGACGACTGTGTTTATGTTGTTGAGCGCTCAACAAATGGAACAGACTACCTTTCGGTTGGAGTGAAAGAAGGGATTGGCTCTCAAATTGAGCTTTACTATTCTTGGATTGACCAAGCACCTCCAGCAGGTTTTTCATACTACCGTGTAAAGAAAATCACTAAAGAAGGTGATCAACTTTTCAGTTCAGTAAATTCCATTATCAATCAAGCTTCAAACTTTAATAATTACGCACAAGGCAACGACGAAAAATAGTAAAATTACTACTTAGCAACCAACCTAAAACCAATAATCAATTTTTATGTGCCGGTCAACAAGAAATAAAATTTACTATGCAGCATTTCTAATTATTATGCTGCATAGTTTTTCTTTTGCTCAAAGTCCTCTTGCTTCATTTACATTAAATAAGACAATTGGCTGTGCACCACTAATGGTAAATTTTACAAATACATCAAACAATTACAATACATGCATGTGGTATTTTGGAAATACAAATACATCAACTGCAAACAATCCTACCACTGTGTATACTAGCCCTGGAACCTATACTATAAGTTTAGTTGTATTTGGAAATACAGGACAAAAAGATTCAACGACACGTACAATTACCGTTGTTGACAATCCGGTAGCCAGTTTTAACGTATCACAGATAACAGGATGTGAAATTGACAATTCATTTCAATTTACAAATACTTCTACCAATGCAGTAACTTATACATGGGATTTTGGGGATGGAACTTCATCAAATTTGCCAAACCCCATTCATACGTATATTAATGCAGGGATTTACAATGTAAAATTAATAGCAACAAGCACATATGGTTGTCAGGCCATAGAAATAAAAAATTCACTAATAACTATTTTTTCAAAGCCTACTATTCAATTTACCTCTAATACAACTTCAACTTGTGATGCGAATACCACTTTTAATTTCAGTGATAATACTATTGGGGCATCCACCTGGAATTGGACATTCGGTGATGGAGGAACTTCTTCAATTCAAAATCCATCTCATCAATATAATGCAACAGGAAATTATAATGTTTCCTTGATTGTAACAAACACCAATGGATGCAGCGACACCTTGTCACAAAGCAATTTTATTCATATTGGCAACAACCTAGTACCTTCGTTTACAGTAAGCGACACTAACGGCTGTGTACCTACGTCAGTACATTTTAATTCAACAACACCTAATTCAAATACATGGCTTTGGGATTTCGGCGATGGTAATACCTCAACACTAAAATCACCTAATCATACCTACACCACTACTGGGCCGTTTACAATTACTCTAACGGTTACCACCAATACTGGTTGTAATGGAAGCGTAACAAAAAATCAGTTTATTAAATTAGATAACAGACCAATTCCTGCATTTTCTCTAGTACAAGATACCGGATGTGCCCCTTTTACAATACAAACAATAAACAACTCTACTGGTGCAACTAATTTTCTTTGGAATTTTGGTAGTACAACTTCTACCCTTACGAATCCCATTAAAACTTATGTCAATGGAGGCAGTTATTCTATTTCATTAATTGCATTATCACAAAATGGATGTGCTGATTCAATTTCTATAAGTAACGCGGTAAAAGTTTATGACCCTGAAGCGCAATTTCAAGCCATGCCTAAAATAGGATGCCCGGGCATGACTGTACAATTCAGCAATAATACTACACAGAATAATATTATCAGTTACTTATGGCTTTTTGGTGATGGAACCAGCTCAACCTTACAAAACCCATCACATACTTATACATCTATTGGAATTTACCCTGTTACATTAATAGTAACAAATGCTTTTGGATGCATAGACACGACAACCAAGTTAAATTACATCACAATTCTTGACCCGACCACTAATTTTATATTACCAGATACGATTAAAATTTGTCTTGGAGATTCTCATACATTTCAAGACCCAACTGCTGCAAGCATTTCATGGCACTGGGATTTTGGAGATGGCAACAATTCAAATTCACAAAATGGTACTAATCTATATATAAATCCAGGCGTTTATACTGTAACATTAACAACATCTATGGCAGGTGGATGCACGCAAACATTTAATCCCCTTGCTATTGTCGAAGTTGTTCCTTACATTAAAAAACCAATTGACTTTACATTATTAAATGCATGCAAACCATATAATGTACAATTTAATTGCACAACGCCAAATGTTGTATCTTATCAATGGGACTTTGGTGATGGAGGGACATCAAACATTGTCAACCCAATACACACCTATCAAAATGCAGGAGTTTACAATGTAAGTTTGCAATTAGTTATAGGCTCAGGATGTATAACAGTAATTGATACAATAGTTACTGTTGGTCATTTAAATACTGCAAGTGCTAGCAATTATAATGAATGTTTAAATAACAATATACAATTCAACATTACAAATAGCTGGGACTTTGTATCATGCGAATGGCACTTTGGTGATGGGACTACATCTTCCTCTTTTGCACCATTGCATGCATATAACACAGTTGGAAACTACAATGCTTTTGTAATCACAACCGACTTCACAAATTGCATTGATACTTTTTATTTACCACAACCAATCATTACTAACAATGCAAGTGCAGATTTCAATGTCAACAACCCTATCGCATGTTTAGGGAGCAGCATTAGCTTTAACAACCTAAGTTTGTATGGCAATTCATTCTATTGGGAGTTTGGTGATGGAACAACATCTACAGATACATTTCCAATACATACATACCAGCAAGCCGGAACATTCACAGTTACCTTAAAAGTTTACAATGGAGGATGTATTCGAACTAAAACAGCGATAAACTATATTTCCATTATAGATCCACAAGCTAATTTCATTTACACAACCAATGGCATGTGCATGCCTGTTACTATAACATTGACATCGCAAACACCAACAGCAGTGGATTGGCATTGGGAATTTGGCAATGGAGACAGCTCAACAAACTCCAATCCTGTATACACTTTTTATAGTTTACCAAATGATTCTATCAAATTAACAATTACAGACAACTACGGATGTACGAAGACGATTAAGAAAAAAAATATTAGTTATTATAACGCATCAATAACAGCAAATAACACTAATGGTTGTGCGCCTCTAAACGTTCAATTTACAGATGCAAGTAATGGTGCGATTAGTTGGAATTGGAATTTTGGAGATGGGACCACCTCCACGTTAAAAAACCCATCTCATGTTTATAACGGTGGAACGTTTGATATTGTATTGATTGCTACGTTCCCAGGAGGGTGCATAGATACAAGTATCTACCCTTCCTTTATAAATTCGTATAAACCGACAGCTGATTTTTACTCTCCTACTATTGCTGGATGTTCACCAACCCAAATAAGTTTTACAAACACATCTAGTGATGCAATTGCATTCGAATGGAATTTTGGTGATGGCGGTTCATCAACGAATGTTAATCCGAGTCACATCTATAATATTCCAGGGTATTATTCAATTACATTAATAACCCATAGTGACATAGGATGTACGGATACTATGACTAAACCTCAGTACATATTTATTCCTGGAACATATACAAAATTTGATATACCTATCACATCAGGTTGTCAGAATACATCCATAGGATTTATTGACTCTTCAATTAATGCATCTATTTACAATTGGAATTTTGGAGATGGTTATACTTCGTTAACAAAAAATCCTAACCATGTATATCAAGACACTGGAGCATTTACCGTTACTCTTATCACATTTGACACATTAGGCTGTAGTTCTTCTTATACTTTTCCTACACCAGTTAGAATTTATCAAAATCCAATTGCATCAGGTATTTCAACAAATTATAGTGGTTGTTCTAATTTTACAACTGGATTTATTAATCAATCACAATTCGCAAGTCAATATATTTGGTCATTTGGCGATGGAACAACCTCTAATGCACAAGACACAACCCATACTTATTACACAGGAGGTAATTATTATCCTGAATTGATTGCTATCACAAATCATGGCTGTAGAGACACATTTAATTTCAATACACCAGTTAATGTATTACAAACTCCAAATGCGCAATTATCTACCAGTGATACTTTAGCATGTAACCCATCTGGTGTAACACTAACCAGCATTTCCACTGATACAATAAACGCTAGTTATCATTGGAATTCAGGAAATGGATCAATTGTAAACAGCGCAATAGCTAATGTTTATTATTCGATTGCAGGATATTATTATCCTTCATTAATAGTAACCAATGTAAACGGTTGTTCTGACACAACTACAACCGCTATACATATATTAGAAAGTCCAATTGCAAATGGCATAGCCAGTTCATATCAAGGTTGTAATCCTTTGACAATTTCCTTTAGCAATTTATCAACTGGTGCCATCAACTATTTATGGAATTTCGGAAATTCAGATACTACAAACACGATATCGCCAGCATATACCTACACACAACCAGGAATTTTCCAACCACAATTAATTGCATATAATAATTTAGGATGTACAGACACCATTAATTTAAATCCGATTTCAGTTCTAGAAAGTCCTGTTGCTAATTTTTATAGTAATGATACCATGGGTTGCAAAAATAATCCTATCACATTTACCAATACATCCACTCATTTAATTAATGCAACATACAATTGGGATTTAAGCATTAATCATTCCACGCAGTTTGAACCAGTAGTTAGCTATCCATATTCAGGCAACTACGACATTAAATTAATTGTAACCAATAGTAATGGCTGTAGTGATACATTAACAAAACCAAACTACATTAACATTGCAGACTCCTTACCTCCTCCAGAAGATCCCATCATGAGTGTTTCAGTGCTTAGCGATACTAAAGTGAGTATTACATGGAGAAACAGTTCTGCGAATGATTTGAAAAAATATAAAGTGTATCGTTTAAATGTTACAAGTGGTTTTTATGATTTAATTTTTACAGACAACAACGCTAGGAGTTATAATTCTCAAAATTATTCGACTTACATTGACACCAGTTTAACTACAAAAACTAATACCTACACCTATAAAGTTCAAACTTTAGACTATTGTGATAATGCAATTGATTTAAGTTTATTACATGCTTCAACAACAATTAACATTACGGCTCAAGCTGCTAATCAAAATATATATGTTCATTGGACACCCTACATTGGCTGCGATTTAAATCAATATGAACTTTACAGAACAGAAAAACCAAATGGTAGTCCAATGTTAATTGCTACGCTCAACAGTACAGTTTTATCTTATTTAGATACTGGACTATATTGTCCTTACGAATATTCTTATCAAGTTAAGGCGACTGAATTATGCTCTTCTACTTTTTCATCTTGGAGTGATACATCGAATGCTACGCCCATCAATATTTTGGAAAATCAGCATGTTGATGTGATTCGATCTACAGTTGTTGACAATCATTATGTACTAACCGAATGGTCCATTCCAGCGCTTCATCCAGAAAGAGTTGCCAGCTATGAAATATATCGTTCTAAGGACAATTTAAATTTCAATTTAATAGCATCCGTTCCTGCAGGAATTACCAGCTATAGCGATTACAATACAGATGTAAATACTGGTGAATACTACTACCATATTCTTGTTAAGAATGATTGCAGTTTGCTGGGATCAAAAAGCAACATTGGAAGCTCTATTTACCTTCAAGGTCAATTAATAGATCGGACTACCTATTTAAATTGGACACCCTACAAAGAATGGGCTTCGGGTGTAGACAAATACGAAATTGAATATTTCAACATCAATGGCCAGTGGGAGTTAATCAAAGTAGTCGATGGAAATTTAATTTCAACATCTTTTGACGAATAAATACATTATTGATTGAATCGTTTTAAATTTGCCAATATGATTGGACAAATAAAAACATCCAGAACTTTACTTTTATTTTATTCGTTAGTATTTTATGTACTACTACAATTTTCATGGTGGTCGTATCTATTGGTAAATCTTAATAAAGAAATTTACCATCAAAAAATTGAATTTGCCGCGAAAACAACTACTAGAAAAGAAGATTATCAGAAGTATGAAAAGCAATATGATGATTTATTAAAAAAACGCTGGGCTATGGTTGCGGGAGAGGGCGCTGTATTTCTTTCGCTTTTAATATTTGGAATTTACAGAACCAAGAGGGCCTTTGATCAAGAATTTGAATTAGCTAAGCAACAAAAGAACTTTTTATTGTCTATCACACATGAATTCAAATCGCCCCTGGCTGCTATCAAATTAAGTTTACAAACCATAGAAAAACGCAATTTAGAAGAGCAACAAAAAAAAGAAATTATTAGTCGTGCATTGAACGAAACAGACCGTATTAATTTATTAATTGAAAATGCTTTGTTCGCCAGTCGTTTGGAATCTCAAAATGTAGAACATCATTTTGAACAATTTGATTTAAGAGAATTTTTTACCGAATTAGTCGAAAACTATCAGAAAGGGATTTTTAACGATGCAGCTATTGAATTAACAGTTGAAAGCGATACTACATATAATGGCGACAAGCTAGCATTAACTTCCTTAATTTATAATCTTTTAGAAAATGCAGAAAAATACAGTACTAAACCGGCGAGTATTCTAGTTAATTTAAAAAAAACAAATCAACATTTAGAACTTACTGTCAGTGATTTTGGTTGCGGTATTGAACCTCACGAACGAGAAAAAGTATTTGAAAAATTTTATAGGGTTGGAAATGAAGAAACAAGAAAAACAAAAGGAACAGGGTTGGGTTTATACATTGTAAAGAAAGTTGTTGCTATGCATCGAGGAACAATTGAAATAAAAGAAAACACGCCTAGAGGGAGCAAATTTATTATTCGACTTCCACTTTAATTCATAAATTCTTCTAGCTTTTATTTCTAACTTTGTACTTTGATATAAGTAATGAATAAATTAGGTTTAATTATACTTGATGGTTGGGGCATTGCTCCCGACTCAATGGGCAATGCAATTTCACAAGCCAATATTCCCTTTTTCAGAAAATTAATGAGAGATTATCCCTCATCAACATTAGCAACTAGCGGCGAAGATGTTGGCTTACCAGAGGGGCAAATGGGAAATTCAGAAGTTGGACATTTAAATATTGGTGCTGGAAGAGTAGTTTGGCAAGACTTAGCAGTTATAAATAAATCGATTCGAGAAAACACACTTGAGAATAATGAACAGATCATTAATTTAATAAAAACAGCTAAGAGGACCCATTGCAAAGTGCATTTAATGGGACTAGTATCTGATGGTGGTGTTCATTCTCACCTCAATCATTTAAAATATATAACATCTGTTTTACACCATCATGAAGTTACCAATGTATATATTCATGCATTTACAGATGGACGTGACACTAATCCTACCAATGGAATAAATTATTTAAAAGATCTAGACCATCATCTGTCAAACACAACTGGAAAAATCGCAAGTATTACAGGTAGATACTACGCGATGGATCGAGATAAAAGATGGGAACGAATAAAAATTGCTTATGATGCATTAGTACATGGTATTGGAGACAAGGAGACGAATTGGTTTAATGCTATTTCTGCATCCTATATCCAGAATGTAACAGATGAATTCATTAAGCCGATTGTTATTACCAATAATGATGGGACTCCATTATCCACAATTGAAGAAAACGATATTGTATTTTGTTTTAATTTCAGAACGGACAGATGCAGAGAAATAACGCAGGTTTTAACGCAAGAAGAAATGCCAGATTTTGGAATGAAGACCATTCCATTATACTACGTTACAATGACTCGATACGACGACAATTATAAAAATGTAAAAGTTGTATTTGAGAAAGACAATCTGAATAATACACTAGGTGAAGTTCTTGAGCAGCAAGGAAAGAGTCAAATAAGAGCAGCAGAAACAGAGAAGTACCCTCATGTCACTTTCTTTTTTTCTGGAGGAAGAGAACTTCCATTCGAAAATGAAAAACGATTATTGGTAGCATCTCCCAAAGTAGCCACTTATGATTTACAACCCGAAATGAGTGCTGATGAAGTAAAAAACTTAGTCCTTGATGAAATAAAAAAAGAGTATGCTGATTTTATATGTTTGAATTTTGCTAATGCCGATATGGTTGGACATACGGGAGTAATTAGTGCTGCAATAAGAGCAGTAGAAAAAGTTGACCGTTGTTTAAGCGAAATAATTCCAATAGGAATTCAACATGGTTATGAATTTATCATCATTGCAGATCATGGCAATGCTGATAAAATGTTAAACGAAGACGGAAGTCCTAATACCGCACATACACTTAATCCGGTGCCCGTTATTTATATTGGTGATAAAAGTAAAAAAGTTAGAAATGGTAGGCTTGCTGATGTTGCTCCTACTATTCTTAATTTAATGGGAATAACTATACCGAAAGAAATGACAGGTGAAAATTTGATTCAATAAAAGTGAAAAAAATAATTTTTCTATTCTTGTTTTGCAGCATCATTGCACAACAAAAAACAAACGCACAATCTAGACTTGGTATTTTTGCTGGTTATGGGACCACTTGGTATTATGGCGACTTAAACGACCGTTTAATTACAAGCAAAGAATTATTTGGCCATTATTGGAATGCAGGTTTTATATATCAAATGTCCAAAAGAAGCAGTTTATCACTTCACTACATTAACGCTTACATTGAAGGTGCGGACTCATTAGCCATTCACACCTACAACAAAAAAAGAAACTTACATTTTCAATCTAACATAGAAGATATTGCCATCAGGTATGAATATCAATTATTCAAAAATAAGTCTATTAGAAGAAAGCAAATTTTCACTCCCTATCTAATTGTAGGCCTTGGTGCACTACACCACAATCCGACAGCTATTTATAATGGTGAAAAAGTGGAACTTCAACCGTTGGGTACAGAGGGTCAGTATATTGAAGGAGGACAATACCCTAAACCTTATAAACTCTATCAATTATCAGTACCTGCAGGATTAGGTATTGAAGCTCGATTAAGCAATGCGTTTTCATTACGATTTGAGCTAGTGAATCACTGGACCTTTTTTGACTACCTAGATGACATTAGCACTGTATTTGCAGATTCAACGAAGCTTTCACAAACACCTAATGGGCCGATGGCAGTAGCGTTAGCCAACAATTTTCAAAAAGGATATCCAGCTGATGGTGTTGGAAGAGGAAACAAAAACAACAATGATACTTATATGACAGCTGGGTTTGCAATCGTTTATAGAATGTATCATAGTAATCAAAGTGGAATACCAGCAAAAGGGCGTAAGTCGAAGGGAAAGAAAAAGAAGAAGCACAACTGTGCAGCATACGACTAGTAGAACGAATTGTTTTATTAAATTCGCAATCGCAAATAATCGTGGAACTACATCAAGTCATTGAATTTTATAAGAACGGAAAACAAACTTCCGAATTATACACAATGCTGTTTAATGAACGTAAGCACGCAATATATTTAGAAGGATTAACAGGATCATCGAGTGCATTATTTATTGCTGGATTTCATTTACATGCACCAGGGCCATTATTAATTTTATTAGGAGATCGAGAAGAAGCAGCCTACTTTCAAAACGACTTAGAAAATTTACTAGGAGAAAACAAAGTTTTGCTGTTCCCCTCCTCCTACAAGAAGCCCTACAAAATTGATCAACTTGATAGTGCCTTAGTTTTACAGAGGGCGGAAGTGCTAACTAGAATTAACAAATCTGATAATTTAATTATTGTATCATATCCTGAAGCAATACAGGAAAGGGTAATAACAAAAACTTCACTAGAAAGGAACACACTAGAAATTAAATTGAATGAAAAATTATCGACTGATTTCATTCATGAATTTTTAATTGAAAATAAATTTGAAAAAACAGATTTTGTTTACGAGCCTGGTCAGTTTGCAATTAGAGGCGGTATCGTAGATATTTATTCTTTCGCTCATGAATTGCCTTATCGAATAGAGTTTTATAACGACAAGATAGAATCCATTAGATGTTTTGATCCATCAACGCAGTTAAGTGAAAAGAGTATTGGATTTGTAACCATCATTCCCAACATTCAAACTGGAATTATTAAAGAAGAGCAAGAAACTTTCTTCAATTTTATATCAAAAGATACCTTGTTCTTTATTAAAGATTTTGAATACGTATTTCAATGCATTGAAGCCTCCCAGGATCTTACTGAACAAAATTACGGAAGCAACATCTTTTATGAAAAAGAGCAAATTGAAAAATCGGTTGATGAGATATTCGACACTGTAGAAGATTTTAAAACTAAACTAAATGAACGTGTGAATATTGAATTTGGAAGCAAGCCCTATAAAAATGACGCTGCTGTAATTCAATTCAAAACACGGCCTCAGCCACACTTCAACAAGAATTTTAATTTACTTCTTGAAAACTTATACATAAGTCAGAAAAACAAATATATCAACTTACTATTTTCTGATTCTGCTAAGCAGGCCGAACGTATTCATTCAATCTTTGAAGACATTCCACGTCCAGATGAATTTAAAGGTATCGATTTAAGATTTCACACATTGCTCACCTCCTTACATCAAGGATTTATTGATGAAGAATTAAAAATAAACTTTTACACAGATCATCAAATCTTTGATCGCTATCATCGATTTCGATTAAAGAAAAATTATAGCAAGAGTGAATCCATAACATTAAAAGAACTATACTCTTTAAAGCCTGGAGATTTCGTAACACATATTGACCATGGAGTAGGAAGATTTGCTGGGCTTGAAACGATGGATGTAAATGGAAAACCACAAGAAGCGATTCGATTAGTTTATAAGGATAATGATATATTATATATTAGTATACATAGCCTACATCGCATAGCAAGATACAGCAGTAAAGATGGCAATGCACCAAGCCTAAACAAACTTGGCTCAAGCGCATGGACCACCTTAAAATCAAAGACCAAGAAAAAGGTAAAAGACATTGCAAAAGATTTAATTGCCCTTTACGCAAAGCGCAAAACACAAAAGGGATTTGCATTTAGCAGAGATGGCTATCTACAAAATGAATTAGAAGCATCCTTTATCTATGAAGACACCCCTGACCAAATTAAATCAACGGTAGATGTAAAGCGGGATATGGAAAAAGAATATCCGATGGACCGTTTAATATGCGGAGATGTTGGATTTGGGAAAACTGAAATTGCTGTAAGAGCCGCATTTAAAGCCGCCACAGATGGGAAACAAGTTGCAGTACTTGTTCCAACCACTATACTTGCCTTACAACATTATCGAACATTTAAAGAACGATTGAAAAATTTTCCAGTTAATATCGACTACATCAATCGATTTAAATCAAGTGCGCAACAGAGTGAAACACTTAAACGATTAAGCGAAGGAAAGATTGATATTATAATAGGCACTCATCGAATTTTAAGTAAGGACATAAAATTTAAAGATCTAGGCTTAATGATAATAGATGAGGAACAAAAGTTTGGAGTATCATCAAAAGAAAAATTAAAATCAATTAAAGTTAATGTTGATACATTAACACTAACGGCGACGCCTATTCCAAGAACCTTGCAATTTTCACTGATGGGAGCACGTGACCTCTCCATCATTAACACCCCCCCACCCAACCGCTATCCAGTAACTACAGAGGTACATACATTTAACGACCTTCTTATTCGAGATGCAATTAACTATGAAATATCAAGAGGGGGCCAAGTCTTTTTTATTCATAACAGAGTTCAAGACATTCACGATATGGCAGCGATGATTGCCAAACTTTGCCCGGGTGTAAAAATTGGAGTTGGGCATGGGCAAATGGATGGAGACAAATTGGAAGAAGTGTTAATGGGATTTATAGAAGGTGAAACAGATGTTTTACTAGCCACCACGATTATTGAATCTGGCTTAGATATCAGCAATGCAAATACGATGATCATTAATAATGCACATTATTTCGGCTTAAGTGATTTGCATCAAATGAGAGGTCGTGTTGGACGTTCGAACAAAAAAGCATTTTGTTATTTGCTTGCACCTCCTGTTACGGTATTAACTCCCGAAGCTAGACAACGATTAAAGGCAATTGAGGAGCACTCTGACTTAGGTAGTGGATTTCAGGTTGCAATGCGCGACTTAGACATTCGTGGGGCTGGTAACTTGTTAGGTGGTGAGCAAAGCGGGTTTATTTCTGAAATAGGATTTGAGATGTATCATAAAATTCTTGATGAAGCAATTCAAGAATTAAAAGAGACGGATTTCAAAGATGTATTTTCAGACGAGGAAGAAACCAATTTTATACAAGACTGTCAAATTGATACTGATTTAGAAATGCGCATTCCAGACAACTACGTGGAAAACATTGCTGAAAGACTTAGCTTATATAAGGAGCTAGATGAAATTGCAAATGAAGAAAAGCTTCTTGCGTTTGAAAAGAATTTAAAAGACCGATTTGGAGAGGTGCCACCGCAAGTAATCGATTTAATGGACACTATTCGATTACGGTGGAATGCGAAGAAAATAGGATTTGAAAAAATCTTATTGAAAAATAAAATATTTAAAGGCTATTTTATCAGCAATCCCAATTCTTCCTACTATCAAAGCAACAGCTTTAATTCTGTTTTAAAATTTATTCAGCAGCACCAACATGTTTCGAAGATGAAAGAAGACAAGGGAAAGTTAAGTGTTAGTTTTAATAATATTAGAACTATTTCTGAAGCAAATTTGCTGTTATCAAAGATTCTTTCTTCATAAAACCACGAATAGTTAATGACCACTTATTTATTAAGCGAAGAATTATATCTTTGCAACCCCAATAACACACAACGATAAAATGCTATACTTAAAGAAAAGTTTAATTCCTGGAGCAGGAAAAGGTTTATTTGTAAAGAAAGATTTAAAAAAAGGAGAAATCGTTTGTGAGTATGAAGGAGAAATCGTGCCATGGTCAGTATGTGAAAAAAGAGCAGAAGAAGGCCATGAAGGGTATGCTTTTTTTATTACAAAAAACAAATGCATTGATGCTTATTTTACAAAAGATGCGATCGGGAGATATGCCAACGATGCGAAAGGTATTGGCCGTGTTGAAGGATTAAGAAACAATGCCCAATATGAAATAAAAACTCGTCAAGGAGAAAAACGTGTATTTATTGTCGCAACTAGAACGATCAAAGCTAATGATGAAGTACTAGTAGACTACGGAAAAGACTATTGGAAGAATTTATCAAAGGCAAAAGACTTGACAAAAAAAGTTGATCAGGAAAAGAAGAAGGCTCAATCAAAAGCAAAAAAGAAATAGTTTTAAAAACTACTTTTCGTTATTAAATATCCAAAATAAGTCAGTAATAATCCAAAGCAAATGCTTGATATAACATACATAAGCATTGCTGTTACATTTCCGTGCTTTACCAATTCGAAAGACTCGTAAGAGAATGCTGAGAACGTAGTGAATCCTCCACACATCCCTGTTGCTAAAAACAATTTCCAATCACTGTTTAATAATTCTTTTTCAAAGCAACCATAAACAACTCCAATTAACAAACAACCGACTAAATTAATAGATAGTGTTGCCCAAGGAAATGCAGCATTTATTTTTTGATTAAATTGTTGAGAGGCGAGATATCGAAGCACACCACCTGCAAAACTTCCTATTCCCACGTATAAAATCTGTTTCATTTTTTAAAATAGAATCGTACTAGATGATTCAAATATGCTGATTTTTTTGGCACGATGATTGGCTTCGGCAAAATAAGTTCAATAAAAAAAAGGAGGACCCAATTATGAAAAATGTACTTTACACTTTTTTTGCGTTAACAGTTTTAACATTAAACACCTACGCAGACGGATTCCGAGGAAAATTAAACATTCGGACGTTCAACAACCAAACTTTTATTGTAGAGATAGACCATAGCCATTACAACAATCCTTCAAAAGAATTTACGATAAATGACATTACCCCAGGCGATCATAAAATTAAAATCTGGACAATTGACCGATGTCAAAATCAAAATTACGGAACAATAGGCAATTACAATTTAACATTTAACGGCTTTATAAATGTGCCAGCACGGACAAAAGTTAAAGCCTTACTGACTTATCAAAACATTCTTAAAGTAGTATCTATTGAACCATTGGATTATAGCTTTCATCAAGAATGCAACAATAACATTACACATAGCAATTATTATGGAGGTAATGGGTATTACACCAACAATAGCTATTATGATAATAATGGACATTGTGATAATCACAACAGTTATAGTACTGGACAACATAATGGATACAATGTATATCCCAACAATTACAACAACGCATTTTGCGAAGTAAAAGAGCTAATTGCATTACAAAAATTTGATGATACTCGATTAGCAATCTGTAAACAATACATCAAAACTAATAACATCAACAGCACTCAATTGAAGGAACTATTAACCTTAATTACTTTTGAAAGCAATCGAGTAGAATTGGCCAAATATGGTTATCGATATGTGAGTGATCCAGGTTATTTCTATACGGTGTACAATGTATTCACATTTGACAGCAGCATAAACGAACTAATTAATTGGATTAATCACCAGTCTTAACCCCCACTTTTCACCTTTCAGCCCCGAGGATAATTTATTTCGGGGCTTTTTATTTTATAAGCATCTTACCCTAAAGGAGCAAATAATAGTTAAATTTGCAGCGAATTTTAAAGTAGATCGCTTAGAATTATGACATCTAACAATCAAGTTCTTGAAAGGGTAATTATTAAGTTCGCAGGAGACTCTGGGGATGGTATGCAACTTACAGGAACACAATTTACCAATACAGCAGCCTTATTTGGCAACGATTTAAGTACCTTCCCCGATTTCCCAGCTGAAATCAGGGCTCCTCAAGGAACGATACCTGGCGTTTCAGGATTTCAATTGCATTTTGGGAGTGTAAATATCTTTTCACCAGGGGACTTTTGCGATGTGTTAGTTGCAATGAATGCAGCGGCACTTAAAGCCAATTTGCGAAACTTGAAAAAAGGGGGAACTATTATCGTAAATACAGATGGTTTTGATCCGAAAAATTTACGCTTAGCCAACTACCCAGACAATATTAGTCCTTTAACCGATGGTTCATTAGAGGGGTACCGATTAGTTACCATTGATGTAACCAAAATGACCAAAGCTACTTTAGCAGATTCGGGATTAGGCACCAAAGAAATTGATAGAGCCAAAAACATGTTTGTTTTAGGTTTTTTGTATTGGATGTATAATCGTGATATGTCGTTTACAATAAACTTCATAGAAGATAAGTTTTCTAAAAAACCTGAGATACTAGCTGCTAACTTAAAAGTGCTTCACGCAGGATATAATTTTGGAGAAACGAGCGAAACAGCCCCTACTCGATTTACGATAAATCCAGCTCCTATGCCAGCAGGTACTTATCGCAACATAATGGGAAATCCGGCTACCGCAATTGGACTTATAGCTGCGGCTCAAAAAAGTGGATTAGAATTGTTTTTAGGCAGCTATCCTATAACCCCTGCATCCGACATTTTGCATGAATTAGCACGACATAAGAATTTTGGAGTTAAAACATTCCAGGCGGAGGATGAAATTGCTGCAATTTGTTCAGCTATCGGAGCTTCATTTGGAGGCAAACTTGGAGTTACCACATCATCAGGTCCTGGCATTGCCTTAAAAACAGAAGCAATGGGATTAGCATTAATGCTAGAACTTCCATTAGTGATTATAAATGTTCAACGAGGAGGACCATCAACCGGGTTACCAACAAAAACGGAACAGAGCGATTTATTTCAAGCCGTATATGGAAGAAATGGAGAATCTCCGATTCCAGTAATTGCTGCTAAATCAGCAGCTGATTGTTTCGAAACAGTTTATGAAGCATGTAGAATTGCGATTGAATACATGACACCGGTTATTTTCTTAAGTGATGGATACATCGCCAATGGTTCGGAACCATGGAGATTTCCAACAGCTGATCAATTAAAGCCGATAGAAGTCAAGTTTACTACTGAATTAAACGGCGACAAATTTTTACCTTATAAACGAAATGAAAATCTTTCGAGGCCTTGGGCTATACCTGGAACAAAAGGGTTAGAACACCGAATTGGAGGCCTAGAAAAACAACATGAAACAGGGAATATCAGTTACGACCCCGAGAATCATGAATTCATGGTAAAAATGCGCGCAGCGAAAGTGGCGAAAGTAGCTGATAGCATTCCTGATCAAATAATTGACAATGGCACATCGAAAGGTAAAATCCTGGTATTAGGATGGGGGTCTACTTATGGTGCAATTAAGGGTGCTGTAATTGAAGCACGTGCAAAGGGAATTGATGTGAGCCATGCTCATGTTAAACACATTGTACCATTCCCTAAAAACCTAGGTGAATTATTAAAAAATTATGAAACGATCCTTATTCCAGAAATGAATACAGGGCAATTACGATCAATCATTAGAGACACATTTTTAGTTCCTGCTATTGGATTGAATAAAATCAAGGGGATGCCGTTTGCAACTTCTGAAATATTATCGAAAATAGAAGAACTAGCTTAGTATATCCAATACCGTTAGAAAACAATCTTAATGGAAACAACAAAAAATATCACCCCAACAATGACCAGTAAGGACTTAGTTACCGACCAAGAAGTAAGATGGTGTCCTGGATGTGGGGATTACTCCATATTAAAACAAGTACAAACTGTAATACCTGAATTAGGAATTCCGAGAGAGGAAATTGTATTTATTTCTGGTATCGGATGTTCATCGAGGTTTCCCTATTACATGGAAACATTTGGTATGCATTCTATTCACGGCAGAGCAACAGCCATTGCCAGTGGATTAAAAGCTGCACGTCCTGAGTTAAGTGTTTGGATAATTTCTGGCGATGGTGATTCATTATCTATTGGCGGAAATCATTTTATCCATTTATTAAGAAGAAACTTCAATGTAAATCTGCTATTGTTTAACAACCAGATTTATGGATTAACAAAAGGGCAATACTCTCCTACTTCTGAAGAAGGAAAAGTAACCAAATCGACACCCATGGGATCTGTTGATCATCCATTCAATCCGATAGCATTAGCTCTTGGTGCGGAAGGCAGTTTTATTGCAAGATCGATGGATAGGGATCCTGCTCATTTAAAAGAAATGCTTCGCCGATCCAATGCTCATATTGGAACATCCTTGTTGGAAATCTATCAGAATTGCAATGTATTTAACGATGGAACATTTGAAATATTCACAGAAAAATCAAGTAAGAAAGAAGAAACCATCTTTTTAGAAAATGGCAAACCATTATTATTTGGTCAAAATGCGGATAAAGGAATTATGCTTGACGGTTTCAAGCCAACAATAGTTACTGTTGGTGAAGGCGGAGTTAGCGCTAATGATTTATGGATACATGATGAGAGTGACCTAACGAAAGCTGGAATCTTATCACGATTTTTTGAAAGACCTGTTGAAGGAACTGGTCATTTACCAAGACCATTTGGTGTGTTTTATGAATCAAACCGACCTTGCTATGAAAGTGGATTAGTTAATCAGATTGAAGTTGCAAAAAGTAAGAAAGGGTTAGGAAGTTTAGATGCATTACTGCAAGGTGGTGAAACCTGGGAAATAAAATAATAAGAACTTCTAATCAAACTTGGCAACAATCGGCATTCGACGACCACGTCCGAACGACTTTGTTGAAACTCGAATAATAGGAGCAAACTGATTACGCTTCCATTCGTTTGCATTAACCATTTTAATTATTCTGGTTACAGTATCTGCATGACCGATATTGTCAATTATTTCCTTTACCCCCTTTGCATTTTCGATATATTCAAAAAGAATTGCATCTAGCAAACTATAATCTGGAAGTGAATCCGCATCTTTTTGATTTGGACGTAATTCGGCCGAAGGTGCTTTTTGTATAGAATTAACTGGAATAATTTCTTGATGGCGATTGATATAATTGGCTAGTTCATATACTTCGGATTTATACAAATCACCAATTACGGACAATCCACCGCACATATCCCCATATAGCGTTCCGTAACCAACCGCCAGCTCACTTTTATTAGAAGTGTTAAGAAGAATATATCCGAATTTATTACTTAACGCCATGAGCAACGTACCTCTAATGCGAGATTGGATATTCTCTTCTGCTACATTAAATACTGTTCCTTTGAATGCATTTGAAAGCGAAGATTCATAACGGTTATATATATCCGCAATAGGAATAATTTCATGCGAACAATTCAAATTTTTAACCAGAACAAGTGCGTCATCAATCGAATGCTCAGAAGAAAATTCAGAAGGCATTAATACCGCATGTACATTTTCGGATCCAAGAGCTTCCGCTGCCAATGTTAAGACTACAGCAGAATCAATTCCGCCAGACAATCCTATTATTGCTTTTGAAAATCCAGATTTTTTAAAATAATCTTTGATACCCAAAAGAAGTGCATTTTTAATTTTTGAAATTTTTGAAGGACGCTCGCTATGGATTATTTCACCAATAATAAAAGACTTCGTTTTATTATTGTATTCAACAATCGAGTAATCTTCCTTAAAATAATTCAGTTCATTAACAATAGACCCATCGGAATTCATTATTAAAGAACCGCCATCAAATATAAAATCGGTGTTACCTCCTACCTGATTGACGTAAACTAGAGGCAAATTATATTTCAATACATTTTTTTGAAGAATGGTTTTTCGCTCTTGATCATGATTATAATCGAAGGGAGAAGCTGCAATGTTAATCATTAAATCAGGCGATTCCTTAACCAATTCATTCATTGGCCAATTTGTATAAAGTGGATCTGATTCAATATTCCAAAGATCTTCACATACAGTAAGTGCAATTTTGGTATTGTTCACATTAATGCATGAAAATTTTACATTCGGCTCAAACCAGCGGTACTCATCAAAAATATCATAAGTAGGCAAGAGCGATTTATTTCTTATCTCTGTAATTTTTCCATCCTGAATTAGAACAGCAGCATTAAAAAGATTCTTTCCATTAATATCTGGATTAACGATTGGGGCGCCTAAAATTATAGAGATATCGACAGAAGCATTTACAATTTCCTTCAATTCATCTGAACATTGTTGAATAAAATGAGCGTAATTTAAAAGATCTAAAGGAGGATAACCGCATAAAGACAACTCAGAAAAAACTAACAAATCAACCTTTTGCAAAATTGATTTTTGAATAGTTTCTAAAATCAATTTTTTGTTATAACTCAAATTGCCTACATGGTAGTTTAACTGAGCAAGTGCAATACGCAACATCTAATACCTCTTCTGTTATTTTAAAACATAATTCCTAAATTCAATGCAACATAATTTGATATTGCTTTGTATTCTCGATCGGTATCCTTAGACTTAGTAAGCACATCAACAAATCCATTATTAAACTCCAACGAAGCCAAAAATGTGGTAGAACCTGAGATGGTATATTCTGTTCCTACGGCAATTAACATCGACATATTAATGTCGGTGATATACGCTTTTGACTCAATATTTGATTCAACATCATTTGAACCTTTTGCAGATAAGTTCAATCCGGGAACTAACCCAAATTGTCCAAAGTAACGATAACGATTAAACTCATTCGTTTTCATTTTTATTCCAATTGGAACTTCAACATATTTTAGCACATAGCTCGTTCTTGGAGAGATACTAACGCTATCGTTTTTCAGGATTCCTCCACGATAGGTTACTTGTACTCCGTAGGTAAATGAATAATTATTAGCAAACCGATTTTCACCAACAAGTCCGTAAGTAAAACCTAACTTAGAGCCATCGCTATGTAATCCTTTGGTATCAGGTTTCATCCAAGCAACAGTAGGTGCAACTTTTAACCCAAAATGAAATTTTTGTTCCTGCGCGTTCGTTATATTCGCAGTCATAAAGGCAATACATAATACTACTAAAAACTTATTCTTCATAATGTTCAGATTTGATGCGATAAAATTAGGAAAATTTGCAGTAATTATTTCTTTACTCGGGATTATTATTACGGTGAGCGGATGCAAGGAAAACAAAACGAAAAAAAATGCACCATTGCCAGTAGAAATTCCTGATAAAAAGGTAGATTTAGTTGTAAATCGTTTTGAGGAGGACTTATTTAAAATTGAAAAATTTGACAGCGTTAAAGTTGCTTCATTAAAAAATAAATACGGTGAATTTTTCGATTTATGGTGTTTAAAATTATCAGGGATTGCTTCTAAAGCTATGCTTGTTAAAAAGGATAACAAAGTCATTTTTCCAATAAGTCCGGAGTTGGTAAGAAATCTCCAAGACTATACACACGACCAATACATACAAGAAGTTTATAAAGAATCTAAAAAACAATTTGCTAATTTCTCAGAAGTGAATGAGGGATTGACCAATGCATTTACTCGTTATCATGTGACTTTCCCAAACAAAGCCATACCTAGTATTACTACGTATCTCTCCCCTTTTTATTCCAGCATTGCGGCCACTGAAAAAGATTTAGGAATTGGGCTTCACTCCTACTTAGGTTCTGACTACAAATATTACCCAAGTACAGGACAACCCATGTATTTAATCAGAAAATTCAGAAAAGAATATATAGTAACTGATGCGATAAAGGGATGGCTCGATAGTGACTATATGAATGATAGTACTGAACAAAGTTTTTTAAATCAAATTATCTATCAAGGCAAAGTGATATATGCAATAGAATTATTAGTCCCAGAAGCTGATGATACAATAAAAATGGGTTATACGGCAAAGCAATTAGACTGGGCATTTGAGAACGAAAAAAATATTTGGAAAGTATTTATCGATAATAATTTATTATTTAGCAACAAACCAAAATTATATTTAAAATTCATCAATGATGGTAACACCACAAGTGGCTTTCCGAAAGAAGCTCCTGCAAAATTAGGGGGCTTTATTGGGTGGCAGATTGTACGATCGTATATGAAAAAACACGAAGGTGTTTCTCTTGATAATTTATTTAAGATGAATGATGGAAAAATCTTATTAAATGAATCAGGATACAAACCTAGCCAAAATTAAAATGAGCAAAATTCAGGTATTTACTTTTAATCCAGTACAAGAAAACACGTATGTAATAAGTGACCATACGAATGACTGTGTAATTATTGATCCGGGTTGTTATTATCCAGAAGAAAAAAAAGTACTTTTTGAATACATCAAAGACACCCATCTAAGGCCTATACATTTATTAAATACACATTGCCATACAGACCATGTTTTAGGCAATGCCTTTATCAATGAATGTTATCAATTAATTCCCAAAATACACGCAGAAGAATTAGCGGTATTAAATCACGCAAAAAACTTCGGCTCTTCCTTTGGATTATATATGGAAGATTCGCCAGATCCTGAAATTTGTTTAAACGAAGGAGATGAAATCATTTTTGGCGAAACCATTTTAAAAGTATTATTTACTCCTGGACACTCACCAGGAAGTGTTTGCTTTTACAATGAAAAAGAAAAATATTTGATTGGAGGTGATGTATTATTTAGAAATAGCATTGGCAGAACTGATTTGCCAGGTGGAAATATGAATACCTTATTAAACTCCATATCCGAAAAATTATTTACATTAGAAGATGATATTGTTGTTTATTCTGGTCATGGTCCATCTACAAAAATTGGGTATGAGAAATTAAACAACCCATTTCTAAAACATCTGTGATTTGATGCAACGTAACTACCTATTGATTGTATTTTTATTTTCAACTTTGATTTTAAAGAGTCAGAATGTTCAGCTTTCGGCTACAAGTATAAACCAAGGAGGATTTGACTATGTAACGATTGCTGGAATTATGGACGACGGCTATGTTGCCTTACAAAGCAATATACCGTTGGGCACCGACAAAGACCGTGTTGGTTTAAAGACTCGTAAACTTCAGGTAAGTTATTTTGATGCAAAGCTTAGCAAGAAATGGCAGATGCCTATTGTAAGTGGAATAGCAGGAGGGAATATTGAAGGAGTCATCGTTTTTCAGAACAACTTACTGATCATTTATAGTGTTACAAACAAAGAAAATGGCGTATTCGAATTGTACTATGATTCATATAATTCGCTGGGCAATTCTTTAATGTTAAAATCAAAATTAACAACATCCACAATCGCAAAGTTTAGCAATCTAGAGCGAACGAGAATTGTAATAAGCCCGGATAAAAAAAGTTTTGGAATTTACTTAAACGAATCAGATGAAAACAAACAATCCATTCATTTTGTCACTTGCTCAGAAAATGGAACGATCACAAAAAAAGATTTTGAAATAAAATATGGAAGTAGCCTTTTATATTTAAATAATTTTTTGCTTGACAACACAGGCAATTTATTTATGAGTGGTCAGTTAAAAAACAAAGAAAACAAGAAGCAAAAATCACAGGAATTGTTTTGTTATGTTGCATCGATTAATGAAGTGATTGAAAAACCTCTTACCGAATTTGGATCTTCAATTTCTGACATACTCTTAAAATATAATCCGCTTAAAAATGAAATTATATGTGGAGGAATTGGTGTTGACAACACCTCCTCTTCTGGATCAGGAATTAAATTAATGATAATTGATTCAGTTTTTAATTTCAAAGAAGTTAACTATTCGATTCAAGGTGGTAACTTAAAAGATTTAATTGGAGAGCGTAACAGCAGCGGAATAAGTTTAGATAATTACACAATACAGGATTTAATTTTACGAGAAGATGGTGGAGCCTTATTAGTGGCGGAAGCGCAATATTTGAGTGAGTATTCCTATTACGACCAGTTCACTCAGACTTTTAACAGGAGAACAGAATATCATTTTGACAATGTTGTAGTATTTTCGGTTTCACCTTCGGGTGCGATTGATTGGTGTAGAGTAATAAAAAAGGATCAGGTTTCAATGGATGATTTTGGAATATTTTCTTCTTTTGCTTCTTATTTTAACGACCAAGAAATTGGATTTCTGTATAACAAAGATTCAGGGAAAAACTTTGAATTAATGCATGTTGTTATATCCAAAGATGGATTGTTGAGTAGTAAACGCGTCAATAAATCAAATATCGATGCCATTGTCCCCAAATACAATAAACAGGTAGAAGCATCGTCTACATGTGTGCCTGTTTTAATAAAGCGCCAGCTTTATCTAGCAAAATTTGAATTTGAATAGAACTGATATTCATTAGGATTAAGTCAATTAATGCTTAATCGAGTGATTTTCAAAGCTAAAAGTCACATTTCTATTTAGACAAATTCGACAGTGTGGGGTTTTAATTTTAGATATATTCATTAAATTTGTAGCCATGAGAAAAATTACGTTCAATAATAAGCAAAGTCCGTTGTTTGATGCATTAAGAGAAAAAACAGATGCGTATTTCAAAACTCACAACATCTCTGCTACGGGCAATTTCAAATTATTCAGCAAGACCATTATACTTACCTCTGTTGTTATCGCAACCTATTTGTTATTAGTGTTAGGTGATTTTCATTGGGGCATTCAGGTAGCATTGTGTGCCTTATTAGGACTTACATTTGCGAGTATTGGATTTAATGTAATGCATGATGGTGCGCATGGTTCTTATTCTAAGAACAAGCATTTAAACGATATCATGTCGTATTCATTAAACATGATGGGATGTTCAAGTTTTATGTGGAAGATTAAGCACAACATTGTACATCATTCTTATACGAATATTGAAGGTGTGGACGACGATATTGCTATTGGTCCTTTAATGCGTGTTAATGAGCATCAGAAAAAATACTGGATTCATCGTTTTCAACATATTTACTGGATAGTACTTTACGGTTTAACTTATTTTATTTGGGTGTTTTTTAATGATTTTAAAAAGTATTTCACTGGAAAGATTGGCCCTACTCCAATTCGTAAAATGAAACTTTCTGAGCATTTTGGATTTTGGATTACAAAAATATTATATGTGACCTTCTTAGTGGTATTACCTGCCTACAAGCATGGGATTATTGATGCGCTAATAGGTTATGGGGTTGTTTTATTTGTAACTGGCTTAGTCATAGCAGTTGTGTTTCAATTAGCACATGTTGTTGAAGACACCACTTTTCCTTCGCCTGACCCTACAAGTAACAAAATTGAAAGTGAATGGGCGTTACATCAGATTAACACAACAGCAAACTTTGCTACGCATAATAAGTTTATCAGTTGGTTTATGGGGGGATTAAACTTCCAGGTGGAGCATCATTTATTCCCTAAAATAAGTCACATACATTATCCTGCAATCAGTAAAATTGTTCGTGACACCTGCAAAGAATTTAATGTAAAATACATTGAATATCCAACCTTCTTTAGTGCTGTTGGAGCACATCTTCGCCATTTAAGGGACTTAGGAAAAGCCTAATTAGTTTTTACGATTCATGAGTGAAGCTGCCAATTCTTTAAGTGGCCGTTTTCTGCTATCATTGATAGGTATTGCATTCAAATGATTCAATGCCTCTTTGTATAATGTTTGCATTTTATGTTCAGCGATAGTTCGTACATTAAGTTGATTGTAAATTGATGTAATCGCCTTTACTTTATCATCTGCTTTATCAGAACATGCTAGCCATTGAAGTAATTCATTTTTGGTGGAGCCTTCGGCTAATTCTAATGCTGTAATTAATAGATAGGTTTTTTTATTGGAAAGAATATCTCCTCCTACCTGTTTACCAAAGTGATCAGCATCGCCATACACATCGAGAATATCATCTTGTAATTGAAAAGCTATTCCCAGGTTAACTCCAAAATCGTAAAGATGATTAGCATCCTCCATTTTAGCATTAGCGATCAACGCACCCATTTTAAGGGAAGCGCCCAATAAAACAGCTGTTTTAAGGCGAATCATCTCTAAATATTGTTCGATAGTTACATTCTCCATGGATTCAAAATCCATATCATATTGTTGTCCCTCGCAAACCTCCAAGGCCGTTTTAGTAAAAACGCCCATCACCTCTTTAATAGAATTTGAAGGAGCCTGCATTACCAGCTGACAAGATTCAACGAACATAGCGTCACCCGATAAAATGGCAATATTAGAATTCCATTTTTTATGCACTGTTGGTTTTGACCTTCTTAATGGGGCATTATCCATTATATCATCATGAAGCAGTGTAAAATTGTGAAATACCTCAATCCCTAATGCAGGATTAACGGCAGCGCTCACATCTCCATTAAACGCATCGCAAGCCATTAATGCAAGAACAGGACGCATTCGTTTACCTCCTAGAGAAAGCATGTACCTTACAGGGTCATAGAGACCAGCAGGATTTTGTGGAAAGCGAAGATTATTTACAGACTGAAATATTAAATCAGAAAGTTCAGCAAGTGATTTCATTAAGCCGTTACTAATTGACGAGATTCGATTAGTTTTCGAATGCCTTCATCCAGAGTTGTCATTTTTCTGTTTAACAATTGTCTAGCGGTGGTAATATCTGGACATCTTCTAGTCATATCTCCTTCCTTTAGTGCTGGAAGAAATACGATTTGGGATTTTGAGCCAGCCACGTCGATGATACGTTGTGCCAAATCCAGAATAGTGATTTCATAATCACTTCCAATATTCACCACATCATTCACTACTTTATCATTATAAAATGCGCTTAGACACGCATCTACATTATCATCAATGTAACAAAAAGTACGCGTTTGGCTACCATCCCCATAAATAGTAATATCTTGATTTTTCAACGCAGCTGATAAAAATTTTGACATAACAAAGTCTTCACTTTGTTTGGGCCCGTAAGTATTAAAGAATCGGAAGATGGTAAATTCTAATCCAAATTCCTGAAAATAAGATCTTAGGTAAGCTTCCCCTACATTTTTTACTATAGCATAAGGAAGTCTTGAATTGAGAGGAGTTGTATGTTCGTTTTGAGGAAACTCAACTGGTTCGCCATACACTTCAGAGCTAGAAGAATAGTACACTCGTTTTACGCCCGTATTTTTACTTAGATTTAAGATATTTCTAATGCCATTCAAATCGTTGAGCACCATTACAGGATTAGCGATTGTACGCTTTACTCCGACAACAGCTGCATAGTGAAAAACATAATCGAAACGAAAGGCGTGAAAAATCGAAGAGATTTCAGAGAGATCATTTACATCGGCCTTGATAAATCGAACATTATCATAAATAGAAACAGGCAATTTAAGTTCTGAACCTGTTAAAAGATTATCGACAATTACAATTGAATTTTCGGGATTATCAGCTAGTTTTTGTGCTAAGCCACTAGCCACAAACCCTGCTCCTCCGGTAACTAAAATTCTTCTCTGCATACTTGTTTCGCTTTTCAACTAAATGAATATGTTGCAATGGGAATGGATACGCAATTTACAACATTCTAATTAATTTCTAAATTAAATTTAGCAAATATTTACCATAACCACTCTTCACTAAGGGTTCTGCTATTTTATTCAATTGATTTTTATTGATATACCCCATTCGAAACGCCACTTCTTCAATACATCCAATTTTAAGTCCCTGACGCTCTTCGATTACCTGCACGAACTGACCGGCTTGCATCAACGAAGTAAATGTTCCCGTATCAAGCCAAGCAGTTCCCTTATCGAGTATTCCTACTTTTAATCTTCCGGCATCCAAATATGCCTTATTGACGTCTGTAATTTCATATTCTCCGCGAGGGGAAGGTTTTAAACTTTTAGCTATCTGAATTACATCATTATCATAAAAATAAAGACCTGGCACTGCATAATTCGATTTCGGTTGCAATGGCTTTTCTTCAATGCTAATTGCATGGTTGTTTTGATCGAATTCAACCACACCATAACGTTCCGGATCAGATACATGATAAGCAAATACAACTCCCCCATCTGGATTACTATTGCTTTGCAATAATTGCTGGAGTCCAGTTCCATAGAAAATATTATCACCTAAAATTAAGGCAACTTTATCATTACCAATAAACTCTTCACCGATAACAAATGCCTGGGCTAATCCGTTAGGAATTTCCTGAATAGCATATTGAAAGTTACAGCCCAATTCTTTTCCATCGCCCAATAGCTTTTGAAACATAGGTTGATCATGAGGGGTAGTAATAATCAATATTTCACTGATTCCTGCCATCATTAATATGCTTAGCGGATAATAGATCATGGGTTTATCGTAAACAGGCATTAACTGTTTACTTACGGCTAATGTGAGAGGATGCAAGCGAGTGCCAGAACCTCCGGCGAGAATTATTCCTTTCATAATTAATCTAACAAATTATTTTTTTGTATTTCTAATTCATCGTGGTCAATATCATCGTCCTCCACATCAGTCTCAAATAAAGGCTCTGATAAAAACGCTTTGGTTGTTAATCGTCGTTCTAAACTCACTAAGAAAGCTGGTAACAAAACAAGATTTGAAATCATCGCCATCAATAAAGTTGTACTCAATAATTTTCCTAACGCTGCCGTACCACCGAAGCCAGAGGCACTGAAAATAAAAAAACCAAAAAACAAAATCACAGCTGTATAAATCATACTTAAACCAGATTCAAAAATAGTATCAGTTACCGATTTAGAAATTGATTTGATTTTACTGTGCCTCATTTCATGACGATATTTAGCAAGGAAATAGATAGTTTGATCGGATGCAATTCCGAAGGCAATACTAAATATTAAGATTGTAGATGGCTTTAAAGGAATGTGAAAGAACCCCATCAATCCTGCTGTAATTACGAGTGGAATTAGACTTGGCAAAATAGAAATTAAAATCATTCTGAATGACATAAACAGCGTAATCATAATGATAGAAATTAAAAATATAGCCAAAAGAATACTTTCAATTAAATTTTCAAATAAATATTTATTTCCCTTTAAGAAAATCAAACTGTTTCCTGTAACATTGACTTTATATTCCTCCGAAGGAAATATAGAATCTACTTTAGGACGAATTTGACCTAGTAATACATCCATTTTTTTTGAACCAATATCAGACATTTGCACACTGATTCGAGTTTCAGTTTTAGTACTATCAAGAAAGCTTTTAAACATAGCTGATTTGCCCTTCTGACTTCCCATATATGAAGACATTTCAGCAAGTTGCATTGAACCTGGAAGAATGTAAAATTTCCGTTCACCGCCTTGATAGGTTTGATAGGAATATTTAATTCCATCTACCACGGATATAGGTTTAGAAAGTTCTGGCATTTTCGCCAATTCCTTTTCTAGTTTATTTATTTTTTGAAGTGTTTTAGGATCTAATACTGAAGATCCATCCTTTGAAGCCACACTAAATTCAAGAGGTAAAACTCCTTTAAAGTTTGTTTCAAAAAATTTCATATCGACATATACCGGATCGTTCTTAGGAAGATCATCAACAACATAACCCACATTGTCGAGTTTTGTCATTCCATACAATGAAATAATCACAATCACGATTACAACAGCATAAACCTTACGAGTATGAAATCGGACCCAACTATTTACATACGTTAACACCTTTTGCATACGAGGTGCTTCAAGATGCTTTACATGTTTTACTTTAGGTGGCGATAAAAAGCTAAACACAATAGGAATAAGAATTAATGAAATCAACCAAGTTGACATCACATTCGCCGCAGCTACTAAACCGAACTCCATTAACAATCTACTTCCTGTAAAATACAATACAAAGAACCCAATGGCTGTAGTTACATTAGCCAAGAAAGTAGTGAGGCCAATTCTTTGCACCATTCGAGACAATGCAATCCCTTGTGAATTATGTCGAGCATATTCTGTTTGATATTTATTCAGCAATAAAATACTATTCGGGATTCCAATGACAATAATAAGTGGAGGAATTAATCCACTAAGGATGGTGATTTTATAACCGAGCAATGCAATCGTACCGAGCGACCATATCACACCTACTGCTACAACAATTAAAGAGAAAAACACTACTTGAAAAGAACGGAAAAACACAAACAATACAATAGCAGTTACGATTACCGCCAATATCATGAACAACTTCATTTCCTGCACTACCTTTGAGGTAATTTCTGTTCGAATAAATGGCATACCACTTAAATGAATTGCTACCCCTGACTCTTTAGAAAATGCCATGGCACGTGCTTGAATATTTCGAACAATTTCAATTCGATTTTTTGAATTGAGTTTTAACTTATCAAAAGTTACTGCCATTAAGGAAGCATGAGAATCCTTATTTAAAATAAATCCATCGTAGAAAGGGAGATTATCAATCACATTTTGAATACTATCTAATGACTCTTGACTACCAGCGGGGCCCTCTTGTAGTAATTTCATTTCAAACTTTTGCAAAGAGTCGTTTTTTTGCAAACAATACAATCGTGCTGTTGACACTACTGCTTCAATTCCATCGAGCTTTCTTATATCCTCTCCTAATTTCCACCATGCATTATAATTTTTAAGCGTGTGCATAGAAGAGTCTTGAATCCCAATAAACATGACAGAGCCATCTTCGCCGAATTTCTCTTTAAACTGTTGGTATGCCTGATAATCGGGATCTGAAGCGGGAAGAATTTTAGCAAACTCATAAGACAACTGAATATGAGTAGCCTGCCAACCCATAAAAACAGTAATGATGGATATGATGATTAACAACAAATATCGATTGCGAAGAATCAGCTTTGCCAGTCGTTTAAACATAAGGGTAAAAATAGTAATTTTAAGAGAGTAAAAAAGGTCTTCATTAAGATTTTGAAAAATGCAATTGAAAATTAATTAGAAATGGTATTTAAAGAGGATTAAAACTACCTTTGCAGTCTTATTATGGATAAAAATTTCAGAGACGGAATTAATTTTTTTAGCAAGATTACATTTAGGCGGGCTTGGAATGCTTCGTTGATTTATTCGTCCTATTTTATTTCGAAGTGGTTAAAAAAATCTATTAACTGGGGACAACCAATTGCATTCTCATTTGAGCCAACAACGTCCTGCAATTTAAGGTGTCCGGAATGTCCGAGTGGATTGCGTTCTTTCACTCGACCAACTGGTATGCTTGACAGCACTTTTTTTAAGAAAGTCATTGATGAAACAACATCACATCTTTGGTATTTAATCTTCTATTTTCAAGGGGAACCTTATTTACATCCTGAATTTACGGAGCTTGTAAAATATGCTTCGAGCAAAAAAATTTATACGGCAACTTCTACCAATGCACATTACCTAACGGATGCGAATGCACGAAAAACAGTGGAATCGGGATTAGACCGATTAATAATTTCTATTGACGGAACTACACAAGACGTTTATCAACAATATCGAATTGGAGGAAAACTTGAAAAAGTAATAGAAGGAACAAAGAACATAGTCAAATGGAAAAAATCCTTAAAATCACCAACACCGCATATAATCTTTCAATTTTTAGTTGTAAAACCCAATGAACATCAGTTACAAGAAGTAATAAAGTTAGCAGAAGAAATAGGTGTTGACGAAGTAGCATTTAAGACAGCACAGGTAAATGAATACGAACATGGGAATCCATTAATACCAAGCATTGAAAAGTATTCTCGTTACAAGAAAAAAAGTGATGGAACCTATGAAATAAAAAATAAGCTTTTAAATCAATGTTGGAAGATGTGGCATTCGTGTGTAATCACATGGGACGGAAGCGTAGTACCCTGTTGTTTTGACAAAGATGCTACACATTCAATGGGGAATTTGCAAGATGCGCCATTCCAAGATGTTTGGAACAGCGAAGCTTATCAAAATTTCAGAAGTCAACTACTAAAATCAAGAGAGGAGATTGATATCTGTAAAAACTGTACAGAAGGAACAAAAGTTTGGGGATAACCGCAATTTAATGATGTGCTTTTGCCTCCATCATTAACTCTTCTATTTCTGCTGCTTCTAATGGTATATTGGCCATTAAATCTACTGGCTCTTTTGAAGTAATCAGAATATCATTTTCAAGGCGAATACCCAAACCTTCTTCTGGAATATAAATACCGGGTTCACAAGTAAACACCATACCTGCCTTCATTGGCTCATAACGATTACCGATATCATGTACATCTAAGCCAAGGAAATGAGAAGTGCCGTGCATAAAATATTTTTTGTACAATGGCATATCTGGATTTTGTTTTTTCACTTCATCACGATTTAATAAGCCTAGGCCGATTAATTCTTCCTCCATTATTTTACCCACTTCTAGATGGTATTTCTCGATGGTATTTCCAGGAACAAGCATTGATGTTGCCTGCTTCATTACTCTTAGAACAGCATTATAAACGTCTCGTTGACGATCGGTAAATTGTCCGTTTACAGGAATACTTCGAGATAAATCGGCTGCATAATTTCCGTACTCAGCACCAAAGTCAAGCAAGATCACATCACCGTCTTTGCAAGGCTGATTATTATCGATGTAATGCAAAACATTTGCATTGGCCCCTGAAGCGATGATGGGAGTATAGGCATGGCCGGTAGCACGCTTGCGAATAAACTCATGCGTAATTTCTGCTTCAATTTCGTATTCCATAACACCGGGCTTCACAAAACGCAAAACACGACGAAATGCCTTTTCAGTAATATCGATGGCACGTTGCATTACTTGTATTTCAAAATCGCTTTTTATAGCGCGCAGTTGTGCCATGATTGGGCCTGAGCGATGAAAAAAATGAGCCGGATATTTAGCTTTCATTTCATTTGAAAAACGAAGTTCTTTATAGGGAACTTCAATCGAGAAACGATCATTTTCATTCAAATTAACATACACATTCATACAGTGATTCATGAGCATTGGAATCACTGATGGAATATCTTCTGTCCACATAATAGTTTGAATTCCAGAAGCAGCTCTAGCCTCGTCTTTTGTGTATTTATGACCTTCCCAAACAGCAATATGCTCATTAGTCTTACGTAAGAATAAAATTTCGCGATACTTAGGAAGTGGAGCATCTGGAAATAGTACTAAAAGTGTTTGCTCCTGATCGATTCCTGATAAATAAAAGAGGTCGGGATGCTGATGAAAGGGATAATTTTGATCTGCCGAGCGGGGCATTTCATCATTTGCATTAAAAAATGCAATAGATTTAGGAAGCAAATGAGCTTTGTAACGCGCTCTGTTTTCAATGAATAATTGATTGTCGATTGGCAGATATCTCATAGGTTATTGTGTTATAGTTTCTCAGACGAAACTACAAAAAGAGGAATAATAAGTTGTTTGAAAGTTTAAAAAATTAATATTATGTCTTGTTTTTTTTTGAATTTTTAAAAAATCCAAAACCTAAAACGAACATTAATTGTTCTATATCATTGAAATAATAGCATTTAGGCCATAAAAAAGAAAGCTTCTAAATTCTTACTGAAATACTTGCTGCTTAGCGCGTGAAAGTTAAATTTGTGGTCTTCAAAAATCAACTAAATCAGATATCAATTCATTATGAGCAAATTCTTCGAATTTCTGAATTCATCGGTTGGGCGTAAATGGTTAATGGCCCTTACTGGTTTATTCTTATGCTTGTTTGTTGTTGTACACATGTCGGGCAACTTACAACTATTCAAAAACGATCAAGGGAAAGCATTTAACGAGTATGCGGTTTTTATGACCACCTTCCCTCCTATCAAAATGGTATCGTATGTAAACTACTTTTTTATTTTATTACATGCGGCAAATGGTTTTTACCTTGTATTGAGAAACCGCAAGGCTAGACCTGTGAAATACGAAGGAAAAAAATCTGGAAATGAAACAACATGGTCATCTAAAAACATGGGACTATTAGGTTCTATCCTTTTAGTATTTATTGTAATTCACATGGGGCATTTCTGGAGAGAATTTCATTTTACCTCTATGCCAGTAAAGCAATATGTCACCGACTTAACAACCGACAGTTTGGTGGATGTAAAAGCTTTTCCAGTAGAAGAATTCAAAAAACCAATGCATATTACTTCTCAGCAATACGACATTATTGTAGTTAAAGATTTATATGCTGAAGTAGAGTCAGCGTTTAAGAATCCGTTATATGTAGCATTTTATGTGATTGCTATGATTGCTTTATCGTATCACTTAGCGCACGGATTTCAGAGTGCCTTTCAAACGATGGGAATTCGCAGAAAGAACTACGAAAAAATCATTAAGAGCATTGGAACTATTTTCTTCGCGATTATCATCCCTGCATTATTTGCAGCCATGCCACTTTATTTCTTATTCATTAAACATTAATCAGCAAGTAATAATATGAGTTTAGATTCAAAAGTACCTGCGGGCCCATTATCAGAAAAATGGGATAGCCATAAATTCAATTTAAAATTAGTTAATCCAGCTAACAAGCGTCGCTATGATGTAATTATCGTAGGAACAGGATTAGCGGGAGCATCCGCTGCAGCCTCCTTAGCAGAACTAGGATATAACGTAAAAACATTTTGTTTTCAAGATAGTCCACGCCGCGCGCACAGTATCGCAGCACAAGGTGGTATCAACGCTGCAAAAAATTATCGTAACGATGGTGATAGCATTTACCGTTTGTTTTATGATACTATTAAAGGTGGTGACTACAGAGCAAGAGAGGCTAACGTACATCGTTTAGCGCAGGTGAGTGTTAACATCATCGACCAATGCGTTGCGCAAGGAGTTCCGTTTGCTCGTGAGTACGGCGGATTATTAGATAACCGTTCATTTGGTGGAGCGCAGGTATCAAGAACTTTTTATGCAAAAGGACAAACGGGTCAGCAGTTATTGCTTGGTGCTTACAGTGCAATGAATCGCATGGTAGGTACAGGTCAGATAAAAAGCTATACTCGTCATGAGATGCTAGAGTTAGTTATGGTTGACGGACAAGCACGTGGAATCATAGCAAGAGACATGGTAACTGGTGAGATTGAAAGACACAGTGCACATGCGGTGGTGTTATGTACGGGTGGATATGGGAACGTGTTTTATTTAACAACCTATGCAAGAGGTTCGAACGCAACAGCTATCTGGAGAGCACATAAAAAAGGTGCTTACTTCGGTAACCCTTGCTTCACACAGATTCACCCTACATGTATTCCAGTATCAGGTGATCATCAATCGAAATTAACCTTGATGTCGGAGTCGTTAAGAAATGATGGACGTATCTGGGTTCCTAAGCAAAAAGGAGATCCAAGAAAACCACAAGATATTCCAGAAGACGAAAGAGATTATTACTTAGAAAGAAGATACCCATCATTCGGAAACTTAGTACCACGTGATATTGCATCGCGTGCTGCGAAGGACATGTGTGATAAAGGGTTTGGTGTTGGTAATACAGGATTAGCTGTTTATCTTGATTTCAGTGATGCAATCAATCGTTTAGGTGAGAAAGCCGTTGAAGCGAAGTATGGTAACTTGTTCGATATGTACAAACAAATCACTGGTGACAATCCATATAAAACTCCAATGATGATTTATCCAGCTGTTCACTATACGATGGGTGGTTTATGGGTTGATTATAATTTGATGACAACTATTCCAGGATTATATGCCTGCGGTGAAGCTAACTTTAGCGACCATGGTGCAAATCGTTTAGGAGCGTCAGCTTTGATGCAAGGATTAGCAGATGGATATTTCGTATTACCATATACAATCGGTAATTATTTAGCAGATATCGAGCGTAAGCCTATTGCGAATGATACTCCTGAGTTCATGGAAGCAGAAGCGAAAGTGAAAGAACGTTTAGGAAAACTATTAGCGATAAAAGGAAACAAGACAGTTCATGATTTTCATCGTGAATTAGGTTTGATTATGTGGAACCATTGCGGTATGGCGCGTAACGAACAAGGTTTGAAAGAAGGAATTGAGAAAATCAAAGCATTGAAAGATGACTTCTGGAAAAATCTATTAGTGCCTGGTGAAGCCTTAGAGTTAAATCAGAATTTAGAGAAAGCTGGCCGTGTTGCTGACTTAATTGAACTAGGTGAATTAATGATGGTGGATGCATTAAATCGTAACGAAAGTTGTGGTGGTCACTTCCGTGAAGAATACCAGACTCCAGAAGGAGAAGCATTACGTGATGATGAAAACTATGCATACGTTGCAGCTTGGGAGTATAAAGGCGAAGGACAAGCGCATGAACTACACAAAGAAGAATTAAAATACGAGAATGTTAAATTAACTCAACGTTCTTATAAATAACATTTAAACCACTAAACAAAAAATACAATTACCATGAGTGGAAATATGAATTTAACATTGAAAGTTTGGAGACAAAAAGATACTAAGTCGTCTGGACGTTTTGAAACATATCCTGCAAAAAGCATTTCACCTGATATGTCGTTTTTAGAAATGCTAGATGTTGTAAACGAAGATTTAATTAAAGGTGGAAAAGAGCCAATTGCATTTGATCATGATTGCCGTGAAGGTATTTGTGGAATGTGCAGTATGTATATTAACGGTCGCGCACATGGGCCAAACAAAGGAGTAACTACTTGTCAGTTGCATATGCGCAGCTTTAAAGATGGAGACACGATAATCATTGAACCTTGGAGAGCATCTGCATTTCCAGTATTAAGAGACTTAGTTGTTGATCGTACTGCATTTGAAAGAATTCAACATGCGGGAGGATATGTAAGCGTAAATACAGGATCAGCGCCTGACGCGAACAGCATTCCTGTTCCTAAAGCAGATGCAGATGAAGCATTTAATTCAGCTGCCTGTATTGGTTGTGGAGCATGTGTAGCTGCGTGTAAGAACTCATCGGCTATGTTATTCTTGTCTGCGAAAGTATCTCAATATGCGCTATTACCTCAGGGAAGAGTTGAAGCAAAGCAACGTGTTGTAAACATGTTAAAAGCTCATGACGAAGCAGGATTTGGTGCTTGTACGAACACAGAAGCTTGCGAAGCAGAATGTCCGAAGGGAATTTCAGTTAGTAATATTGCACGATTAAACAGAGAGTACATCTCCTCTATGGTTTCAGGGGAATAAATCTGGAAATAAAACAATACTCCTCAAACCCTTCTAAAATATTTTAGAAGGGTTTTTTATTTGAACGCCATGATTGTATCTTTGTAATCAATGAAACGAATTTTATTTATTCTTTCTTTTCTATTAGTTGGAACCTTAAAAATGAATGCTCAGGTTTCAGGAGCTTGCACGGATCCAAATAGACCAGCTCAACCCACCTACTCTTGCCCTGCTGAATACCGACCAGTTTGTGGTTGTGATGGGAAAACTTATCGTAATGAGTGCAATGCTTATTATAGAGCAGGGTTGAATTACTATACAGATGGCAGTTGTCGTTCGTTTGATTTTGATATTACACCCAATGCTGTCAATTATCAACTCAATTTACAGATATACCGTAAGACAAGAGGATATGTTTGGGTTACTGTATTTAATACGATGGGATATCGTGAATTCGAATACCAACTTTTTGTTCCAGATGCAGCAAGTATAGGAGGAGCATACCCTTATCCTTTAGATTTAAACTTTTTAGATAGCGGGGTTTATTTATTACAAGTTATTTCTGATGGTGAGCAGTTAGTAAAGAAATTTTATAAATACAGAACGGACTAGTTCGGTTGGTAAATACTGTTAAGCAAAATTTTTTCATATCTTTATTATTATTTAAAAATAAATGAATAGTGTAATAAAAGCTATTCAGGTTTTCCTTTGGATATGTTGCTTTTCATCCATCAATACAAAATCAAATGGAAGCAGCCTGACTACCCCATGTGATACGACTGCTCCGACGCTAATTGTTAGTGGACCCAACACCTTTTGTAGTGGCGGTACAATTACTATGAGTGATAGCCAGGGACGAACTCTTCATTGGAGTAATGGAGCAGATTCAGCCTCTATTACTGTATCAACATCGGGAAATTATACTGCTTATTATGATTCTGCTGGATGTATTAGCAATTCAAGTACTGTTCAAGTTATTGTTAAACCAAAACCAACAGGTGTTTACTTAGACTTCCCTTATCAACAATGTGAAAACGATTCTGGATTGGTTAGCATCATGGGGAATACTTTCGGATTAAGCTATAGGTGGGATGATGGAAGTACAGGAAGCACAGTTTGGTTAAAGAATTTTCAAAGGAGTGTGATTATCACCAACAGTTACGGTTGTAGTACACAATTAATGACGAACACTTATATCACCTATGTAAATCCGATTTTTATTTCTGGCGACTTAGATATTTGCCGAGGAGAAACCACCACATTAACTATTGACAATCCAGAACCGAATGCCAACTACTATTGGAGCGATGGTCAAATGGGGACATCCATCAACGTTAGTCCATATACTACCTCTACTTATTCAGTAGTTAATTGGTCAAGCGGACAATGTGGAAGTATAGCAGATGTAACTGTAAATGTACATGTACCAACTGCAACCATAACAGGCAACTCAAATTTATGTGTAGGACAAAGTTCAGCATTATATGCAGCAGGAGGAAATCAATTTTTATGGAGCAATGGTTCTACCTCTGGTGGAATTTTTATCACTCCAACAAGCACTACCGTATATACAGTTACTGTGACAGATTATTATGGATGCACAGCTAAAGTTTCGAATACTGTTAATGTTCAGCAATATCCAAACATTACAATCACAGGAGATACCACGCTTTGCAATGGAGATACAGCCTATTTAACTGCTAATGGAGCATGGCATTATGTATGGTCAAATGGGGACTCATCGGCCTTTACAAAATACGTTAATTATAGTAGTGCATACGTTACTGGAACATCCTTGTTTGGGTGTGCTACTACTAAGTGGGTGCAAATTATTTACGATAACAGTGCTATCCCTTATTTATCTACTACAAATAATATTTCAACAATTTGTCAAGGACAATCAACTACCATTAGTGATACCACCTCAACAATCAATAATTATTTGTGGAGTACAGGAAGCACAAATAATTCGATAGTTGTATCACCATTAAGTACAACAGCCTATACACTCAGCACAACTTCTGCTTCTGGTTGTCATAAGGTATCAACGATAACATTAAATGTAGATACTCCGAGTTATCCGATTTTAAGTAATTACTATACGATTATACAAGGACAATCAAGAACCATTTATAGTAATGTGACAGCTTCAAGTTATTTATGGAGCACTGGTGAAACAAGCAGTAGTATAACGGTTACGCCTAGCCAAACTACCAATTATATTTTAACAGTTACCTTTCCTGGAGGATGTACAATTACGGATACAACTATCGTGTTCGTAGATTCATTACCGACTATTATTGGTCCTGACACTGTTTGTGCATACGCTCCATTTACCTTAACAGCAACAGGAGGAGGAACCTATCGATGGAGCCCAGGACAAGAAACAACACAAAGTGTTACAAGAACAATTACCTCGAGTGGGAATTACACGATATATGTTTATGTGACCACTCCTCATGGAGCCTATAAAACGTTAACTAAAGTTGTTTATATAAAACCAATGCCGTATCATGGCATTACAAATTCAACAACCGTTTGCAAAGAAGATTCGGCGCGAATCATTTTAAATCCCGGAACAGGAACTACCTTCCAATGGTCGAATGGAGCCACGAATGATACTATTTGGGTACATCCAACGAATACTACCACTTATACAGCTACGATTACTAACAGCAATGGATGTACGAATTCAAAATCTGCAACAATAACAGTTCGTCCTACAACTATTATTAACATTACTGGCGATAGTGTTATTTGTCGTGGTGCAGGAGCAACACTTATTGGCAACAACGGAATCAATTATCATTGGAGCAATGGATCACTAACCAATCCTATTCATGTTTCGCCACTAACAAGTCAGTTGTACAGTGTATATGCAAGAGATTCAAACGGATGTTTAACCAATACCGATAGCATCATGATATCTGTATTGAATCCGCTACAAATGAATATTTCAGGCGATCAGAATATTTGTCGCGGTGACACAACAGCATTAAATGTATCTGTAACTGGATATACAAATTATTGGAGCACTGGGGACACAACTCAATCAATCCTCGTACACCCACCTACCACAAGTATCTATTCAGCGATGGTCATGAATCCCACTAACGGATGTATTGCATCAGATACAGCGGTGGTGTCAGTAAATGCTGGAGTTAATGGTGGACAAATTTGTGTTTATTATATTCCTAATTGTAATCCATATATTGCCCTCGTTGCAAAATACTCTGATGGATTATATTATTTATGGTCGACAGGAGAAACAACATCAAGTATTAGCGTACCAGCAATAGCAGGAACATATACATTGACCATCTCCAACCATGATGGATGTAACGATTTACACTTATCGGTAACTATTGATTCTACTATTTGTGGGTGTAATGCTCCATCAATAAGCGGAAAAAGCACAATTTGTTTAGGGGGCTCCACTACATTAACAGCGAACAGTTATGCTAATCCTCAACCAACAGGATATATATGGAGTAATGGCGCTACAACAAAAAGTATAACAGTTTCGCCGACTGTAACAACTACCTACACTGTTCAAATGATTTTGGA
>JBJTMY010000254.1:0-4662 GCA_046073825.1 Bacteroidota bacterium
TACTCGCCTTCCTGTTTTGAAATGCTGGCCGGAAGATGGCGGCCCTTTTCTTACTCTTCCGATCATTCACACGAAAGATCCGAATACGGGAATCAGAAATGTAGGTTTGTATCGCATGCAGGTATTTGAACCAACGATGACGGCTATGCACTGGCATCGTCACAAAGTAAGTGCACGTCATTTTAATGAATATAAGAAACTGGGTAAGCGAATGCCTGTTGTTGTTTCTCTGGGTGGTGATCCTGTTTATTCTTATGCCGCAACTGCACCATTACCTGATGGAGTAGATGAGTTCATGCTGGCCGGATTTATCCGTAAGAAAAAAGTAGAGTTGGTAAAATGTTTAACTATTGATATGGAAGTGCCTGCAGATGCAGACTTCGTAATCGAAGGTTATGTTGATCCAGAAGAAGATTTTATCTGGGAAGGTCCATTTGGTGATCATACTGGCTATTATTCGCTGGCCGATTATTATCCTCGCTTTCATATTACAGCAATCACCCATAAAAAGAATCCTGTTTATTTAACTACCATAGTGGGTATTCCTCCGCAAGAAGATGCATGGATTGGCAAGGCAACAGAACGTATTTTCTTAGCACCAATCAAAATGACAGCGGTACAGGAAATTGTAGATATGATTCTTCCTGTGGAAGGTGTTTTTCATAACCTCGTAATAGTAAAAATTAAAAAGGATTATCCGGGTCAGGCATTGAAAGTAATGAATGCTCTTTGGGGGGCGGGTCAAATGATGTTTACTAAAATGATGATTGTGGTAGATGGTGATGTGAACATCCATAATTCAATGGAAGTAGCAAAGTATATTGCTGAGAATGTAGATGTGCAACGAGATATAATTTTTAATCAAGGTCCAACTGATGTATTAGATCATAGTTGTTCAACTATGGCATTCGGCGGTAAAATGGGTATTGATGCTACGAAAAAGCTGAAAGAAGAAATGATGGATAGTCATTCATTCAATCAGGCCAGTTTATTTTCTTCCGAAGAATTATTAGCTATCAAAAACCAATTAGCGAATCACGCAGAAATAATTCATTCAAATGATAGTTTATTGGCGGCTGGCATCCCTCTGTTATTTGTTTCTATCGAGAAAAACAGAAAGAAACATGTAAAGGATTTATCAAAGCTAATATTTAAGTCAGAGGCCTTTAAAAAAATCAAAGTATTAATTTTCCTCGAAGCGAATATGGATATTTCTAGTATTGCGGATGCGGTTTGGCGATTCTCCAACAATGTGGATCCTAAACGCGATCATTTAGTGATTGAAGCAAGTAGCGACGACGAGGTAAATCATATCGTTTTTGATGGCACACGTAAAACTAAAGAGTTCGATGGCTTTGAACGCGACTGGCCGAATATTCTAGCAGCTGATGAAGCAACAGCAAAGCATGTTGACGAGATTTGGTCACGGTTAGGGCTAGGTGCTTTAATTCCTTCACCGTCTGAACGATATCGCAAACAGCTTTATCAAGGTGGGGCTGTTGCAAAAGATTAATGTTTCGCTCTCGGTTTTAAGGTAACAACTATCGGATAATGATCGCTTAGTTTTTTTCTTACCATCGAATACTTCAGACATTCAAAATAATTGCTGTGTAAAATGTAATCGATACGGTACGGAATAAATGATCCATTATAGCTTATTCCAAAACCTTTTCCCTTATCTAAAAAACAATCGTCTAAATGCTGACTGATTTTGTTATAAGCGTAGGAGTAAGGTGGGTCGTTAAAATCACCGCATACAATTATTGGATAAGGACAGTTTTCGATGTTTGCACTTAATTCATCTACTTGTGTACTTCGTATTGCGGCACCTTTTTTAATTTGTTTGAAAATAGAAAGACTGCCTTCTAAAAATTTCTCTTGGTCGTTGATCTGTGGATGGTCAATAAAAACGTAATCTTTCTTTTTTAAATGGTTCGATTGTAAATGCACATTGTAAACGCGAACAGTATCGTTGTTGTACAAAACATCGCAATACATCCCGAAGTTCGTACTTCCAGGAGTGAAAAATAACAATCCCTTATTTATGATCGGGTAATTACTAAATGTGGCCAATCCCCAATGATAGTTTTTGTGCAAGGTAAGTCCATATTCAATTTGTTTATACTTCAAATTCAAGAGCGCACTAATCGTATCGTTATTCGAAAAGTCTTTTTCATCGCTGTGATAATATTCTTGAAAACAAACAACCTGTGGCGACTCCTTTTTAAGCATGTCGAATATTTCTGATCTGGTTTTCAAATTCCCACTCCAATTGTATAAATCAAAAAGTCGCACATTATAACTCATCACCTTAAATTGATTTTTAGAAACAGGTGATTCCATAACAAACAAGGGCGGTTGATACATCAAGGCAAACTTGTCATACCCCATGATTATTACCGCCAAGGAAATAAAGGCATATTTACTTCTTCTGATAGTCCAAAATAGGAGAAATAGAATATTGATGATTACAACAAAAGGATAGGTGTACGAGAGTGGTTCAAATACCCAAAAAGACTCTGGCGAAATCTTGCTTGATAGCTGAACACATAAAAGAAAAAAAGCCAACCCGATATTAATCAAGATTAATAGTCGGATAAAGTTGCTTTTCTTTTTGGTAACGATAGGTTGATCCACTTCCATCAGTACGCAAAATAAACAATTTTAGTGTAATGGAGCGAATTAATTTTACAAATTCTACCTTTGTGCTCAAATGAAAAAGAGTTACCAAATCGGGTTTTCGCCTTGTCCTAATGATACATTTATTTTTGATGCGATGATTAACAACCGTTTGCTTGATAACGAAACATGGCTGCCTCAGTTACTCGATGTGGAAGCACTGAATAAAAATGCAGGAGAAGGCTGTTTCGAGGTATCAAAAATGAGCTTTGCGGCTTATGCCTTTGTTTCTGATAAATACCAGATTCTAAACGCTGGAAGTGCGCTTGGTCGCGGCTGCGGACCTTTAATCATTAGTAAATCTCCACTCTCACTCGAGGAGTTGGGATATAAAACGATTGCTATTCCTGGTGCTCGCACTACCGCTAATTTATTGATGAGCATTTTTGTTCCTGAATGTAAGGCGAAAGAGGAAATGGTTTTTTCTGATATCGAAGAAGCTGTGCTTACTGGTCGTTGTGATGCGGGCTTAATCATTCATGAAAATCGATTTACTTATCAGCAAAAAGGACTTTTAAAAGTGGCTGATTTAGGAGAGTTGTGGGAACTAAAAACAGGACTCCCAATTCCTTTGGGGTGCATTGCGGTGAAGCGTGATTTGCCTGAATTAGAAAAGCAACGCATCGATGAATTGATTCATCAATCGGTGAATTATGCATTTAAAAATCCATCAGAAAGTAAAGAATATATCGCAGCGCATGCACAAGAAATGAATCCCGAAGTGCAACAGCAACACATCGATTTATATGTGAATGATTTTTCGGTAACTTTGGGCGTGGATGGGAAAAATGCCATTCAAACCTTGTTTGAAGAAGGGAGAAAGTCAGGTTTGCTTCCCGAAGTAATAGAACCACTATTTGTATAAATTATGATTGTAGTAACTGGAGCCGCCGGTTTTATCGGAAGTGTATTAGTCGGAAAATTAAATAGCATCGGCATCGAAAATATTTTGATGGTAGATGATTTTTCTAACGAACAGAAAAAAGTAAACTGGTCCACAAAAAAGTATAACGACAAAATGGATCGCTCACTTTTTTTAGAGTGGTTTAAAGCCCATGCATCGCAAGTAACTTTTGTATTTCACATAGGTGCACGTACGGATACAACAGAGTTTGATAAAGAGATTTTCGATGTGCTTAATGTGAACTACACAAAAGACATCTGGAATACCTGCACGGAAAATAAAATTCCTTTGGTGTATGCATCATCTGCTGCTACTTACGGTGGGGGAGAACATGGCTATGCAGATAATCATCAGGAGATTCCTTCTCTTCATCCTTTGAATCCTTATGGATGGTCGAAGCAAGAGTTTGATATTTGGGCATTGCAGCAAACGAATACGCCGCCGCAATGGCAAGGACTAAAATTCTTTAATGTGTATGGGCCGAATGAATATCATAAGGCACGTATGGCTTCTGTGATTTTTCATGCCTTTCATCAAATCAATAATACGGGTAAAGTAAAATTGTTTCGCTCGCATCGCCCCGATTATAAAGACGGCTGGCAGCTTCGCGATTTTATTTATGTGAAAGACTTGGTGAATGTTTGTGTGTTTTTGATGCAACATAAAGTGCAATCAGGAATTTATAATCTTGGAACAGGTCAAGCACGCTCGTTTTATGCTTTAGCAGATTCAACGTTTAAAGCAATGAATAAGCAAACAGAAATCGAGTATGTCGATATTCCTGCAGATATCCGAGATAAATACCAGTATTTTACCGAAGCGGATATGAGTAAGTTAATCGCTCAAGGTTATTCAACTCCTTTTACATCGCTCGAAGAGGGTGTACGCGATTACGTTAGTAACTATCTTTCTAAGAATGCAGTTTATTAGTTTTATTAATGGATAAGATTTTCGAATTTCTTCAATCACGCGTATTCAAATATTTCATTGCAGCGGGTTTGGCAACAGTTGTTGATGTGGGTTTGTATTATCTCTGTTTTAATTATGCTTTCGATAAACAGCCAGTAACTTTATTTGGA
>JBJTMY010000255.1:0-3511 GCA_046073825.1 Bacteroidota bacterium
GCCGGCACGACCTGTTCTACCAATACGATGTACGTATGTCTCTGCAACATTGGGAATGTCATAATTAATTACATGACTTAAATTATCAATGTCAATTCCTCGGGCGGCAATATCAGTAGCTACTAACACCCGCGACTGACCGCTCTTAAAATTGTTTAATGCATTTTGTCGCTGGTTTTGCGATTTATCACCATGAATAGCATCTGCTTTAATTCCTTTCTTCTGTAAATGTCGTGCTACACGATCGGCTCCATGCTTAGTGCGCGTAAAAACAATAGCAGAAGTGATGGGTTGCTCCAAAAGTAAATCAGATAAGAAATCACGTTTGTCACTCTTATTTACGAAATATAATTCTTGTTTAACCAATTCGGCGGTAGAAGAAACCGGAGTTACTTCTACATATTTTGGATTATTTAAAATGCGTTTTGCCAGCTCGGCAATTTCTAACGGCATCGTAGCGGAGAAGAATAAGGTTTGTCGCTTTTCAGGAAGTTTAGCAACTACTCGTTTAACATCATGAATAAAACCCATATCCAACATACGGTCGGCTTCATCTAACACAAAAAAATCAATGTCGTTAAGTGAAATAATTCGTTGGTTCATTAAATCAAGCAAACGACCAGGAGTAGCCGTTAAAATATCAATCCCGTTTCGCAAGGCCTGCGTTTGTGGTAGCTGCGATACTCCTCCAAATATTACTGTATGTCGCAGGGCAAGGTGCCTTCCATAAGCAGCAATACTATCGTTGATCTGAATAGCTAATTCTCGGGTAGGAGTAAGTATCAAACAAGTGATTCCTTTTTTTCTTCCTTGCTGATGCATTAATTGCAACAAAGGAATAGAGAAGGCTGCCGTCTTCCCAGTGCCCGTTTGAGCGCATCCTAATAAATCGTTTTTTGCTAAAACAATTGGGATAGCTTTTTCTTGGATAGGTGTGGGTTGTGTATAGCCTTCTTCACGTAATGATTGTAAAATGGGCTCAATTAAATTGAGTTCTTCAAAGTTCATAGTTGGGTAACGCAACTTTTAGCGTTGCGACTGTAAAAATGATACTAAATAGTAGAGTGAACAGATAATCACCAATGTTTTTATCCACAATTTTTGCTGATATGTTTTCAGAGGGAAATACAAGGTGATGAGTAAAAGTAAGAGGTTGATAATTAAAGCAGGATTGTAATTTCCAACAGTGTTATCGGGGTGGTATTTAATATTTTGAAGAGTAGTCACCTCTTTCATGCTATGAAACAAAGGTGTTTCTCCAACCATAATCAGATTGTCTTTTTCCAACCCATTAATTTCTCGATCACTGGCTAGTAAGATTTTACGATCTTCAGTTTCAATGTTGTAATAAAGTTGATCGTCTGTTGCAATTTCCGTTTGTTTGATTTTCTCAATCTTAATCCTTGATGGAAGCAATTGATCGGTCAAAAATAGCACGGTAATAAACGCTAATACGATGGTGGTTTGTTTTCCCCAGTAAATTTTATCAATCGGTGTTTTGCGTTCTTCTTCGTCTAGATTCTTTTTCCACTCTTGATAACGCATCCTTGCCTGTGCTCTCGCTTTTTCACGAAGAATCACTTCATAATCGATGGCAGGTTGCTGGTAATTATATCTGCCTTCTTTAAAGTCGATGAGACGATGATAAGCTTCTGAAATGATTCGAAATTGTGCGGCTGCATCCGGACTTTTATTCACATCAGGATGAAATTCTTTGGCTTTCAAACGATAAGCTTTTTTTATTTCTGCTATCGAAACAGAATCACTAATTCCTAAGATTTGAAAATCGTTGTTCATCGTTATTGCATATCAGCAAAATCTTTGAAAAAGATGTTGACTTTATTGATACTTTTGCAAATGTAAACGAATATGAATATCCTTAATTACTTCCTCTATTATTTTATTATTCTTCCCGTTGCCTATTTGCCATTTTCGGTATTATATGGATTTTCTGATGTGTTGTTTTTCTTGTTGTTTCACCTTTCGGGATATCGTAAAAAGGTAGTCGTACGAAATATCGCTCATTCTTTTCCTGATAAATCCCATCAAGAGCATTTAATAATAGCGGCCAACTTTTACCGTCATTTTTGTGATGTGTTGGTGGAAACATTTAAGTCTTTTGCTATATCAAGAGAAGAATTATTAAAGCGAAATAAGTTAACTAATCCCGAGGTGATTAATCATTATTTTGATAAGGGGCAGAGTGTTATTTTAGCAGGGGGGCACTATAATAATTGGGAGTGGGTGGCAACCGGAATGGATAGTCAGGTTAAGCACCGCGTTATTGCTATTTACAAAGCACTATCGAATAAATTTTTTGATGAGAAAGTATTGAAGTCGCGAAGTAATTTCGGATTGCAAATGATCAGTACTAAACGTGTTGCAGAGGTGTTTGAGCACAATAAAAAGGAATTAACTGCTACAATTTTCGCTATCGATCAAAGTCCTTCTAATCCTCGAAAAGCGTATTGGATGCAATTTTTAAATCAGGAAACGGCTTGCTTTTACGGGACAGAAAAATATGCTCGTCAGTATAATATGCCTGTGCTGTTCGGCTCTGTGAAAAAAGTTTCTCGCGGGCATTATGAATATGCGTTTTCTGTGGTGACAGACAATCCAGCATCCGAAGAAAAAGGATTTATTACTAAACAAACGAATTTAATTTTAGAGAAAGATATATTACAAGCACCTGAATTTTGGTTGTGGACGCACAAGCGATGGAAACATCAACGCCCAGAGGGAATTCAGATGGAAACCGTATTTGAATAAGCATGCTGCATTTTAAAAAGTTTGAATTAAATGAAAATGCCGATTGGGTGGTGTTTGTACATGGTGCAGGCGGTAGCTCTTCTATTTGGCATAAGCAGCTTAAAGCATTCAGCGAAAAGTTTAATGTACTAATCGTTGATCTTCGTGGTCATGGTCGCTCGAAGCATGTTAAGTTTAAATTAGACAAGAAATATACTTTTGAGAAAGTAAGTAAAGATGTATTGGAAGTGTTAGATCATCTTAAAATTCAGAAGGCGCATTTTGTAGGAATTTCTCTCGGGACATTGATCATTCGTGTGATAGGCGAGATGCAACCCGATCGAATTAAAACGCTTATTATGGGCGGTGCTATAACGCGTCTGAATATCTGCTCTCGCTTTTTAGTGTGGTTTGGTAACCGAATGAAATCATTGGTACCCTATATCTGGTTGTATTCTTTTTTTGCTTGGATAATCATGCCTCGTAAACGCCATGCTGAATCCAGAAAGTTTTTTATCGGCGAAGCAAAAAAATTATATCAGAAAGAATTTTTACGTTGGTATAAGTTAACCGCAGAGCTAAATCCTTTGTTACGTTTCATTCGTGAAAAGGAAACGGGCTTACCTATTTTGTATGTCATGGGTTCAGAGGATTATATGTTCCTAGAACCAGTTAAAAGAATGGTGGCCGTGCATAAGAATTCATTCCTTAAAATTTTAGATAACTGCGGACATGTAGTCAACATGGATCAGTCTGATGCGTT
>JBJTMY010000256.1:0-17784 GCA_046073825.1 Bacteroidota bacterium
GAATGAGCGTTGAAGCTGTACACGAAGCCATGCAAAATGCTTGCGACCATGCACGTTCTGGCAAAGGACCTGTGTTTTTAGAAATGAAAACTTATCGCTACAAAGGACACTCGATGAGTGACCCTGCTAAATACCGTTCGAAAGACGAAGTAGAAGAATACAAATCGAAAGACCCTATTGAAGTAACAAAGCAAGTATTATTAGATAACAAATTTGCTACGGAAGCTGATATCGAAGCAATCGATAACAGAATTGCAGAAATTGTAGAAGACAGTGTGAAGTTCGCAGAAGAATCACCTTATCCAGATGCATCAGAACTTTACAAAGATGTATATGATCAGTCTGATTACCCTTACATCATTGAATAATTTAATCATAACGTTTACGAATTACCGAAAATAAAAAAGCAAGATGGCTGAAATAGTAAGAATGCCGAAAATGAGTGATACTATGACCGAAGGTGTTGTAGTAAAATGGCATAAGAAAGTTGGAGATAAAGTAAAAAGCGGAGAATTAGTTGCAGAAGTAGAAACAGATAAAGCAACGATGGAATATGAATCGTATCACAATGGCACCGTTTTGTATTTAGGTGTGGAAGAAGGAAAGGCAATTGCAATTGATGGCGTTTTAGCGATTGTAGGAAAAGAAGGCGAAGACTATAAAGCACTTTTAGATGCTGAATTAGCAAAAGCTCCAACAGCGGCGAAACAAGTTGAAGAAGCAAAGCCTGCTCCCGCTCCTGCTCCTAAAGTAGAAGCACCAAAACCTGCTCCTGCACCAGTAGCGGCACCTGTGGCTGTACCTGTTGCATCGTCTTCATCTGACGATCGCACTAAGGCATCACCGTTAGCAAAGCGTTTAGCTACTGAAAAAGGAATTGACCTAGGCATGCTAAAAGGTAGTGGAGATCATGGACGTATTGTAAAGCGCGATATCGAATGGTTTAAGCCAGGAACATTTGTACAAACAGCTGCTTTTGCTCCGAATGCGGTTACGTCTGAAAGTTATTCTGAAGTAGCAGTATCGCAAATGCGCAAAACAATTGCTCGTCGTTTATCGGAAAGTAAATTTACGGCTCCCCATTTTTATTTAACTATGGACATTGACATGGACGCATTAATTGCGGCTCGTGAAAGTGTTAATCAGGTAGCATCTGTTAAAATATCATTCAACGATTTTATTGTAAAGGCGGTGGCGAGTTCATTGCGTCAGCATCCAACAGTTAATTCATCTTGGTTAGACGATAGAATCCGTTATAACAATCATATTAATATTGGAGTGGCTGTTGCTGTTGAAGATGGTTTATTAGTACCTGTAGTTCGTTATGCAGATAGCAAAACGCTAACGCAAATTTCTACAGAAGTAAAAGGCTTCTCACAAAAAGCAAAAGATAAAAAATTACAACCTGCAGACTGGGAAGGAAACACCTTTACGATTTCTAACTTAGGCATGTTTAACATTGAAGAGTTCACTGCGATTATTAATCCGCCAGATGCATGTATTTTAGCAGTAGGTGGCATTAAACAAGTTCCTGTAGTGAAAAACGGAATAGTACAGCCAGGTAACGTAATGAAAGTAACTTTAAGCTGCGATCATCGAGTAGTTGATGGTGTTGTAGGATCTAAATTTTTGAATACCTTAAAAGCATTATTAGAAAATCCGATTGTGCTATTAGGGCAAGGGAATATTTAATTTATAAAAAATCAATTGTTAAAAGCATCTCGTAAAACAACGGGATGCTTTTTTATTTTATAATTAATTTTAGTGTAGAAATTCAAAATAGCCATGAATAACAAATCTTCAAAAACCAAAACAACCTCTGCCAGTGTTAATTCTACCAATACCGTCAAATGGATTCGTATTGCACTCGTTATTTTGGGATTTATCCTTTATGGTGCAAGTGTTGGATTCGATTATACATTGGATGATGAAATTTTTATTCTCAAGAACAAAACTGTTCAAGATGGAATAAGTGGGATTGTCACTTTATTTACGAAAGGCAGTTTGAGCGATTTTGGTATTCAACCCTATCGGCCTGTTACATTAACCTCATTTGCGATTGAAAAATCATTTTTTGACAATGCAGCTGGGGTGCGACATTTCTTTAATATCCTATTTTACATTTTACTATTACAGGTCCTATATAGCCTCTTACTTCAATTATTCAACAAGTCTCATCCACTCTACGTAGGCCTGCTTGTTTTATTATTCGCTGCACATCCACTACATACAGAGGCAGTATCGAGTATTAAAGGTCGAGATGAATTATTTGCTGCATTATTTGCCCTACTCGCATGGAAATCGTTGTTAACGTTTCGCGAGAATGACAAAACAAACTACAAACAATTAATCATTGGAAGTATATTCTTTGCATTAAGTTGTTTTTCAAAAGAAAGTGGGATAGTTTTTCTAGCTATTATTCCATTATGGAATTTCATGATGAAGGACCAAAGCATTAAAAACAACCTACTCCTTACTACCCCCTTATTACTTATGGCCATGCTCTATCTATTTGCAAGACAACAGGTAATTGGACATGTAACAGCAGATCGAGATGTACCTGTACTTGCAAATGTTTTAAATGCTACCCAAAATATTGGTGAACTGACCGCGACCAAATCTGTCATATTATATTACTATATCAAGTTATTAGTTATGCCATGGCCGTTAGTATGGGATTATTCTTACAATCAAATTTCCGTGAGCAACTGGAGCCATCTTCTACCATGGATTTCTGCCATCACTTATATAACTTTAATTATTATTTGCATTCATCAATGGAAACGAAATTCGATTGTTTCCTTCTTTCTTTTATTCTTTTTCATTACCTGTTTACCAACCAACAACCTCTTATTCACTACCGGATGTACCATGGGCGAACGCTTTTTATTCGTACCATCGCTTGCATTTATAATTATTCTTGCTCATTATCTTGTTCAATTTACTAAATCAGATTTAAGCACAGATAGAACAATTAAAAAATCGATGGCTTATAAAATCATCTTGGGAATAACCATCTTATTTTCAGGAATGAGCATAGCACGCTCTAATGATTGGAAAAACAATTTTACTTTATTTGAAAGCAGTGTAAAAGCTTCGCCTAATAGTGCAAGAACGCATTATAGTCTAGCCTCTGAATATTTAAGTTTATTTGGCAAGACCGTAGATGTGAATCAACGTAATGTATATATCAAAAAAGCAATCACACACTTTGAACGTAGTTTAGAAATATTACCGGATAATTTTCAAACGCTCTACAATGCAGGCTTATGTTATTCATTAAATGGTGACACGCTTAAAGCAATTCAAGCTTATCAAAAATCTATTGCCCTCAACGATATTTATACGAATTCGATGAATAATCTTGCCGTTCTTTATGAAGGACAAGGTAATCTTGATAGTGCGTTTTATTATTATCAGATGGCACTTAAAATTACTCCGAATGAGAAATCGTTACTCCAAAATATTTCGAATTTATATTACAACAAAGGACTGCGCGCTACAGTTGCGAATAATATTAACCTGGCTATTGAAGAGTATAGAAAAAGCATTTATTATGCACCACAAAATGTAATGGCCATTAACAACTGCGCATCGTTACACGCAGGTAAAAACGAGGTTGATTCTTGTTTATACTATTTGAAAATGGGGTATCAGATTGAGCCAAGTAATTTAATGATAATAGAAAACATTGCTGCGATGAGCTTCGTGAATAAAAACTATAATCAAGCAATAGAATACGCAAATAAGGCACTTGCATTAACTCCGAAAGCACGAAAAAGCATAGGCGTACTAGCAGATACTTATCAAGCAATCGGAAATTCAAAAGAAGCAGTGAGATATCGTGCAATGCTCAACAACCAATAACCTATTCGCTATAAATCTGATTGAACGAGATTTGATTTTTACTTAAAATCACTCTTCGTTTTAGACTTAGTTTAGGCGACAACTCTCCTCCTTCTACGGTCCATTCGTGAGGCAAGAGCGCAAACTTTTTAATTGCTTCGTAATTACCTAAGGTAGTATTCACTGCATCAACTTCTTTTTGAATACGGTTTAATACTGCATCGTTTTTACAAATCTCTTCGCGACTAGCAGGCAATGTAATTCCTTTACGGGTTGCCCAATCAGCGATAAAAGCAAATGCTGGAACAATGAACGCAGCGGGAAACTTTTGTCCTTCACCGATTACCATCACTTGCTCAATAAAGCGTGACTCTTTTAATTTATTTTCTGTAAGTTGAGGCACGATGTATTTTCCCCCTGACGTTTTGAAAATTTCTTTCTTTCGATCGGTAATTTTCAAATAAACACCCTCTTCAAACACACCGATATCACCCGTATGAAACCATCCTTCTGCATCTATTACTTCCGCCGTTAAATCAGGACGATTATAATAACCCAACATCAGATTAGGGCCTTTACATAATATTTCTCCATCTTCGGCTATGCGTACCGTTACCTTGTCTAACACCTTCCCCACCGTTCCAAATTTAAGTCCGCCAGGATCTAAGGTATTCACTGCTACTACAGGACTCGTTTCTGTTAAACCATACCCCTCGAGAATAGGAATTTGTGCAGCCCAAAACACACGTGCCAAGCGGGGTTGTAATGCAGCGCCACCCGATACCGCGGCTTTCACTTTCCCTCCTAAGGCTTCCTGCCATTTACTAAACACTAATTTTCGTGCAATAGCTAATTGAAAGGAATACCACCAACCATTTTTTCCATTTGTTTCATAATGCAATCCTAATTCAAGTGCCCAATAAAACAATATCTTTTTAATTCCTGTTAGGTCGTTGCCCTTTGCTACAATTTTATCATACACTTTTTCAAACAAGCGCGGCACACAACCAAAAATTTCTGGTTGTACTTCTTTTAAATTATCTGCAACTTTATCAATGCTTTCTGCATACCAAACTGAAACACCTAAATAAAAATAGAGGTACGTGAGTACGCGTTCATACACATGATTGAGTGGTAAAAAACTCAGTGCTCGACTATGTTCATTTACAGGTGCGAGATGTTGCGCAGCAATTAACTGACTGACGATATTATTATGAGAGAGCATGACGCCTTTCGGAACACCTGTTGTTCCACTCGTATAAAGTAAAGTCGCCAAATCGTTAGCAGCTATCGTAGATTTAATTTCATTTACCTTATCAGGTTCAGGGTTATTAAGACCTGCCTCAACAATTTCCTTCCAATTTCTTACTCCACTTAATACATCAAAAGAAAAAACCGCTTTTACTTGATTTAAATCTTTTACAGCCTCCTGTACCTTATCATACATTTCCTGATTAGAAACAAAAACGTATTTAATCCCCGCATCCTTTATAATAAAGTGTAAATCGCAGGGAGATAAATTAGTATAAACTGGTACATGAATACCACCAATACACATCGCCCCTAAATCAATGAAATTCCATTCGGGGCGGTTATTACTAAGTGTTGCAAACGTATCTCCTTTTTGCATACCGATACTTAATAATCCATAGCTTACATTCCGTACACTATTGATAAATTCAGCAGCAGAATGCTTCACCCATTCGCCATTTATCTTATTCACCAAAGCATCGTTTTTAAAAGCGAAGCGCTCTTCATAACGATCAATTAAATCAAACAAACGCGTAACTTCCATTGGTATTTTTTTTAGCTTTATGTCAAATATAGCAGACCTACGTCAATCAGCCAATTTTAATGCATGAAGAATTTAGCAACACCCCTTTGTAAGCAGACCGGAATACAATTCCCGATGATTATGGCTCCGATGTTTTTAGTCTCTAATGAAGCTATGATAAAGGCGGCTATTCGCAATGGCATTATGGGTGTTTTTCCGAGCTTGAACTACCGAAAAGAAGGAGCATTAAAAAATGTATTATCTGAATTAAAGCGTTACCGAAATGATGGAAATCATAGTGGTAGTTACGGTGTGAATTTAATCGTACAACAAACCAATGTGCTTTATAAAAAACACTTAGCCATTTGCATTGAGGAACAAGTTCCTTTTTTTATTACGAGCTTGGGAAATCCGAAAGAAGTGATAGAAAGTGCGCATACCTATGGCGGGAAAGTATATTGTGATGTGACCAATATGGAGCATGCGCGGAAATGCGCATCGTTAGGAGCGGATGGATTTATTGCTGTTTGCTCGGGTGCAGGAGGACATGCGGGGCCTCACCCAGCTAGTGTGTTCATTCCCTTATTGCGTAAAGAATTTCCAACAACACCAATAATTATGGCCGGAGGTGTAGCAGATGGACATGGTGTATTGGCGGCTTTCAGTTTAGGGGCATCTGGAGTGAGTGTGGGTACGCGTTTTATTACTTGCGATGAAGCGAGTGTTAGCCAAGAGTACAAACAAGCCATCATCAAAGCGGGTATAGACGATATCGTTATGACGGAGCGATTATCGGGTACACCATGCTCAGTAATCAATACCGATTATGTAAAGCAGATAGGATTGAAACAGAATTTTCTTGAACGTTGGATGAATAAAAATCCAACCACCAAGAAATGGTTTAAAATGATTACCCAAATTAGAGGGATGAATAAGCTCACCAAATCGATTCAACCAGGAAGCTACCAAACTATTTGGAGTGCTGGACAAAGCAGTGCATTAATTAATCACATTGCTAGTTGCGAAGAAATAATTTCAGAATTCAAGAAAGAAACCGAAGCAGCTTACAAGAATCTGCATACCTTGTTTGAGTAAAAAGCGTTATTACATCATTCGAATTCCTAAATTTGTAACAAATAAATCTAAATGAAAAAATTATTCTTTTTAATCGCCTTTTCTATTCTTTCTCTGCATGGAAAAAGTCAGGCGGTAGCACCTACCACCGAAGAAGAATTTAACATGGCTACCACGGGATACAAAATGTATTTGCAGATGGGATTACCATTGAAGGCTGGTTACCGAGTAGTGGACTTAAAAGAAATCGAATATGGTGAGCGAAAAATGATATTAAAGGGATTATATCGCCCAACCGAATTAAAACCTTGCGCAATGATTATTGCTTATTCTACACCTAGAGGAGCGCCAGAATACTATTGCATTCCTTCTGCAGAAGCGGATGAATCATTATGGGATCGATTCAGAGTGAGTCTTGCAGGAGAAATTGATAATAAGCAAGAGCAATTACAATTTTTATCCTTTGCCTTAGGGAAAGCACTCTCAATTTATTCAGCGAAATGAAATTAGCCATTCCCCTATTTGCTTTTTTATTTTCAAGCATACATGTGTTCTCACAAGACTCCACTGTAAGAATGCATAATTTGTCGAAAAAAGAAAAACACTGGGCGATAACCCACCCTTTTGCTGCAAAAAAAGCAAAAAAGATCATTCCATTTGTGAGAGAAGATGTGCGAGTAAAAATTACAGAAGGTAAATTAGATAGTTTAATACATGGAGGGCAGGCAGATGCTTATCGCCATGCATTATGGATGGCTTTAACGGCTAAACACATAGGAGAAAAGAAAGCTTTAAAAATGGGTCAGCTGCATGAAGCAAAAAATAAAGAAGACTTTTATAAGAGTATAAAAGACGATGACGCCTTGCAGGATTCTATTTCCTGTCAGATGGATTTATTGAATAATGCACTCGGAATTTCTTATGGAGTTGGATATAAAGATAAATCAGATAAAGAAATACAAGAGTTAATACTTGCAGGTATTAACAATGGTGAATTTTTTATATTATTTCGAAATAAGAAAAATCAATTCATGGATTGCGAAGGAAATGTAGTAAGTAAAGAAGACCGAGTAAAAAATAAAAAATGGTTTTTACCTTATTGTTTAGTACCAAGTAACAACACCTCAGATACACCTACACGATGAATTATTCTATTCGTATCACCCTGCTTGCTGTTATTTTAATTCTTGTACAAGGCAACGGATTTGCGCAAGTAAATGGATTACAATTTCAAGAAATTACCTATGAGCAAGCGTTACAGAAAAGTGCAGTTGAAAAAAAGCCCGTATTTTTATTTGGTTATGCTTCCTGGTGTCACTTTTGCGAATATATGAAAGACAGTGTATTGCCCACAGAAGCGGTAGGTAAATTTTACAATGAGCATTTTATTTGTATTAAAATGGATTTAGAGAAAGAAGGAAAAAATCTAAATCAGAAATCGATACGTGCTAAAAGTTTTCCGGTATTGTTGTTTTTGAATGATGCAGGTGAAATGTTACATCGTGTAAATGGGAAAAAAGATGCACAAGATTTTTTACAAATTGGTAGTGATGCATTAGACAGTACAAAACAACTTCGAACGTTTGTTTACAAGTACAGAGACGGCAAATTGTCGCCCATGCAAACGTACGAATACTTTAAAATGGTTGATCGTGCTGGCATGGATAATCAGTCGCTAATAAATAACTACCTAAGCATCATTCCCGAAGAAAAACTAACGGCGACGTATAGCTGGAAAATAATGTATGAACTATACAGAGACATTGAACAGCCTTGTATGAAACTAGTATTAGACCATCGAAGTGATTACGCTGCTAAATACACCAGTGACTCCATTGACAATAAAATTATGGGCCTTTACATTAACGCCTTGATGAATAAAGTTCAAATGTTGGATACTAATGGTTATCTATCGATACAACAAAAACTACGTGCGAGCAAACTGGATTTAGCGGAAAAAATTATTGCCTTTTCCGACTTAAACAAAATGAAGATGAAGGGTGATTGGGAAGGGTATTTTCACCATGTTGATTCCTTTATTGTAAAATATGCATCCAACGATTACCGACGATTAAATGATGTGGCTTATAATATATTTGAGAAGGCTTATGATAAAGATTTATTACGAAGAGCAGAGGGATGGTCACAAACAGCGGTTACATTAATGGACAGTTATAAAAACAATTATACGCTAGCTTGCTTGTATTATCGTAATGAAAAATACGACGAAGCAAGAACAGTCTTATATCATGCCATTGATCTTGCTACCAAGCAGGGCATGGAACCCAAGCAAGCGCTTTTATTAATTAGTCGCTTGCCTGGACCAACAAAAAAATAAATTGATTAATTGTTTTTATGCCAATAAGCAGGTGCTGCTTGTGCTGAAGGAGTTACGATAATTTCGTTAAGCACCACATGCGCTGGTCTACTTGCAGCGAAATAAGCAATATCTGCAATATCATCAGCCATTAAAGGTTCGTAACCTGCATAAACGCTTTTTGCTTTTTCTGCATCACCATGATAACGCACGAGAGAAAATTCTGTTTCTGCCGCACCTGGATGGATGGCGGTGACACGAATTCCGTGAGGCAACATATCAATACGCATGGCTTTACTTAAAGCATCAACTGCAAATTTTGTTGCGCAATATACATTCCCTTTCGGGTAAACATCCTTTCCAGCGATAGAGCCGATGTTTATAATATGACCTTTATTATTTTTAATCATCCAAGGAGCAACAGTACGCGTAACATATAGCAATCCTTTCAGGTTCGTATCAATCATTGTTTCCCAATCATCAATATCGCCCTCTTGAATAGTAGAAAGTCCCGCTGCTAATCCTGCATTATTCACCAGTACAGAAACATCTTTCCATTCATGAGGAATTGCATTTAACTCATCGATAGTTTGCTGACGATTGCGAATATCGAAGGAAATAGACAAAACATCTACTTCAAAATTTTCTTTAATGTAAGATTCTAACTCTTCCAAGCGATCTTCTCTACGACCAGTTATTATGACATGATATCCATGTTCTGCAAAGCGAATAGCGGTGGCTCTACCAAAACCGGAAGTAGCACCTGTAATTAAAGCGATTGACATATTCTAAAAATTTATTTGACAAAATTAACTGCATTTAATTTACTATGGCGATAACTGTAAGAAAAATAAATTACTAATCCGATGATTAACCAAACCGTAAATCCAATCCAGTTATGCAAATGTATCTGCGCCATTAAATAAAGACAAGTTAGCAACCCGAGTACAGGTATTAACGAAAGATTTTTTAAGAATGTAGCGATAGACATTATTAAAAAAACAAGATAGAAAATAAACATTGGAATAGATTCCATATTCACCAATGGATTAACATGGTCATTAAACCAAGCAGACTGATACTTGGCTATCCATACTGTAAACAACAAAAACAAAACGGGCACCATCCATTTTCCATCGATGAATGGCACCTTAAATTTACGAGGCAATTCTTTATTATTTTGCAACATCAGAACGCCGCCACAAACCAAGATGAAGGCGAATAATGTTCCGATCGAACACAAATCTACCACCGTATTCATATCTGTAAATAGAATAGGAATGCCTACCAATAAACCCGTAACAATAGTAGAGAATCCCGGAGTACCAAATTGAGGATGCACCTTGGCAAATTGCTTAGGAAGCAAACCATCACGACTCATGCTCATCCAGATTCTTGGTTGTCCCATTTGAAAGACGAGTAAAACACTCGCCATCGCTACTACTGCACTAATTGCAATAATTCCACTGATCCAGTTAAGACCTGCCCTACTGAATGCAAATGCGAGCGGATCATCCACCGCCAATTCTTTATAATTAACCATTCCTGTTAGCACCAACGCAATGAGCACATACAATACCGTACAAATGATAATTGAATACATCATACCGCGAGGTAAATCACGTTGTGGATTATGACATTCTTCGGCGGTAGTAGAAATAGCATCGAAACCGATATATGCAAAAAACACCGCTGACACACCGGCCAAAATGCCTCCTACTCCTTCGGGCATAAAGGGTGACCAATTTGCAGTATTAACAAAAAAGAACCCGCAAAATATTACTAAGGCTACCACAGCTAATTTTACAACCACCATCATATTTGATGCGTTGCGTGTTTCTTTAATTCCGCGATAAACCAACCAAGTAATCAAAACATTAATCACCAACGCAGGTATATCTAAAATTATTTTTAGTCCGCCTATAACGGGTGCGCCTATCCACGCTAAGTAACCTTCTGTTTTCATTAAAGAACTATCAACAGGATTTGCAATTGCAGCGTTATACGCATTGCGAGCAGAAAAATAATCGATGCCCGACCAGTCTGGCAGATGGATACCATTTTGCAAACCTAAAAATGGCAAATGAAGATGTTCCAAAAGTGAAGAAAAATAACCTGACCAAGAAATTGCTACAACGATATTACCAATAGCGTACTCCATGATAAGCGCCCAACCGATGATCCAAGCGAAAAGCTCACCGAAAGCTACGTAAGAATAGGTATATGCAGAACCACTTACTGGAACCATACTTGCAAATTCGGCATAGCAAAATGCTGCGAATCCACAGGCAATAGCTGTAAAAACAAATAGAAAAACCACTCCTGGCCCACCAGCAGCAGATGCTTGTCCGATAGTACTAAAAATACCTGCTCCAATAATTGCCGCAATACCAAATGCGGTTAAATCGCGAACACGTAAATGTTTTTTAAGTGCACCATGCCCTTCATTGGCATCAATTGACTTTAGAATATGATGAACATTTTTCTTTCTGAACAAGTTCATAGATTAATATTTTCTTTTGAGTGATTAATATATTTTGCGTTTAACAATTTTATCAAAGATGCGCCGGCAGATAAAATCAAAACGAGCATGGCAACCATGCGATAACGAACAACATTTCCTAGCACAGGATTAGTAAATCCAACTAATGCTAATAATAACACAGCAACAAAAAGTGACAATATGCAAAACGAAGAATTTAAATAAGAACGACATCTGTCGAAAATAAAGTTTAACCCAAAAATCAAAATGATTATCCAAGACTCGACAGAAAAAGGAAAGAACCACCACTCCTTTAGCTCCTTCCAAGTTGGATGAAAAAACGCATACCAAGAAGCCTCCGGGAAATGCTTTAAGAAACTAGAAACACTCGGAGCAAACGAAATGGGTTGTACCAGACTTCCTGCTTTCATAAACACCGCAAAGCGATAGGCATTTAATTGCTTGCCGAACATAAGTGCTGGTAAATCAAACGAGGTAAAATAATTTCCAAGAATAAAAATAGAAGTAATCGTTAAAAAGTAAAACAAAATAATGGCTGTAATTTGCGTACGTGGGTGTTTAAACCGGAAACAATAAATTGCAAGAACACCAGGCAGCATGATTAGCAATAAATAAATTTTTACAAAACAAAAGAACAAGACAATTGCGGCAAAATAAAAAATATAACGCACACGCATTTGATGTGTTGAAACATAGGTAATATAAACCAGTAATGAAAATGTAAAAACGATTAAAGGTTCTTTCATCAAGCCTGAACTCCAAATAAAATGTGATGGAATAGTAAAAACCAAGAGGGCCACAAATGCACTCCATTTATTTTCAGGAATACTATTTTCAAAAAACACCCGATAGAGCAATAACAATCCCACATAACCCAGAAAGGCCATTAATACCACGTGCACTTCATAAAATCCAAAAGAGATAAAACGGAACAACGTATTTATTTTTACCAACGTCTTAGCGTCATTGTAGTAATCATCGAATCCACTATCCACCCATGTATGTAAAGAGGCCACATTACGAGCGGTATCAGGACTTTCAAGATGATATCCAAGCATAATTGTAAAAAACTGTTTAGGCTCATTAAATAAAATCGAAAATAAGTGACCAGAATCACTGAAATAACCATAGGTGTCACCCGCCCCATAATATTTCAAATAAAATATCCCAAGTCCGATTCCAACTAAACATTTAGCAAAGAAATAAATGGCTGGAATATACCATTTCATATTTTGAGGCCGAAGACCTTCGAACCGACGAATGCAAGCAGCAATCAGCACTGCATAGAGGAGAGCAAATACAATTCCCATTAAGTTTTCTTTATCAGACTATTTATTTTTTCACCTAAATTAATTTCAGGCAAATAATGAATCATGGCAAATAGAAAAAACGGTAATGCTGGTACTTTATATCTTACGATTGCACCAAGTATAGGCGTGACTAATCCTGTTAATACAAAAATTGTCAGACTAAATGCGAGTGCTATACTCATCCAATAAGATATAGGCAATGGTTTAATTTTATAAATATAGTAAATGCAAACAATCAAGAAAAAAGCTATTACTAAATTTTCCACGGCAGCTAAGAGCATCAGTGGATTTTTCACCTCAACTATAGTAGGCCGCAAAACAACATTTTTAATTGCATTTGGAGTATTTACAATTAGTGAAGTAAATGTACTATCAAGAACTGGAATATCAATAAAGCTATTAGCATGGTCTCGTATTGCGACTTGAAAAAACTCAGCTTGCTTATTAGCGAGCAATTCTGGAATTGCCATGCCAAATAATTTTTTTGCAGCAAACATAACCAATACTCCATACGTTACATAAACAGCAAATGTTTTTACGAAAATGAATCTAGGATGCCGCTTGAATAACATCCACAAAATGACCGATGGAATTAATAAGAAGATAATGTAAGGCTTAATTAAAAATAAACAATATAAAAAGAAAACGAGCAGCAGATAATTTTTTATCAAAGCATTTTTTTTCTCTATCATATCTTTTAACACATACAATAACATTCCCAATGAATACATTAAGAAGGCTTCTTTAATCAAACCGCTTGTCCATAATAACGTAGAAGGCATTAAAAAAACAGCAATTAAAAAGGCCATTTCTTTTCCTTTAACAAAGGTGGTAAAGAATTGAAACAATGCTGTTAAGCCGGTCATCGATAAAAAACACATAAGTACAGCATGTGGATAATAGGTACCCATTGAGAACAACTTAAAAAACGCGCTAAAACGAATCATTGTTCGCGTATCATTAAACATCATTTCCGTATTATACCAGTTGCGCATAGCATCATAATAATGCTGCAAATCGGGTGCATCCGCATGGTAACCGGTAAGCATCCGTAAATAATCGTAGGGCTTATCGAATAAAGAACGATATAAAATATCAGCATCATCAAAATACCGGAAAATATCGGCGGTGGCACGTTCAGTATAATAGCGTGTATAAATCAAATACAATACAAACCCTGCCACCAGCTTCACCACAAAAATTAACTTAAAAGCTGATGTTTTTATTTTCTCATGCTGAAAAACAGGCAATCGATCTATCAGAAAGATACAAAAAGCGATCAACGCAAAGGACAAGACAAATTCGAGCATAGGTCAAAAATAAAAAAAGGAAGTAGTCAATAAGAAATATCATGAAATATTATCGAATATTTACGAATATAGTTGTGAACAACAAACAAATTTATTTTTAATAAATCATCGGGAATTCAAAGCTCAATTATGCAAAAAACCAATAGGACTTTGCTATTTTTGCAGCATAGAAAACCATTTAACATTCTGTTTATGTCAATTACCTCCGAAGAGCAAATCAGTGTTACCACCGCGCAAAACCTTGGTTTATTACCCGAAGAATTTGAAAAAATTAAGCAAATTTTAGGGCGCACACCTAACTTCACCGAGTTAAGTATTTTCTCTGTCATGTGGTCGGAGCACTGTTCTTATAAAAATTCAATTATTTGGCTGAAAACACTTCCGAAAGATGGTCCCCACATGCTAGCAAAAGCGGGTGAAGAAAATGCTGGATTAGTTACCATAGGAGATGGATTAGCATGTGCGTTTAAAATTGAATCGCATAATCATCCTTCGGCTATTGAGCCTTATCAGGGAGCAGCGACAGGTGTTGGTGGAATTAATCGTGATATTTTTACAATGGGTGCACGTCCGATTGCTCAATTAAATTCTTTGAGATTCGGAAACCCTAATTTACCAAGAACAAAATGGTTAATGAAAGGTGTGGTAAAAGGAATTGGTAATTATGGAAATGCATTTGGAATCCCTACTGTAGGTGGTGAAGTGTTTTTTGATGATTCGTTCAATGTAAATATTTTGGTGAATGCCATGTCGGTTGGTTTAGTAAAAGAAGGCGAAACAGTATCTGCTATCTCTTACGGTGCTGGAAATCCAGTTTATATTGTTGGTTCTTCTACTGGTAAAGATGGAATTCATGGTGCTACGTTCGCATCAGGCGACTTACACGAAGATTCGCATGAGGATTTACCATCGGTTCAGGTGGGTGATCCGTTCATGGAAAAATTATTATTAGAGGCTTCGTTAGAAATTATCAAGACAGGTGCTGTAGTAGGCATGCAAGATATGGGTGCTGCAGGAATTATTTGTTCTACTTCGGAAATGTCGGCAAAGGGCCAACATGGAATGATTATTCACTTAGATAAATGTCCTACGCGCCAAAGCAACATGAAAGGCTGGGAGATTTTATTAAGTGAGAGTCAAGAGCGAATGCTTGTAGTTGTTCAGAAAGGAAGAGAAGAAGAAGTAGAAGCGATCTTTAAAAAATGGGATTTAAACTGCACGCAGATTGGTGAAGTAACAGAAGGCGATCGTCTAAAGTTCATGATGAAAGGTGAATTACTAGCTGACGTACCTGCGGAAGCGTTAGTGCTAGGCGGTGGGGCTCCGATTTATGAGCGTGAATACAAAGAGCCTGCTTACCTTGCAAAAAATAATGCATTCACGATTGAATCAATCAATGAGCCATCTGATATTCAACCTATCATTAATCATTTAGTAAGTCACCCGAATATTGCATCCAAGCGTTGGGTAACTACGCAGTATGATTCGATGGTTGGTACGATTAACATGACAACCAATGCTCCTTCAGATGCAGCGATAGTTGATGTGCGTGATACGAATAAAGCGCTAGCCTTAACGGTAGATTGTAATTCGAGATATGTATATGCGCATGCGGAAGAAGGATGTAAGATTGCGGTTGCTGAAGCAGCGAGAAATATTGTTTGTGCGGGCGGACATCCATCAGCAGTGACCAACTGTTTGAATTTTGGAAATCCGTATAACCCTGAAGTGTACTGGCAATTTGTGCATGCGATTAAAGGAATGAGTGCTGCTTGTCGCAGATTTGAAACACCAGTTACTGGAGGAAATGTAAGTTTCTATAATCAATCGAAATCAGAGCAAGGTGAAGTACCGGTATTCCCTACTCCAACAATTGGAATGGTTGGAATTATTCCTGATAAGCGTAAGCGTATGAGTTTAGATTTTAAGAATGCAGGTGATTCTATTTTCTTGATTGGTACATCGCGTAATGATATTAACTCATCAGAATATTTATACTCTTATTGCAATGTAAAAAATTCGCCTGCTCCATTCATCGATTTAGATGAAGAGTTGGATGTGCAGAATGTTATCAAATCGTTGATAGAAGAAAACCTCATTGAAAGTGCTCATGATGTTTCTGATGGAGGATTGTTTATCACCTTGCTTGAATCGGCTATGCCTCGTGGATTAGGTTTCAAAATTGAATGTGATGAAGATATCCGTAAAGACGCCTTCTTGTTTGGCGAATCACAGAGTCGCGTTGTAGTCAGCGTGAATGAAGAAAAATTAGATGTATTTACGGCGCTTCTAGCTGAAACTAATGTTGACTTTATGAACTTAGGAGAAGTAACCTCCGAAGAAATTACAATTGATGAAAACAATTTCGGTTTAACTTCTGATTACAGCTCGAAGTACAATAATGCGATTGGTGATTTGATGAAACAAGATTAAGGTTCATATTGTATTAGAAATGCTGATAATATTGATTGATCAATTTTGATCATTTTTAAAATAATCGCATTTAGTTTTTTCTATGAATAATTAGGGTTAATTTTGGTCGCTTATTCCAATTAATATTATGAATAAGCCCATTGTATGTATTGGAGGGTCATTAGTAGATGAAACATTTTACTGCTTACAACCTCCAATCAAAGGAACCAGCAACCCTGCGCAACTTGAATTAAGCGCTGGTGGTGTTGTAAGAAATATCGCGCATCATTTAGCATTATTGCATCATCAAGTTCAACTGATTACGATTCTCGGCAACGATAAAGAAGGTGATTGGCTAAACGAGCAGTGTACACGAGCAGGGATTGATATGCAACACATCATTCGTATGGATGGTGTTACCGGAAGATTTACGGCTGTATTAGGAACAGATGGTGAATTATTTGTTGGTACTGTAGTGAATGACTTAGAACCACTTTTAAATTCAGAATTATTATCCATCAAATCGGATGCATTAAAACAAGCCGGATTAATCATAACCGATACCAATATGAATCCTGATTGTATTCAATGGTTAATTCAGTTTTGCTCCGACCATAAAATACCTTGTATTATTGAGCCAGTATCCATTCCTAAGGCGAAGAAATTAGCCGCAATGGATTTATCGGATTTATTTTTAATCACGCCGAATGAAGTCGAATTGTCTGCTATTCAAAGTGTAGCATCTGAGCCCGGAGTTAAAGGGATGATTAATGCTTTATTGAACAGAGGTGTGCAGCAAGTTTGGTTACGACAAGGAGAAAACGGTTCAACAATCTATCATAGCAACCAACAATTTTCGTTACATGCACCTGCAGTGAATGTAATTGATACTACAGGAGCAGGCGATGCAGCATTAGCAGGCTGGATACATGGATTCGTTCATGAAAAATCGACAGAAGATAAAATCAGATACGGACATACCTTGGCAGCTTTAGTATTACAACAAAAAGGAACTATTGTAAAAGGACTAACTGCTATTAAATTAGAAGAAGAAGTCAACCGTTTATTTCCAAACTAACATGAACAACTACTTAAATATTCATCCTGAAGTTGCTGATGCATTAAAAAATAATCAGCCTGTTGTTGCGTTGGAGTCGACGATTATCTCTCACGGTATGCCCTATCCGCAAAACGTGGAAACTGCCAGAGCCGTTGAAAATATTATTCGTGAGCAAGGA
>JBJTMY010000257.1:0-4936 GCA_046073825.1 Bacteroidota bacterium
TGAGCCAGAGGCGCCGTCTTCTGTTTGGAATCATGTTCAGCAGTCAATTACCAGTCCTGCGGCTCCTGCCGCAGCTACTCAAGTAATAACTGCTAAATTGGGCTGGATAGCCGCAGCCGTTCTCACCACCGGAATTGCCATTACACTTTTTGTGGCGAAGCCTTGGAATCATAAAAATAATACTCAAACGAGTCCAGTTGAATCTCAAAAATCAGTCATTACTACTTCGACTCCATCAACATCAAAACCTTCCGGTAAAGAGGCAATAATGCCTTATGTTACACCTTCGGTTAGCCCTGATGGTTATACTCCATCAGAAAATAAAAAAGTGGACAATCAAGATTTAACTTCAGATAAATCCATATCAACAAGTGCTACTTCTTCTAATACCAATGTTGTTGTAAATACTTCAAGCACTAATCAGATTACCGTTTCCAATAATATCCTTTCTAACAATACTGCTGTTGTAACAAACACGGTAGTTTCAACAGTTAATAATTCAAATAATAGCGCTTCCATTTCAAACATTAAAAATCAGGAACCTGCTTTATTAATTGCTAATGCAAAAACAGGATTTGCCCCTTTGAGTGTCACTTTTGTAGTAAATACAGGTGTAAGCACAGATATTAATTTTGGTGATGGCTCAACGGCATTTAAAACTTCCTCTATTACCCATAAGTTTACTAAATCAGGTAATTACGAAGTGAAATGTTTATTGAACGACAAAGAAACTGTTATTAAAATTACAGTCTTAAACGACTTAGGATCAGCGTTTAGTCCGAATGGCGATGGTGTGAATGACAACTTTATTTTTGGGGGAGATAACATCAACGACTTAAACGTAAATGTTTACGATAGAACCGGTAAACGGGTATATGCTGGAAATACGAACAATTGCATGTGGGATGGAATCTTAAATGACGGGCAAAAGGCAGAAACTGGAACCTATTTTTATGATATATTTGCGACCACTGTTGACGGAGAGAGTTTCAAGCAGAAAGGCAGTATTAACTTATTTAGATAAAAACAAATTAAATATAACCTAACTAACAGACAAAAAATGAGAAAACTGTTAAACTTACTAATGCTGGCGGTGATTACCATGGTAATTACTCCGCAAGTATCTAAGGCCTCTCACATTGCAGGGGGAGATCTTATTTACATTTACACAGGTACGCCTAATCAGTACTTGATGCGCTTAACATTATATCGCGACTGTGCGGGTATTACAATGCCTACCACAAACGATATTTGTTATTATTCAGCAACAACTAACCAACAAGGTAATGCTACCTTATCGTTGGTAGGTAACCCAACGGTGGTACCTCAGTCGCCATGTATTTCTTTCCCGGCTAATAATTGTCCGGGAGGACAAGGAGACGTAGAGCAATACATTTACGAAGGTATAGTTGACTTACCAAGTGCTGCTTCCGATTGGAAATTCTCTTGGAGTACATGTTGCCGTAACAGTGCAATTACTACTCTAACAGGTTCAGGTAGTCAAGGTATCTTCTTAGATGCGCACTTAGATAATCTTTATGCTCCAACAAACTCATCTCCAGCTTTTACTACTTTATCGTATTCTCGTTTCTGCGTAGGAAATTCATTCTACTATGATCAAGGTGCAACAGATCCTGATGGTGATTCATTAGTATTCTCATTAGTAGATCCATTAGATGAGCCTTTTGCTCAATGTCCAAGTAATGAGGCTCCTGTAACATTCGTAAATCCTTATTCGGCAACTAATCCTTTCTCTTCATCTATTCCAATTACGATTAACTCTCAAAACGGAGTTGTTAACTTTACTCCGAACTTAGTTCAGGTAGGTGTAATGGCAGTTTTAGTGAGCGAATACCGTAATGGATTTTTAATTGGTTCTGTTCGTCGTGATATTCAGATTAACGTTATCTCTCAATGTAACCCAATCGTTCCTTCGTTTAATAATTCAATTTTAACTGCTACTCCAAACGGAATCTTATTATCAAACTGTAATGAGCATACGGTAATCTTATCTTTCGATACAGTATTCCAATGTTCATCAGCAATTCCAACAGACTTCCGTTCATTCGGTCCTTTTGGAACACCAAATCCTGTAATCTCTGCAGTGCCAATTAACTGCGTTAACGGATTAACCGATTCAATTCAGATTACTTTCTTAAATCCATTATCAGTAGGTCAAACAAGAGTTTGGTTGAAGAAAGGATTTGATGGTAATACTTTATTATCGGAGTGTGGTGCTGAAATTCCTGAAGGTGCTGACACTGTAAACATCATGGTTCAGGTTGATAACAGTACACTATACCCAGTTTCTGATTCTGCAAGTTGTGTGTTCGATCGTTTCACAGTAAATTTATCAGATAGCGTTTATTGTTTTTCTATTGCTCCTGATGGTTCTGACTTCATCGTGAAAGATGCAGCTGGAAATAACTTCCCAATTTTATCTGCAACAAGTAACTGTTCAGGATCTACTTTAAAATCTACTGAGTTAACTATCCAATTAGCAAACTTTGTTTCTTCTGGTGGTCCAGTGTATTTATTTGCTAATCCAAATCCAAGTACTGATGGTAACGGTTTATTAGATGATTGTGGAGTTGAATACCAAAATGTAGATACAATTGCTATCCTTTATATCGATAATAAAATTGCAGTTGATTTAGGTTCGGATCAAACACTATGTGCAGGTCAAACTTTACCAACGCTAAATACCAACTTAACAGGATTAAATTACCAATGGTTTGACCAAAATGGCGCTATCAGCGGTGCAACAGCTGCTTCTTATCAGGTAACAGCTGGTGGAAATTACCACGTGAATGTTACAACTGGTGTTGCTGGTTGTGCAGGTTCTGATACTGTTGCAGTAAATGTAATTCCTGCTCCAACAGATAACTTACCTGCAGATTTCACGCAATGTGTGAATGATCCATTACCATTATTAGATGCTGGTAACCCAGGATGCTCTTATGTTTGGTCTGTTGATGGAAACGTAATTGCTGGTGCCACTTCTCAAACGTATCAGCCAACAGTAGCAGGAAATTATTCTGTTGTTGTAACAAGTGGCTCTAATAATTGTACAGCCTCTTTTGATGTAGTAATCACTACTACTTCTCAATTAACAGTTTCTTTAACGAATGATAGTATTTGTGTTGGTGGCGCTTTCCCAGTGTTAGATGCTGGTAATCCAGGTGCTGCTTACCAATGGTCATTAGATGGAAGTGCAATTTCAGGTGCAACATCTCAAACCTATCAAACAACTCAAGCAGGTACTTACTCGGTAACGGTTGGTTCAGGTGCTTGCTCTGGTAATGGTAATATGACATTACAAGTTCAAAACTATCCTCCTGCTCCAGTAGTAGATTGTCAAACAGGTACGGGAACTTACAAATATGTTTATGCTTGGGCTGCTGTTCCAGGAGCTGTATCTTACGAAGTAACGGAAGATGGTGGTGTAACTTGGATTGCGGCTAACGTTCCTAGTGGACCAGAAACGCATGGTACGATGAATGCGATTCCATCTTTCTCTGTACGTGCAATCGGAAGTGGAATTTGTAAGATTGGTGCTGGCTCTGAGCCAGTAGGTTGCGAAGTAATCCTTCCAAACATTATTACTCCAAATAATGATGGTAAAAATGATCAGTTCGATATTGCGAATATCGAAGGATATCCAAACAATAGCGTACAAATCATTAACCGTTGGGGTAAAGAAGTGTACTCGGCTGATGGATACAATAATACAACGAAAGTGTTCAAAGGAACCGATTGTCCTGATGGTGTTTATTTCGTTATCGTTAACTTAAACGATGGAACAACTCCGGTGAAGACAGGTAACTTAACCATTCAACGATAATTTATAGTTAAGCCAAAATACTTTTCAGAGAGCGCCCGCCAACAAGCGGGCGCTCTTTTTTTAGATTGATTTTAATCGGATATTTGCACCCGTGCAGCAATGATAATTCCCCATGAAAGTAATTGACCATCTTCAACAAGCCAACGGTAAAACCTTATTCTCGATTGAAATTCTTCCTCCGCTAAAGGGAAAGGGTATTAACGATATCTACAATGCGATTGATCCGCTTATGGAGTTTAATCCGAGTTTTATTGATGTGACCTACCATCGCGAAGAATACGTGTATAAGAAACGTGCTGATGGATTACTTGAAAAGAAATCGGTGCGTAAGCGCCCCGGCACGGTGGGTATTTGCGCAGGTATCATGACTAAGTATAACGTGGATGCAGTACCGCATATCATCTGTGGAGGATTTACGAAAGATGAAACAGAAAATGCTTTGATTGATTTATCGTTTTTAGGAATTGATAATGTGTTATTACTACGTGGCGATTCGATTAAAAGCGAAGGAAGCTTTAAGCCAGAAGAAGAGGGAAATGCTTATGCCATCGATTTAGTAAAGCAGGTGGTAAATATGAATAAGGGAATTTATATCGATGATGACTTGCAAGATGTTTCTCCTACTAAATTTTGTATTGGTGTAGCTGGCTATCCTGAAAAACATTTTGAAGCACCGAATTTAAAAACAGATCTTAAACATTTAAAAGCAAAGGTGGATGCCGGAGCAGAGTACATCGTAACGCAAATGTTTTATGATAATTCTAAGTACTTCGAATTCGTTAATCTTTGTCGCGAAGCAGGAATTACAGTACCTATTATTCCAGGTATTAAAATATTTACGGCTCGTAAACAAATGAATGTTTTACCAAGTATTTTTCATATTGATATTCCTGATGCATTGGCAGAAGCGATTGAAAAAGCAAAGACTCCTGACCAAGTGCGTGAAGTAGGAATTGAATGGGCTATTCAGCAGTGCAAAGAGTTAATCGATGCAAAGGTGCCTTGTTTGCACTTTTATACAATGGGTAATCCAGAGCCTTGCAAGCGGGTAGCAGAAAAAATATTCTAGTATGAAAATCATTTTTTATTTAG
>JBJTMY010000258.1:0-13349 GCA_046073825.1 Bacteroidota bacterium
TTGCATATTGACAGTGATTTAGGCATCAAGCTTTCGGGAGCTACTTATCACCCAATTAAAACTACTGGAGATAAAGATTGGTCTGGAATTTCCTTGCCGTTTATGTCGATGGGGTATGAGACATTACTAACGCCTATGCAGATACTAACTTTTTACAATGCTGTTGCGAACAATGGTAAGATGGTTGCTCCGATGTTTGTGAAGGAGATTCGTAACAAGAGTGATGTAGTAGAACGTTTTAAACCAGTAGTGCTAGCAGATTCAATTTGCTCTCAATCGACAATAAGAAAAGCAAAAGTCCTTTTAGAAGAAGTTGTTAAAACAGGAACGGCAAAAGGAATTAAAAATAATCAGTACAACATTGCAGGAAAGACTGGTACTGCACAAATTGCTTCTGTGAATGGATATGATAAATTCTCTTATCAGGCCTCATTTTGTGGTTATTTTCCAGCAGAAAATCCTAAGTACTCATGCATCGTAGTTGTTTATTCTCCTAACAATGGAAAAATTTATGGAGCGGAAGTAGCTTGTCCTGTATTCGCAGATATCGCTGCAAAGGTGTATTCATTAGATGTAAAGATGCACAAAGAATTAACTAGACTTCCAGATTCACTTTTCGCAGGTCAGCCATTTGTAAAGTCGGGTCAAGCTGGACCAACAAGTAAGGTTGTAAAATCATTGAATATTCCTTATGATATGCAAACTAACGGTTGGGTAGGTACGAACTTAAAGCAAATTGAAAACTCAACAAGTTTAGTTCCAAATGTAATTGGCATGGGTTTGAGCGATGCGATTTATTTGCTGGAGTCGTTTGGATTAGTAGTTCAACCACAAGGTCGTGGTAAGGTTAGTAAGCAGTCGATTAAGGCTGGGCAAAAGTTAGAAAAAGGACAAAAAATAATTATTGAATTAAGTTAATGAAGCTTTTAAAAGAGATATTATATAAGACAAATATTGAACAGGTAGCTGGTTCTACTGCTGTTAATATTTCTGATATTGCTTTTGATTCAAGAAAAGTAAGTGAATGGTCGTTGTTCATTGCTGTGCGTGGTGTTGTTACTGATGGCCACAATTACATTGCAACGGCTATCGATAAAGGTGCAATAGCTATTGTTTGTGAGGAGCTGCCTGAAAGTTTAATCCCAACTATTACGTATGTACGTGTTAAGGATTCATCGCATGCATTAGCAATTATTTGCAATAATTTTTATGATGATCCTAGCACTAAATTAAAATTAATAGGAGTAACAGGGACCAATGGTAAAACAACTTCTGTTACCTTGCTTCATTCTTTATTTACTCAGTTAGGGTTTAAGTGTGGGATGTTAAGTACTGTGAAAAATTTAATTGGAAACGAAATTGTCCCTGCAACACATACAACTCCAGATCCTTTGCAATTAAATCAATTGCTTGCTAAGATGGTCGATGCTAATTGTGAATACTGCTTTATGGAAGTTAGCTCCCATGCAGTGGTACAAAAGAGAATTGATGGATTAACATTCTTTGGCGGATTATTTACCAATATTACTCGAGATCATCTTGATTACCATAAAACATTCGATGAATATATAAAGGCTAAAAAAGGTTTTTTTGATCGCCTTCCCGAGGGATCTTTTGCTTTAGTAAATGCTGATGACCGTAATAGTCAAATTATGGTGCAAAATACAAAAGCTATAGTCCGAACATTCGCTCAGAAAAACGTTGCTGATTTTAAAGTGAAAATTCTTGAGAATAATTTTTCGGGTTTGATGCTAAACATCGATGGAAGTGATGTTTTGTGTTCATTGATAGGAAGTTTTAATGCAAGTAATCTTTTAGGTGCATATTCAGTAGCAATATTATGCAAGCAAGATAAAATAAATGTGCTAACGGCATTGAGTAGCCTTAAAGCACCAGAAGGTCGTTTTGAATGTATTCAATCTGAAAATAATATTACTGGTATAGTTGATTATGCGCACACTCCAGATGCTTTAGAAAATGTACTGAATACCATAAATAATATTCGTACTGGTAATGAAACGATCATTACTATTATTGGATGTGGTGGTGATAGAGATGCAGGTAAGCGTCCTCAGATGGCCGAAATTGCTTGTGAGTTAAGTGATAAAGTAATTCTGACATCCGATAATCCAAGAAGTGAAAATCCAGAATCGATAATTAAGGAAATGCAATCAGGAGTGCCAGCTCAATTTTATCGTAAAGCACTTGCAATTACCGACCGTAAAGAGGCCATCAAAACGGCTGTTGCATTAGCCAAGCCAGGCGATATTATTTTGTTGGCTGGCAAGGGTCATGAAAAATTCCAAGAAATAAATGGAGTCAAATATCCTTTTGACGACAAGGAAATTTTAAACGAAACATTACAATCATATTGATATGCTATATTATTTGTTCGATTATTTAGATAGAGTTTATGATATACCGGGTGCTGGTGTTTTTCGATATATTTCTTTTAGGTCAGCAATGGCATTAATTACTTCATTAATGATCACTCTTGTTTTCGGAAAAAGAATTATTAATATTTTGTTGAAGCTACAAGTTGGTGAAACAATTCGTGATTTAGGGTTGGCAGGTCAAAGTGAGAAAAAAGGTACGCCCACGATGGGAGGTATCATAATTATTGCAGGTATTTTAATTCCAACAATATTATTTACTCGATTAAATAATGTGTATATCATTTTAATGATTGTTAGTACTCTATGGTTGGGAACAATAGGATTTATTGATGACTACATCAAAGTTTTTAAGAAGGATAAAGAAGGATTGAGAGCAAAATCAAAGTTGATTGGTCAAGTAGGTTTAGGAATTTTTGTTGGATGTGTTTTGTATTTCAATAGTAATGTTGTTGTAAGAGAAAAGTTGGTTCAGCCACGAATTGTTATCGAGCAACGAGGAAATATCATTGATGATATGAAAAGCAAGGAAGGTTTTTTGTTTTCTGGACATAACACAAAGTCAACAAAAACAACCATTCCATTTTTTAAAAACAATGAGTTTGATTATGCCAATTTAGTTTCGTGGGCGGGAGAAAATAAAAAATATTTATTACCGCTTTTGTTTGTGATAATTGTTACGTTCATTATTACAGCTGTATCAAATGGTTCTAATATCACTGATGGTATAGATGGTTTAGCAACTGGAACTTCTGCTATCATTGGAATTACATTAGCGGTTTTTGCCTATGTGTCGGGTAATTCCATTTTTGCGAATTATCTAAACATTATGTACATCCCCAATACAGGAGAACTTATGGTGTTTATGAGCGCATTCGTTGGTGCATGTGTTGGATTTTTATGGTACAATTCATTTCCTGCACAAGTGTTTATGGGAGATACTGGTAGTTTAGCAATTGGAGGAGTTATTGCTGTTTTTGCTATTGCAGTGCGTAAAGAATTATTAATTCCAATTATATGCGGAATCTTTTTAGTAGAAAATTTATCAGTAATGATACAGGTGAGTTACTTCAAATATACCAAGAAGAAATACGGTGAAGGAAGAAGAGTTTTTAAAATGTCTCCTTTACATCATCACTATCAAAAATTAGGATACCATGAGGCAAAAATAGTTACACGCTTCTGGATTATTGGGATTATGTTGGCTGTATTAAGCATCGTAACATTGAAATTGAGATAATGAATTCGAATAAAAAAATAGTTGTGTTAGGTGCCGCAGAAAGTGGGGTAGGCACTGCTATTCTTGCTAAAAAGCAAGGTTTTGAAGTGTTTGTTTCTGATTTTGGAAAGATTGCTGCTAAATACAAAAAAGAACTAACGGATAGGAATATACCCTTTGAAGAAGAAAAGCATTCGCAGGACATAATACTAACTGCCAATGAGGTTGTTAAAAGTCCAGGGATTCCAGATAAGGCAAGTGTAATTATAGCGATTAAACAAAGTGGTATTCCGGTAATATCAGAAATTGAATTCGCAGCTCGTTTTACGAAAGCTAAAATGATTTGTATAACTGGGACAAATGGAAAAACAACCACCACGCTCTTGACCTATCATATTCTTCAAAAAGCTGGATTAAACGTAGGACTAGGTGGTAACGTGGGAAAGAGTTTTGCTCGTCAAGTAGCAGAAGAGAATTATGAATATTATGTTTTAGAGTTAAGTAGTTTTCAATTAGATGGATGCTATCAGTTTAAAGCAGATGTAGCCATTTTAACCAATATTACTCCCGACCACTTAGATCGTTACGAATACAATCTTCAAAATTATATCGATTCGAAATTTAGAATCACCCAAAATCAAGGACCAGCAGATGCTTTTATTTATTGTGCTGATGATGATTTAACTATTCAAGAAATATCTAAAAGAGAATTAAAAATGCAGTGCCTTCCTTTTTCCATAAAACACAAAGAAGGAATGAGTGCATATACTGAAAATAATAATCTAATCATTCAAACCCATAACCAAACACTAACCATGTCAATTCAAGATCTAGCATTGCAAGGAAAACACAACTTGTACAACTCAATGGCGTCAGGAATCGCGTCAAGAATTTTAGAAATCAGAAAAGAAGTAGTAAGAGAAAGTTTCTCTGATTTTGAAAATATCGAGCATCGTTTAGAATTTGTGAACTCCGTTCACGGTATTGATTTTATCAACGATTCTAAAGCAACGAATGTAAATTCTACATGGTACGCATTGGAAAGTTTACAAAGTCCTATTGTATGGATAGCAGGTGGTGTAGATAAAGGTAACGACTATTCTATGTTAACTGAATTAGTTCAAAATAGAGTAAAAGCTTTAGTATGCTTAGGAACTGATAATAAAAAATTAATTAAAGCATTTAAAGAAATTGTTCCAGTAATTGTAGAAGTATCTTCTGCCGAAGAAGCTGTCCAAGCGGCGTATCGTTTAGGTAAGAAAGGAGATACTGTTCTATTGTCACCATGCTGCGCTTCTTTCGATTTGTTTGAAAATTATGAAGATCGCGGTCGTCAATTTAAAGCAGCAGTTCGTGCCCTATAATTTATAAAATGAACTGGATTCAGAGAAATATTATTCTTAGAGGGGATAAGACTATATGGATTGTAGTCTTCCTGCTCTCTATTGTAAGTTTGTTAGCTGTTTACAGTTCTACAGGGTTGCTTGCGTTCAAAAAAGTTTCAGGTAATACAGAGCATTTTTTGTTTAAACATTTTATTGTTCTTTGTGGAGGTGCTGCTATCATGTATGTGACTGCTCGTTTCCCATACACGCTTTACGCAAAGCTTGCCCGATTTTTTTATTTGCTTTCTGTTCCATTGCTGATATTCACATTGTTTATGGGTACCAATTTGAATGATGCAAACAGATGGATTACTTTGCCAATTATTGGAATGACGTTTCAAACTTCTGATTTTGCCAAGATTGCTTTAATATTATTTTTAGCTCGACAAATTTCGAAACATCAAAATACAATTCATGAATGGAAAACAACAGTGCTTCCATTAGTTTTTATAGTTTTTGTTGTTTGTGCACTAATCTTCCCAGCAAATTTTTCCACTTCGGCACTTTTATTTTTTACTTCTTTGGTGATCATGTTTATTGGTAGGGTTAGTATTAAGCATTTAAGCACCATTGTTGGAATTGCAATTCTTGGTGTGGTGATTTTTATATTAGGTGCTAAGTTAATTGGATATAAAGGTCGTATTGAAACATGGACCAATCGTGTATTAACTTTCGTAGGTCGTGGAGATAACCATAATGATTCTAAAACGGCTAAAGTGGAATTTTCCGACGAAGATTATCAGGCGCAACAAGCAAAAATAGCAATTGCTACAGGTGGATTTTTAGGGAAAGGTCCTGGTAATAGTGAACAACGTAATTTCTTACCTCATCCTTACTCTGATTTTATTTTTGCAATCATTATTGAAGAATATGGTTTGGTGGGTGGTTGTTTTGTCCTTGGACTTTATTTGATATTTTTTTATCGGGCGTTACTCATTGTTAAGCGAACTGATAGAGCTTTTGCTGCAATGATAACAGTTGGCTTTGCATTTAGTATGGTATTCCAAGCTTTAATTAATATGGGTGTTGCTGTAGGGGTATTTCCTGTAACCGGACAAACACTGCCTTTGCTGAGTATGGGAGGTTCTTCCATCATATTTACAAGTTTTGCGTTTGGGGTAATTCTTAGCGTTAGTAATTCAATTGATAAAAAAGAAAAGTTAGACGAATCAACTGCAATCAATTAAAACAATGAGTAAGGTAATAATCAGCGGTGGTGGTACTGGCGGACATATTTTTCCGGCCTTATCGATTGCACATGCATTAAAAAAAATAAATCCTTCTACTGAAATTTTATTTGTTGGAGCTGAAGGAAAAATGGAAATGGAAAAAGTTCCTGCTGCTGGATTTAATATTATCGGACTTCCTATTGCAGGAATAAAAAGAAGTTTGTCTTTAGATAATTTGTTTTTCCCTATTAAATTAATCAAGAGTTTGTCAAAGGCGAATAGCATCTTGAAATCATTTAAACCCGATATTGCTATTGGTGTTGGAGGATATGCTAGCGGTCCAATGCTATTCGCGGCTTCCTTGAATGGTGTTCCTACGTTAATTCAAGAGCAAAATTCTTATCCTGGAATTACAAATAAAATTCTTTCAAGAAAAGCAACTAAAATTTGTGTAGCTTATGAGCAGATGGATCAATTTTTCGCCGCTTCAAAAATTATGTTCACTGGAAATCCAGTGCGTGAAGACATTAAAGATTTATCCAATAAAAAGGAAGCAGCTGCAGCATATTTTAATTTATCTTCTTCTGTACCTACTTTATTAATTGTTGGAGGTAGTCAAGGAGCGCGTTCAATTAACAAAGCAATTTTAGCTGGAATAGAAAAATTGCACACGGCAGGGGTTCAAGTAATTTGGCAAACAGGAAAGACATTTTTCCCAGAGGCAAACGATAAAATCAAACAGTTGAATTTAGAAAAGATGAAAGCGTTTGATTTTATTTCAAAAATGGACTTAGCGTATGCGATGTGCGATGTGGTGGTTGCTCGGGCAGGTGCAAGTACAGTTTCCGAATTATGCATTGTAGAGAAACCTGCCATCTTAGTTCCATTACCGACAGCAGCAGAAGATCATCAAACAAAAAATTGTCTTTCATTAGTTAATAGAAATGCAGCCATTTTAGTTAAAGATCAAGAGGCATTTTCAATATTAGTAGATGAAGCATTAAGCTTGTTAAACAATCCTGAAAAGAGAAAGGAGTTATCACTAAATATAGCACCATTAGCAAGACCTGATGCTGCGGAAACAATCGCAAGAGAAATTTATTCAATCATAGAAAGCAAAAAATAAAATGACGAATGAGTTAGCAAACATCAAATATGTTTACCTTCTAGGCGTAGGAGGGATAGGCATGAGTGCGCTTGCTCGTTATTTTCATGCTGCTGGAAAGAAGGTGGCAGGATATGATAAAACCATCACTCCGTTAACACAACAATTAGAATCAGAAGGTGTTTTTGTGCATTATGAAGATTCGATTGATAACATTCCATCTTATATTCAAAATGTTTCTGACAAGTCAGAAGTGTTGGTTATTCTAACGCCTGCAATTCCGAAAGAACATCAAGAGTGGAATTACCTTGTTCAAAATAATTTTACTATTGTAAAGCGGTCAAAAGTGTTAGGATATTTAACAGAAGGTCAAACAACGCTCGCTGTTGCTGGTACGCATGGTAAAACGACAACCTCTACCTTACTCGCTCATATATTACATAGTGCTGGAAAAAATACTTCTGCATTTTTAGGAGGTATTAGTTCGAATTTTAAAAGTAATTTGTTAGTAGGTCGACCTCAAGAAACAGGGCATCAAATTGTTGTTGAAGCTGATGAATTTGATCGTTCCTTTTTACAACTTTTTCCAGATGTTGCAATCATTACTTCGATGGATCCTGATCACTTAGACATTTATGGGAATCATGCAGAAATGTTGCATAATTACCGTTTGTTTGCAGCACAGGTGAAAGAATCAGGGATTTTAATTTATAAAAAAGGATTGTCAGTGGGAGAGGTGAAAGCAAAAACAGCCACTTACTCTATCGAGGATGATAGCGCTGATTATGTTGGATTGAATATACGAGTTGAAAATGGATTTTATCATTTTGATTTTAAATCGAAATCTCATCATTTGGAAAATTTAGTTTTAGGCTTGCCTGGTCGTCATAACGTGGAAAATGCAGTTGCTGCATCTGCGGTCGCATTACAGCGAGGAGTTTCTGAAGAAGCTTTACGCAATGCGTTAAAATCATTTCAAGGTGCCCAACGCCGATTTGATGTACAGGTGAGAAAGGATAGTTGTGTGTACATCGACGATTACGCGCATCATCCAGCCGAATTAAAAGCTGCAATATTATCAGCGAAAGAACTGTTTCCAAATAAAAAAATTACGGGTGTTTTTCAACCACACTTATTCACAAGAACACGTGACTTTGCCGAAGGATTTGCGCAAAGTTTAAGTCTGCTCGACTCACTCATTATGCTTGATATTTATCCTGCTCGCGAACTCCCATTGCCAGGAATTACTGCTAATACAATTCTGGATAAGGTGACAATTCACGATAAAATACTCGTTGAAAAATCAGCATTGTTAAATGAAATTAAAAGCCAAAATCCTGAGGTGTTAATCACATTGGGGGCTGGCGATATTGATCAGTTTGTTGAACCAATTAAACACTTATTGAATTGAAAATTAACATTCAACATAAGTTAAAAAGAATCATCATAATTAGCAGTTGGGTACTATCGATTGCTGGAATGCTGGTGCTTTTAGGGTTCGTAAATTATAAACAAACCAATACGATTTGTAAAAATGTAATTGTAGCTATTAACGAAGGAGAAGGACATGACTTTGTTGATGGAAATGACATTTTACAATTGGTGAATAGTAAGGGCAAATTAGTAGGAAAATCACTTGCTAACATCAACAAAAAATTGTTAGAAAAAATTGTGATGAGCAGTCCTTTCGTAGAGCGAGTTGAAGTATATTCAACGCTTGATGGAAACCTGCATATTGATGCATGGCAGCGAGATCCGATTGTTAGGGTTTACAATATGCAAAATGAGCAGTTTTTCATTGACAAAAGTGGTGCGTTCATGCCAGTGTCGGAGAAGTACACTCCATCGGTTGTTGTAGCCAATGGTTACATCTACAATACCTACGCTGAAATGAAAATTGCGCCACCACCAACATTTAAAAATTCAAACAATATCGATTCATTAACAATTCCTCGAATGATTAATCAAGTTTACAGAGTTGCTAGTTTCATTGCCGCAGATACATTCTGGTCGGCAAATACGCAGCAAATTTATGTGAATGAATTACAGGAAATAGAATTGGTGCCTCGAGTTGGGGATCATCGAATTTTACTTGGAGATACAACAGACCTTCAAGATAAATTCAATCGTTTGTTTTTGTTTTACAAAAAAGGATTAAGTAATACTGGTTGGAATAAATATTCTTTAATCAATCTTAAATTTAAAAATCAAGTTGTTTGTACAAAAAAATAATTTTTAATATATGGAAGAAATAATTGTTGGATTGGATATTGGAACTACAAAAATTGCTGCTATTGTAGGTAAGCGAAATGAGCATGGCAAGATTGAAATCTTGGGCATGGGACGTTCAGAATCGTTGGGTGTGATGAGAGGGATGGTTGCCAATATTGAAAAAACAGTTGCATCAATTAAAGAAGCCGTGGAAGAAGCGTCTTTAAAATCCGAAGTAACAATCAATGAAGTTTATGTGGGTATCGCTGGTCAGCATATTAAAAGTATGCAGCACCGTGGAATGATAACTCGTTCAAATACTGATTATGAAATAAGTCAGACCGATATTGATGCAATTACGGAAGATATGTATCGTTTGGCAATGCCTCCAGGAGAAGAAATTATTCATGTAATTCCTCAGGAATTTATTGTCGATAATGAACAAGGCATTAAAGAACCAATAGGCATGGCTGGAATTCGTTTAGAAGCGAATTGTCATATCATCACAGGTTTAGTTACTGCTGCAAAAAATATTTATAAGTGTGTGGAGAAAGCAGGATTAAAAACAAAAGATTTAATTCTTGAGCCTCTTGCATCAGCAGAAGCAGTGTTAACAGAAGAAGAAAAAGAAGCAGGAGTGGTATTAGTAGATATCGGTGGCGGTACAACAGATATCGCTATTTTTCAAGATGGAATTATTCGCCATACAGCCGTGATTCCTTTTGGTGGAAATGTGATCACAGAGGACATCAAAGAGGGCTGTTCAATTATCCGTAGTCAGGCAGAACAATTAAAAGTAAAATTTGGTTCTGCACTTTCTAAGCAAACAAGAGAGAATGAAATTGTTTCCATTCCAGGATTAAAAGGTCGTGAACCAAAAGAAATTTCAGTAAAAAATTTGGCGCATATTATTCAGGCACGTGTAGAGGAAATTATCGACAATGTTTATATTGAAATCAAAAATTCAGGTTACGAAAAGAAATTAATAGCGGGTATAGTAATTACAGGTGGAGGATCGCAATTGAAGAATATTACTCAATTGGTTGAGTATATAACGGGTATGGATACCCGCATTGGATATCCTAATGAGCACCTCGGTAAAGGATTCGATGAAGTGAAGAGTCCGATGTATGCTACTGGAGTAGGATTAGTGATTAAAGGATTGCAAGATGCTGAATATCTTGCAGCAAAAAATAAACATAAGTTAGACGAAATAAAAACTCCTGAGGTTCCTGTTGGAGAAGAAAAACCGAAAAGTCCATTTTTAAGAGGTAAATGGTTTGACTTCTTTAAAGATTCTCTTGTAGATGATGGAGGTGACTCAACTTTTAACGGGTAATAAACTAATAAATCAAATCAACCAAAACGAAAATAAAAACCAAACATAATCATGAATCAACTTGAAAATTCAAATCATAGCCCATCATTATTTGAGCTCGATCAAAAATTTGATACTTCTCCTGTAATTAAAGTTATTGGAGTTGGTGGAGGTGGAAGCAATGCCGTAAATCACATGTATGACATGGGCATTAAAGGTGTAGATTTTATTGTGTGTAACACCGATTCTCAAGCTTTAAATAATTCAAAAGTACCAACTAAGGTTCAGTTGGGTCTTGGACTTACAGCAGGTCGTGGTGCTGGTGCGATTGCAGATGTTGGAAGACGTGCTGCTATTGAAAATATAGAAGAGATTCAGCAATTGTTGTCAGACAATACAAGCATGGTTTTCGTCACAGCAGGAATGGGCGGTGGTACTGGTACAGGAGCTGCTCCTGTCATTGCAGGTATTGCGCGTGAGTTAGGAATTTTAACTGTAGGAATTGTTACTTTGCCTTTTGGTTTTGAAGGTAGTAAGCGTGGTACGCAAGCGAAAGCGGGTATCGAAGAAATGAAAAAAAATGTAGATGCTTTGTTGATTATCTGCAATGATAAACTAAGAGAGATTCATGGTAATTTGCAAATTACTAAGGCGTTTGGTTATGCGGATGATGTATTAACTGTTGCTGCTAAAAGCATTGCAGAAGTTATAACAAATACCATGCATGTCAATGTGGACTTCGCGGATATCACTACCGTTATGAAGGATAGTGGCGTTGCAATTATGGGTTCTGCAACTGCAGAGGGGGATAATCGTGCTATTCGTGCTGCTGAGGCTGCATTAGAATCGCCATTGTTGAATGATAGCCACATTGAAGGTGCTCGTTACATATTGTTAAACATTGTCAGTGGAACAGAAGAAGTAACGATGGATGAAGTAGCAGATATCAACGATTTTATTCAAGCACAAGCAGGACAAACAGCTGATATTATTATGGGAATTGGAATCGACCCAAGCTTGGGAAGTAAAGTTTCTGTAACCGTGATTGCAACCGGATTTAAAACGAACGAAGTGGCTACATCTATGCCAGGTCGCAATGATGATAAAGTGGTTTTTAACCTCGAGGAGACTGTGAAAGTAACGGCGCCTTCAGTTGATGAAGTGTCTGCTCCTCGTATGGAAGAGACTGTTGCGGAAGTGGTGAATTCGATGGAGCCAGTTTTAATTGTTCGCGAGGAGGTTCGTCCTATAGAAAATATTCAACCCATTGCAAATCCATTCGAAGAGCAACGTACTGTTGTTTATAATTTAGAAGGACATGTGATAGATTCAAAAAATGAATTCGAGGGTCAGGTAAAAATGGAAGAACTTGACACCATCGTAAGCGAAATGGAAGAGGAAGATGGCACACCTTTAAATGCAGATGAATTTTATGGCGAAAATTATGGTGAGTCGAACGAAGAGTTGTTAGGTGAAGTGGAAGCTGCAGATGAAGTGACTCCAATTTATCAAGAGTTAGAAATTCAAAATGCGGAACTGGACTTTGAAATAACAATGGAAGGGGAGTCGGATAATACGGTTACTGAATTTTTCTTTCAGGAAGAATTAGATGCACCAGTAATGTTAAATCTTGATGAAGAGCCAATGGCTTCGGTTGAAGAAGTACCGGCGTTACAAGAGTTGACTAAAGAAGAAGAAATGTGGAAACGTTCACGAGAAAGAATCATGCGTTTGCGCGAATTGAATTTCAAAATGAACACTCCTGGAGGTATTAATGACTTAGAAAAAGAACCTGCGTATAAACGTAAAAATATCGCTTTAGATAACGTTCCAAACTCAGCTGATTCTACTATTTCTCGTTTAACATTAAGTATGGATGATAACAATCGTAATCCAGAAATCAGAGCAAACAATTCATTCTTACACGATAGAGTAGATTAATATGGCATTAGAACAAAATATCATGGCCGAATTAAAAGCGGCTATGTTAGCAAAGGATGAAGCTAAGCTTCGTGGATTGCGTGCAATTAAAGCAGCGATTATTCTTTTAAAAACCAGTGAGGCGGGTAAAGAAATTACGGAAGAAGATGAAATGAAAATGTTGCAGAAACTGGTAAAGCAACGTAAAGAATCTATTGATATATATACGAAGCAAGGTCGTGAAGATTTAGCAAAAACAGAGCAGGAAGAAGTGGCAGTGATTGAATTGTTCTTGCCTAAAATGATGAGCGAAGAAGAGATTCGTATAGCATTAAAAGATATCATTGCAAGTGTTGGTGCGACCTCAGCAGCAGAAATGGGAAAGGTAATGGGAGCTGCCAACAAAGCATTTGCAGGAAAGGCAGATAATAAAATTGTATCTGTATTAGTGAAAGAAATGCTTTCTTAAATAAAGTATAAATTAATTGAACTCACCCTCTTTGGTAATTGAATGCAGTTACGAAAGAGGGTGAATTGTTTTGTAGGGGCAAGTTATTTGGAATCTATCATTGAAATGTAATATATTTGAAACACTAAAAATTTATAAATGACATAACAGACAGCATTTA
>JBJTMY010000259.1:0-28910 GCA_046073825.1 Bacteroidota bacterium
CAATCCTATTGTTGTCGAAAATTATCTTAATATAACATTTAACTTTCATGAATTAAATGCTTTTTTTAGTCGAAATGTTATGCTGTTTTCTTCTATATACATTCAACCCCAAACACCACCACCATTATCATTTTGTTGATCTTCTTTTTTAATTAATTAACTATTAAATCCAACAAAATGAGAAATAAAATTAGCTGGAGCTTGTTGCTCTTGTTATCTATTTGCACATTTACTTATGGGCAATCCGATAGCATTCAAAAAAGTATAACCCTTGATGGTGTTATCATTACAGTAAATAAAACTACTGAAAAAATAAAAAATGTTTCTCAAGAGGTAAAAGTGTTTACCAAAGAAAATATTGAATCATGTAATCCAGCATCTTCCGCTGACTTACTTTTTCAAAAAGGACTTCAAGTTCAAATGAGTCAACAGGGTGGAGGTAGCCCAACCTTACGTGGCTTTGAAGCGAGCAGAATTGTATTAATGATAGACGGTGTTCGAATGAATAATTTAATCTATCGCGCGGGTCATTTGCAGGATATTATTAAAACAGACGTGAATTTGTTAGATCGTGTTGAAGTATTATACGGCCCTTCTTCTACTATTTACGGCAGTGATGCCCTCGGCGGGGTGATTAATTTAATTACTAAAAATGCGTTATTTGCTAGTACTGATAATAAAAAGGAATTTCATGTTTCTTTCTTATCTAAATATGCATCGGCTAATAGTGGAATTACAAATCATTTAGATGTTAACTACGGGACAAATAATTTCGCTTCTTTAACTTCTTTTTCCATCAGTCAGTTCGGCGATTTAATGGGCGGAAAAAATCAAAATCCGTTTTATAATGGAACCTATGGAGAACGTCCATACTATGTAGAGACAGTTAATGGTGTAGATTCAATAATGAAAAATCCGAATCGTTATAGGCAAGTTGGAACAGCTTATCATCAAATTGATTTTATTCAGAAGTTTTCTTGGAAGCAAAATTCCAATACAACTCAAGATTTGAATTTTCAATACTCTACAACGAATGACGTACCTCGTTACGATCGTTTAACTGATATGAGTGGAGGTAATTTAAAATATGCTGAATGGTATTATGGTCCTCAAACGCGCATGATGCTAGCTTATTCCATGAATCATGTAAATCAAAATCGTTGGGCTCAATTATATCATGTAGGTTTAAGTTATCAATCATTAGAAGAAAGTCGACATAGTCGTAGTTATAAGGGAAGTACAAGAAATAACCGAATCGAAAACGTAGGGGTTGTAGGTTTTGATGTGTATGCTCAGCATTCAAGTGAAAAAAGTAAATTGATAATTGGAGTTGATGGCCAGATGAATTCATTAAAATCAACTGCTAACAAGGTAAATATTATTAGCGGAACTTCATCACCGTTAGATACGCGTTATCCGGATGGCGATAATTCAATGAACTATATTGGACTTTATTTATCGCATACTACTTCTCTTTCCTCAACAACTACATTAATTGATGGTGTTCGAGTAGGATACTCAGCTTTAAAATCAACATTGGTGGATACCGCCTTGATGTTTCATTTGCCTTATACTTCTATCGAACAAACAAGTCCTGTATATTCTGCTTCCATGGGTATTGTAAACAGACCCTCTGATGCAACTAAATTGAGTTTTACCATCGCATCAGGTTATCGCGTGCCCAATGTAGATGATTTGTCAAAGATTTTTGGCTCATCTCCTGGAAATGTGATTGTGCCCAATAAAGAATTGAAGCCAGAACAAACTATTAATTATGAACTAGGATTTACGCGTATTGTAAATGAGAAAACCAGTATTGAAAATTACTTGTTTTATACTTCTGTAAAAAACATTGCAGTAGTTGACAAGTACACCTTCAATGGCAAAGATTCTATTGATTATGATGGTACGTTAAGTCAGGTAATGGCAAATCAAAATAAACAACAAGCTTATATTTATGGGATTAGTTCCAATTTAACGACACTATTGGACAATCACTTCACCCTTCAAACGGGTTTCAATTATACCTATGGGCGTATAAAAACAGATTCTGTTGATAGTCCTTTGGATCATATTCCTCCTTTCCAGGCACGGATGTCCTTGAAATATCAAACAGAAAAATTCAGCTCTTTGTTTTATGCCAATTATAATGGATCAAAGCAACTGAAAGATTATTTTTTAAATGGAGAGGATAATGAGCAATACGCTACCAGTACGGGGATGCCTGCTTGGTGTACATTAAACTTAAGTGTATCGTATAAGATTCATAAAAATATCAATTTAAATTTCGCTATTGAAAATTTACTAGACACACAGTATCGTGTATTTGCTAGTGGGATGAACGCGGCGGGACGCAATTTTATTCTTTCGCTTAGAGGTAATTTCTAATGTAATTTAAAAACAAAGCCCCGAATTTCGGGGCTTTGTTTTTATAAGTTGTTTATGATAAAGTCAGTCATTTTTGTGTACAAATGCAATCTAGCACCATCACCATAAATGCCATGATTTCGATTAGGGTATATAAACAAATCAAATTGCTTGTTGTATTTTACTAGTGCATTGATAAAGTCCATTGAGTTTTGCATGTGCACATTATCATCAGCAGAACCATGTATTAATAAAAATTTACCCTTTAAATCTTTCGCATAGGTGGTTGGAGAGTTTTTGTCGTAACCATCTGCATTTTCCTGAGGTGTTTGTAAATAGCGTTCTGTATAAATATTATCATAATAGCGCCAATTAGTAACTGGAGCGACAGCAATTCCTAGCTTAAATTGAGTATGAACTTTAGTCATGAGTAAGGACGTCATATATCCTCCAAAACTCCAACCCCAAACACCCATTCTACTATTTTCAACATAGGGAAGTCCCTTTATATAATTAGAGCCTGATATTTGATCATCCACTTCTAATTTACCAAGATCTTTATAAATGCAGTTTGCCCATTCTAATCCACGTCCTGGTGTACCTCTGTTTTCAATACTAGCAATGATATAACCTCTTTGAGCAAGCATTTGATGCCATAAGTAGTTAGGGCCATCCCAATCGTTTGTAACAGTTTGTACTCCCGGCCCACCGTAAACATTAATGAGCACAGGGTATTTTAAGGTAGAGTCAAAGTCAGGAGGGTAAATCATCCAACCATAAAATTCTACACCATTTTTATTTTTAAAGGTAAACTCTTTTGTTTTTCCGAGGTGATACTCTTGTAATGCAGCTTTTAAATCACGGTTGTCTTCTAAAATACGAAGGGTTTTTCCTAAGTTGTTAATTACTGAACAAGTATATGGTTTTCCATACGAAGAATAAGTATCAATAAAATATTTAAATCCATTACTGAATGAGGCATTATGAGTGCCTTTTTCAGGAGTTAAATTTGTTTTTTTGCCGTCATTGGTAATCGCATATACATAACGTTCAGTTGGACTTAATTCGGTGGATAAATAGTAAAAAGTTTTTTTGTTTTCATCATATCCATAATAACTCGATACTTCAAAATTTCCCTTTGTAATTTGTTTTGCTTGTTTGCCATCCATCGAGTATAAATAAATATGATTATAACCATCACGCGTTGACGTCCAAATAAATTGGTTTCCGTTTTCTAGAAAAGTTAAGTCGTCTGTGATTTCTATAAAGGAAGAATTATCTTCTTTTATTATCGCTTTAGTTGAGTTTTCAGTTGTATTATAGAATAAAAGCTCCAAATGATTTTGATGACGATTAAGTGTTTGAATACTTAATATTGATGGATTCTTTGTCCATTTGATTCTTGGGATATATTCGCGTTCCGTTCCGGTGTTTATTCGTGAATTGTTTTTTGAATTTATATCATATACATAAATTTCAACTTTTGAATTTTCTTCCCCTGCTTTTGGATATTTATATTTTTCTTCTTTCGGATATAAATCGCCGTAATAAGTTAAGTTAAATTCTTTTACGTTGCTTTCGTCAAATTTATAATAGGCTAATTTTTTTCCATCTGGAGACCATTGGTATGCTACATCCATGCTGAATTCTTCTTCATAAACCCAATCAGTAGCACCATTAATAATTGAATTTTTCTTTCCATCAGTAGTAACTGCAGTTTCCGCTTTTGATTGTAAATTATAAATATATAGATTATTGTTTTTTACATAAGCTAATTGTGTATTATCTGGTGAAAACTGGCAATACATTACTTTTTCAGTCTGAGTAATTTTTGATAATTGTTTGGTTAATCTGTTAAAAATAAAATAATCAGATTTGCTCGAATGACGATAAATGGATTCTGTATTAGTTGCAATCAAAATTAAGTGCTCATCGGGGCTAAAACTATAGCTGCTTACAGAAATAGTATCTCCATTAAAAACTAAATCATTTGTGGTGAGTATTGTTTCAATTGCTTTTCCATCTTTAAACGCATATTTTACAATTTGAAAACTGGGTGTATACACTGAGTTGGTATAATGCTCTCCATTGTTCATCGAATTAAATCCGCTCACTGTTTTAGCTGTTAATTTTCTGCTTCCCCAGATGTCTTCAAGTTGAATAAACCCTTTTTGCGCATAACTATTCATTTGAGTAAATAACGCGAGCAGTATAACGGTTAAAATCTTTTTCATAATTGTTTATATTTTTTGATGGTTTACAAAAGTAATAATTTGCACAATTAATAATTAGTTTATTAAATTTGCGTTTCCAAAACAATGAAATCAAAAATATTTTTAATTGTCGTAATTTTCACACTGTTTAATCAACTTTTATTTGCACAAATAAAAGAGGGTAAAATAGTTTATAAAATAGATTATCCTTCCATGGATTTAGGTACCGATCAAAAAGCAATGCTGCCTTCTGAGAGTGTTTGTTATTTTTCCAATAATAATTGTCGTACCGAAAGTGATGGCTTTATGGGAATGAAAATGGTAACTATTTGTGTGAAAGACGAGGTGACGATTTTGATGGATGTGATGGGAAAGAAAATTGCCATGCATCCAGCAGATGATAAAAAAGCAAAGACGAAAACCCCTGAAATTATCTACACCGATGAAGTGAAGAAAATTGCAGGACATGATTGTAAAAAAGCTATTATTACTTTTGATGTATCTACTAAAATGACTGTTTGGTGTGCCGAAGATATTATTGGTGGTGGTAGCTGGGGAGGTAATTTTGAAAATCTGAAAGGTGCTCCTTTAGAGTACACTGCAGACATGAATTCAATGTCCATGACCATGGTAGCCACCAATGTGAGTGAAGAGAAGGTGTCCAAAGATAAATTTGTGATTCCCTCTGATTATGAAATGACGACTCTTGAAAATTTAGAAAAACAATTTAAATAATACTTTTCGCCCATTTTTATATGAACCTTTTATTACTCGTTTGTTCCTTTATTGTAATGATTATTTTCACGATTGGGGTGAAATTAAATCAACGTCCTAGTGCTTATGGTGGCTTTGGATACAAAACGAAAGTATCGATGCGCAGTGAAGAGACCTGGCACGACGGAAATGTGACTTTCGGACGTTATTTAATGATGATTGCCCCACTTCAAATAGCCGTGTTAGTGGCAACAGAACGCTATCTTCCGGAACACCCCTATCGAATTTTTACAGTGCTAGCCATCACTACGATACTTTCCATTACCATAGCTTATTTGTTCACTCAAAATAAGTTGCGCACCATTTATTTTAAAGATGGCAAAAGACGTCCTAATTCTTTTTAATTTTTGAAGGACAATTTCTTTACTTTTGCCCCAAATTATGAGCAAATGAGAAAGATTGGTTTATCGGTTTTTGTTTTTCTTCTGGCAGGTCAACTTGCATTTTCGCAAGATTATATTATATCATTCCCTCATCCAGAAACCCATTATGCGCATGTAAAAGCCATTTTTAAAAATTGGAAAGGCGGCAATCTTGATATTCACTTGCCAGTTTGGGCTCCCGGTTCATATTTGGTGCGTGAGTTCTCAAAAAATGTGGAATCACTTTCTGCTGTCGATCTTAGTGGTAATAGTTTAAAAGTGAATAAAACAAGAAAAAATATCTGGACAATTCAAGCCAGTAAGGGGGATGTAACGGTTGATTATGATGTATATGCGAATGAACTATCCGTACGTACCAGTTTCATCGATGCAGAGCACGCCTATCTAAATGGAACAAGTGTGTTTGTATTTGCTAAAGAATATTTATCAAAAAAAGCCAATGTGACAATAATGCTAGCGGCCAATTGGAAAACAATTTCGGTGGCATTAGACAAAGTGCCAAATATTGAAAACACATTCACCGCCGCTAATTATGATGATTTAGTAGATGCTCCTTTTGAGATTGGGAACCATAAAGTGTTTTCATTTACATCATGTGGAGTACACCATGAGGTAGCCATGTATGGCCAGGGGAATTACGGTGAAGAGCAATTGAAAAAGGACATGGCAGTAATTACAGAACAAGCATTGAATGTTTTCGGAGGTCCTCATCCTTGTAAAAATTATTTGTTTATCATTCACAATTTGAATAATGGTGGCGGTGGACTTGAACATAAAAATTCAACTACCTTGCAAACCGATCGTAATGGATATACTGGTGAATCATATAAAGATTTTCTTACCTTGGTGGCACATGAGTATTTTCACCTCTGGAATGTCAAACGGATGCGTCCGAAAGCCTTAGGACCATTCGATTATGATAATGAAAATTACACGAATCTTTTGTTTGTGTCGGAAGGGTTTACTGCTTACTATGAAGACCTGATTGTTTTTAGAAGTGGTTTTTTTACGCGTCAGGAGTTTTTACAGAAAATAGCGAATTCATTTTCTTATTCGGATAATCAGCTGGGAGCTACTATTCAGCCTTTAAATGAAGCAAGTTTTGATGCTTGGATTAAGTATTATCGTCCAAATGAAAACTCTGCTAATAGTACAGTAAGTTATTATTCAAAAGGGGCTGCTGTGGCTGCTGCATTAGATATGATTATTCGAACTAAAACGAATGGAAAAAAATCGTTGGATGATGTAATGCAAGTGTTATATCAAACTTATTATTTGGGATATAGCCGTGGATTTACCGATATGGAGTTTCAAGATGCAGTAAGTCAAATTGCAGGTATAAATATGAATGATTTTTTCAAAAAGTACGTTTTTGCCACAAATCAAATTCCTTTTGATACTATTAGTAATGAAATAGGGCTGGTACTAGATGATAATTTTGCTGATGAGGAAAAAGTGTATTTGGGATTTAATAGTACGGCAAGTAAAAACACCATTTCTTCTGTCGAAAGAAATTCTCCAGCATGGTTAGTGGGATTGAATGTAGGAGATGAAATTATTGCTATAAATGATTATCGTTTTAATGGAGACCTAAATGCAAGTATATCGAATGTGAAAATTAATGATTACGTAAATGTGTTAGTTTCACGCAACGGAGTCATTAAAAAGTTTACGATGAAAGCCATCAATACTCCTTATGTCAGTTATTTCCTTGAGCTAACGGCAAGTCTTACCGAAAACCAAAAAAAGGTATTGAAAGGATGGTTAGGGGAGTTTTAATTATTGACTGATAATAACAAATTCTGTTCTTCTGTTTTTGGCCATGCTCTCCTCTGTACTATTATCGGCAATTGGTTTAGTAGCGCCAAATCCTTTTGCAATTAAACGGCTTTTTGCAATGCCTTGTTCTGTAAGATAATTTAAAACAGCAGTTGCTCTTTCTTCCGAAAGTTTTTGATTATCGAGTGGATTACCTGAATTATCTGTATGACCTTCGATAGATACTTTCAACGATTTATTGATTTTAAGATATTCTGAAAAATCTTCAATAATGTCTTTGTCTTGTTGATTAAGCTCGCTAGAGTTTGTGCTAAACAATATATTGTTTAATTGATAGGGTTTACCCACTTCAATTTTCTTGATTTCAACATTGACTTTTTTAGGCTGATTCAATGTAGAGTCTTTTTTAGAAAAATACTGTGAATTATAGGCCAGTCCTTCTTTCTTTACTGTTAAAATATAGTCGTCGTCAAATGCCACAACAGAGGCGTATTTCCCAGTAATACTATCTACTTTTACTTCTACTGTTTCTTTCGTTTTTACGTTTTTCAATTCAATTTTTGCATTGGCCAATTCCGATTTGTCGCCTTCAACCTCTCCTTTCAAAAAGAGAACTTTATCAGGCTTTACAGTTTCTGGCAAATCGAATTCATAAATATCATACCCTCCAACTCCTTTTAAACTATTTGAAGCAAAGTAGCCTTTCTTTCCATCGGTACTCACAAAGAATCCAACTTCGTCTGCTTCGGTATTTATTGGGTAGCCAATATTAATAGGTTCCGTCCATGTACCATCGCTTTTTAATTTTATCATGTAGATGTCGAATCCCCCCATACCCGGTAAATTATCCGAACTGAAATAAAAGGTGCGATTGTCAGGGTGCATAAAGGGCGTTTTTTCATTACCTGAAGTATTTATCGACTTTGGTAATTTGCTTGGAGCACTCCATCCATTAATCATTTTTTGTGTCACATAAATATCGCTAGTCTTATTAACGGCATCGCGGTAACTAACAAAATACAACGACTTCCCATTAGGAGATATGCTTGGTTGACTATCCCAGTATTTAGCATCATTAACAAGTGGGCTGACACTTTCAGGTTCTGTCCAAATACCATTATTATTTACACTTGTATAAATATCAAAATTTCCACCTTTGTTCACCGTAAAATAAAGGTATTTGTTATCTACACTAATAGAGGCTCCTCCCTCATTTCCGCTAGATGATTTATTAAAAGGGTAGGGCATCGGATCGCCTTTGGTGAATACACCTTCTTTCTTTTCTGCAATCATAAATTTCTCCACATTACTCACCGTCACGGCACCTTTTCGGTTTTCATCAAAACGACGAGTGAATAAACAAAGTTCATTATCAGGAGAAATAATAGCTAAATATTCAGGATCTCCTGTTGATACGCTTTTTAATACTTGTGGATTAAACGGAACAGGATTCATCATCAACTTTGCTCTTACTTTTTTGATAGAAGCATCGGAGGCATATTCTTCGCGCACCTTTCCAAAACTTAAATATTCGTCATATAGTCGAATACATTCTTTAAAACGTTTTTGATTGTAATAGTAATCGCCTAAATGAAAGTAAGCATCAGCAGACGCATCCGGGCATAGACGAATTAAGGCTTCATAAGCTGTTGCCATTTCAGCATCTTTATGGAATTGTAAGGCGATATCTCCATATAACCACCACGCATTACCGTTAGTAGAATCTTCCTCTAATGATTTTAGCAGGAGTTCTTTTACTTTAGCGTAGGATTCTCTCGACTGATTAGCACGTTCGGCTTCTTCATAATACTTCATCGATTTTTTAATAGAGGAAGGTTTACAAGACGTAGGATTTTGACTAAACGCAGGCGCGAAAAGTGTAGAAGCAAAAATTCCAATTACTGCAAAATAGGTTTTGGTCATGGATTTAATCGATGCACTACAAATATTCATTCAAAATGAATAACAATTTTTGAAGTTCATTTATCGTATCAACAATCAGAATTTTATACCGTAAAAATCATTTTCAAAGCAATTAAAAATACTAAACAAATTCTATTGTTTAACTGATTTTCGTAAATCGTTTCGGTATAACAAAAACACCCAGACTGTTTCCAATCTGGGTGCTTTGATATTGATTAATAATTTTTACTCTTTTACCAATTTTATTGGCGAAGAAATTCCTTTATTGGTAATGAGTCTAGCAGTGTAAACACCTGCTTTTAGTCCTTGACCTATAATTAGTTCATTGTTTACACCTTCCAAGTCTTGGCGTTCCACTTGTTTCCCAACTGCATCAAATAGAACTAAGGTGCTTTTTCCTCCTTCGTTATTGATGATATGAAGTTGCGAAGTTGTATTAAATGGATTAGGCTGTGGACTTACCATGACTGACGATTGTTCCAATTGGTTTAGTCCAGTTATAGTTTGAATCTGGAATTTGTCCAAACCTCCTTCCACAATATTGAATACAGGACCAGGATCGCTGATGTTAACAATCAGACGCATAGTAGATGTTAACGTAAGTAAATTGTTTACTTGAAATGATTCTGGATACCAGATACTCTGATTTGGCTGACCCGCATAAGTACGTTCTAAAAGAATGGTACTACTTCCATTCGTTAAATAGATACTCATCGTATCATCTGGTTGCCCATTGGTCGTTCCTCCATTATAAAACCAACGATCAAAAGACAGTACAGCATATTGCGCATTGGACAAATCAAAAATAGGGGAAGTAAGAATAGTCGCACCTTGATCCACATCATTATCCCACGGACCACCACCGCCATTATCAGTTACATAACACTGCGTACCACAATCGTTCGTAACATCCACACCAGGGTTTGCAGTAACATTCCCATTCATTGTTTGAACAGGAACACAACGCTCCCATGCATTCGGCGACGGACCGCTTACTGTCCATCCGAAATCCAAAGAGAAATCATCATAATAACCTGGCGCCAATGCGAAACTCATTGGAGTTCCATCAACTTGAGAACTACTACAAATTGTTTGATACCCCCATTTACCTACGGTAATTGTGTAGTTGTCTGGATAAAACCCAACTGAATTATATTGACCTGCTGCATTAGTCGTAACAGTAACATCAAACTGAGGATTCGAGAAATGTACAGTTGCATTGGCAATTGGAGCTCCCGTAGTAGCATTCGTTACTGTCCCTGTTGCCATAACAGTGGAGAAGCTTACCAATTGTACATCGAGGTTAGTAAGGACACCATTGTGTAAAGAAACCCCTGTGATGGTTTTAGTAATATAACCGGCTTTAGAAAATTGAACATCATAAATGCCTGCTTGAGCAAGACCTGTTTTATATTCTCCTGTAAGTTTACTCGATTTACTTATTCCTGTTGTAAGTATTTGCACAGTTACCCCGTTCAATGGCATTCCTGAGAGGGAATCGGTAACCACTCCTTCTAAATAACATCCTCGTACATACGTAGGCGTTAGTACAAATAAACCATTGTCAATATCAGAACAAACTAAATTCCCCGAAGGTAAAAAAGGATAAACTCCCCAACAGCCGTTAAATCCATTGCCGGCTCCTTGAGGGTAAGTATCATAAGACCCTACAATAATCATGTTGTCAGGGCGACTCACATCAACGATTGCTATTCCATCTTTATACCAACTAACAATTTCATAATCGTTTAAAGTGTACGTATTATGTACGATAGAACCTGTACCAGGTGTTAATTGTATTTTATCTAATTGCTGAATATTATTTACATCAGATATATCATAGGCTGCAAGGTATGAATCACTCACTTCATCAGTTGTAAAAAGAACATTTCCAGCATCATTTAACCACGAGTTGTGAGTAAATAAACTCGGAGTGTTTTGTGTCGTTACTAAAACGGGATTGGATTTATTCGTTACATCCATCACTGAAAAATAGCCGTCATAAATGTGACAACCATAAAGTGTATCATTTCTAACATAACCATCATGCACATACGTTCCTGGGGTATGACCTGTGTACGTAGGACTCCAAGGATTTGCAAGATTTAAAATTAAAGCCGCTCCATTGTATAAATTACTACCGAACAAATAGCAATATCCATCTTCAATATGCAGTGCATGAATAGTGTTTATTTGATTATTGATTACACCATCCCCTTTGTAAAATTTGGTAGGAACAGAATCTGGCAAATAGCCAAGGTTTAAAATCTGCAATCCGTTACAGCAGCCTTCTGTAGTTACATAAGCATAGTTTTGCCATGTTTTTACTTCTCTCCAGTCGGAATTAGTTCCTGGGATACTAAATTTAATAATTGGATTTGCAGGGTCAGTGACATCAACGATTGATAAACCGGTGTACGTGCCAACTAATGCATATTCATTTCCTGAACTATCAACATAACCACCAATATTCGATAAGGCGTAGTTGTAAGTTAAATTAGAACGAAGGCTCACATTTAGTTGGGCAAATGATTGAATGTAGCACAATAGGATAAATCCAATTGCAAAGAGCTTTTTCATGAATTGATTTTTGGTTTGTTTTGGAAGTGTAAATGTATTGAATTCATTTCAATTCATATTCATGTTATCTGTTGGTATAAAAGACTACCTGAAGGATGTTAAATTTCTTTTAAAAAGGTGGTTTTTATCCTGATTATTTGAAGGTTCCCCTTTTCTTTTATTACTTTGGGGCTGTAAATAATTCTACTATGTCTAAATTAAAAATGTTTGCTGGTGTTAGCATTGCTGTGGGGGTAGCTGTTTCAGCTGCTTTTATGGCTGATACTACTCAGCTAAAAGGTATCGATTATGCTGCAATCGATAAATCTGCAAGTCCAAGTGATGATTTCTACCATTTTGCAAATGGTACCTGGTTAAAAGACAATCCTGTTCCTGCCGACCAAAGTCGTTGGGGTAGTTTTGATGTTTTGGCAGACGAAAACAATAAAAAAATCAGAACCGTTATTGAAGAGGTTGCTGGCGATAAGACTGCACAGCAAGGCACACTTCGTCAAAAGCTTCGTGACTTTTATAATCTTGCAATGGATTCTGCAAAAGCAGAAGAGCAGGGTATCTCAATGATCAAAAGTGATATTAGTCGTATTTCTTCCCTAAATTCAAAAGAGGATGTATTGTTATGTATGGCGGATATGACAGCGAAAGGTGTCGATAATATCTTTGGTTTTTATGTGAGTCGTGATTTGAAAAATAGTTCGAAAAATGTTCTTTATTTATCGCAAAGCGGATTAGGCTTACCTGACCGTGATTATTATTTAAAAGACGATGAAAGGAACGTTTCTATTCGTAAGGCCTATGTTGAGCACATGACAAACATGTTTAATCTTTTAGGCATGACGGCTTCTGATAAAATCGCTCAATCGGTATTGGATTTAGAAACCAAAATTGCACAGATTTCTATGTCACGCGTTGAAATGCGCGATGAGGAAAAGACCTACAATCCAAAAACGCTTCCTGAGTTATCTGCTATGTGCAACTCCATTGATTGGCAGTTGTATATGAAAACGAATAACATTCCTGTTCCAGAGAAAATCATCGTTAACCAGTTGAATTTCTTCACAGGTCTTCAAGATTTATATGCTAACACGGATGTAGCTACTTGGAGAAATTATATGTTATGGAAGTATATCTCTGGTTGTGCAGGACAGTTAAACAGTGCTTTTGTAAATGAAAGTTTTAATTTCAATGGAAAGGTGTTAAGTGGTACGCAAGTAATGCGTCCGCGTTGGAAACGCGCCGTATCAGCTTGTGACGGTTCTATTGGAGAAATTGTTGGGCAATTATATATTCAGAAATATTTTAGTCCGGATTTAAAGATAAAAGTAGGGGCAATGGTAAAAAACATTCTTGCTGCTTATAAAATTCGTATTACTAAGTTAGATTGGATGAGTCAAGAGACTAAGGCAAAAGCTTTGGAAAAATTAGCAAAATTCAATACGAAATTAGGGTACCCTGACAAGTGGAAGGACTACACTAAACTCGATATTAAAAACGACTCTTATGTTTTAAACTGTCAGCGTGCAGAAGCTTTCTCTTACAGAGAAAATATTGATAAATTAAATAAGCCAGTTGATAAATCAGAATGGCAAATGTTACCTCATCAGGTAAATGCTTATTATGAGCCAACATTAAATGAAATCGTATTCCCTGCAGCAATTATGCAGCCTCCATTCTATTATCCAGGTGCGGATGATGCGACAAATTATGGTGCATTGGGTGCTGTAATTGGTCATGAAATTACCCATGGATTCGATGATCAAGGATCTAAATATGATGGTAATGGAAATATGTTCGATTGGTGGACAGAAAAAGATAAAACTCAATTTGAAGCTCGGGCAAAAGTGTTAATTGACTGTTACAACGGTTACGAAGCATTGCCGGGAGCATTTGTAAATGGTGAACTAACAATTGGAGAAAACATTGCCGACTTAGGAGGATTAAGTACTGCTTATTATGCTTTACAGATGGCAAATGAAGGTAAAAAGCCAGTAAGTATTCAAGGATTTACAGATGAACAACGTTTCTTCTTGGCATTTGCACAAGTTTGGAAGCAAAACATTAAAGAAGAGATGTTGCGTAAGCGTTTATTAACCGACGTGCATTCTCCAGCTAATTTCCGTGTGCAAGGAACTTTGTCGAATATGACGGAATTCTACAAGGCCTTTTCGGTAAAAGATGGAAATAAAATGTATCGTAAGGATAATGAAAGAGCAAAGATCTGGTAGTTAAAAATGATTAGTCATTTACAAAAAAGGGAGCAATATTAAATTGCTCCCTTTTTTGTATTCTTTAATAATTATTAGAACATTAAATTGCTTCTTCTTTTCTACTCATACGCTTTCTTACGTTTTCATCAAGGTAAACCTTACGCATACGTAATGATTTAGGAGTGATTTCTAAGTACTCATCTTTCTCGATGTACTCCATGCATTCTTCTAAAGAGAATTTTACCGCAGGAGCAATTCTTACGTTATCATCGCTACCAGAAGCACGCATATTCGTCAACTTCTTAGCTTCACATACGTTAATTAACAAATCATCCGGACGGATATGTTGTCCAATAACTTGACCTGCATAAACATTCTCCGCTGGATCTATAAAGAAGAATCCGCGATCTTGCATTCTGTCAATTGAGTACGGAGTAGCTACGCCAGTTTCTTTCGCCAATAACACACCGGAAATTCTTCCAGGAATTGGACCTTTCCAAGGTTCATAGCTTTTAAAACGGTGAGCCATTGTTGCACGACCTGCTGTTGCCGTCAACACGTTACTACGTAAACCGATTAGTCCACGAGCAGGAATTTCAAATTCCAAATGTTGTAAATCACCTTTCGGCTCCATAATTTTTAGTTCTCCTTTTTTCTGAGTCACTAATTCAATCACTTTACCAGCAACTTCATCCGGAGTATCAACCGTTAAGTTTTCTACAGGCTCGTAACGTTGTCCGTCAATTTCTTTTGTGATTACTTGTGGCTGCCCAACTTGTAATTCATATCCTTCACGGCGCATCGTCTCAATTAAAATGGATAAATGAAGTACTCCACGTCCGTAAACTAAATACGAATCAGGGGATTCAGTTTCCACAATACGCATGGCAAGATTCTTCTCTAACTCTTTGTATAATCGATCACGTAAGTGACGAGAGGTTACAAAACGACCTTCTTTTCCGAAGAAAGGACTGTTGTTAATTGTAAACAACATACACATAGTCGGTTCATCTACAGAAATAGGAGCAAGGGCTTCTGGATTTTCAAAATCGGCAACAGTATCGCCAATTTCAAAATCTTCAATTCCAGTTACTGCGCATAAATCACCACAATTTACTTCTTCTGCTTTTCTACGACCTAAGCCTTCAAAAACGAAAACCTCTTTAATACGCATTTTCTTTATGGCACCATCACGCTTTACTAAACTTACAGGCTGGTTCTCTTTTAAAGAACCACGGCTAATTCTACCGATTGCAATACGCCCTACGTAAGTTGAAAAATCTAATGAGGTGATTAACATTTGAGGAGTTCCTTCTACCACTTCTGGTTCTGGGAAATATTCAATAATCTGATCTAATAAAGCAGTTACATCGGTTGTTGGAGTTTTGTAATCATGTCCCATCCAACCTTGCTTTGATGATCCGTAAACAGTAGGGAATCCTAACTGCTCTTCGGTAGCACCTAAGTGGAAGAACAAATCGAATACTTTCTCATGAACTTCTTCTGGGCGACAATTTTCTTTATCCACCTTGTTGATAACGAGTATGGCTTTTTTACCCATTTCTAAGGCTTTACTTAAAACAAAACGAGTTTGAGGCATTGGACCTTCGAAAGCGTCCACTAAAAGGATTACACCGTCAGCCATGTTCATGACGCGTTCTACTTCTCCTCCAAAGTCGGCGTGACCAGGAGTGTCAATAATGTTAATTTTTGTTCCTTTATAGTTTACCGATACATTTTTTGCAATGATGGTAATACCACGTTCTCTTTCAAGGTCGTTGTTGTCAAGGATTAATTCTCCCGTTTTTTCATTGTCACGAAAGAGCTGCGTCTGAAGTAAAATTTTATCTACTAAAGTTGTTTTGCCATGATCGACATGGGCAATAATTGCAATATTTCTGATTGATTGCATGATGGTATATCTGCCGTTTGGTTAAGTTCTATTTTGCCTCGAAAAGTCTTCAATGGTGTAAGTTACTGAAAGTTAGTCACCTAAGATGTTGAAGCGGTTTTTCGGAGTGCAAAGATAGGGCTTTTCTTTGGGTCTTTGACCTAAAAACTATCAGAAAATGAATTAATTAAATAAATTGAGGTGATGAAAGAAGTTTTGTCGCCATTTGATGAGCCTGAACTCGTATTTCAGGAATGGCTGTCGATTCCCAAAGAATACCTCGCAACCCTGATCCAATGGTAAATAAATTAGCAACCTCTTGGCCTTCCTGATCGATGATATTTCCATCACCTGTTGCATTAAATCCAAGTGATAAAGGGTCTTTAGAAATTAATCCTTGATTAAGCATGTGTTTAAGTAAAGGGTTTTCCACTTTGCCATAGTCTCCTTCCGGACCAATACAATTGATTATTCGTTGAGCATTCAACTGCACATTCGATTCTTTTTCTTTATCAAAAAATTGTATCGTTAATCCATTTTGATTTTCTTTCACGTCGATTAGCTTTCCTGCATATAATTCAATTTGACCTTCATCAACCAATGATTGAATCAAGCTGTGAACTTCATGAGGTAATCGATGACGTAATTTAGCCCATCGGTGGTTGATATGACGCAAAAATCGATTTTTATGCTCGATGGATAATTCTTGCCAGATTTTTTGAGTAAAGGGGCGAACAGCTTCTAAAACAGGTTCGTGCCACTCGGTATGGTCAATAGCAGAGCGAATGCGTGATTTTAATTGACTGTAAATCTTGTGTAAATCGGCAGGTGGCGCATTGTCGGGATGAGGAACAGAAACTCTAACAATCGGATGTGCCATTGGAATTGCTCCGTGCTTGGAGACAACAAAGATTTTATTTTTGAATCCTTGGTCAATTAAGCTAATAACCGTATCTACCATGGTAAGACCTGATCCAACAATAAAAATTGGTTGTTCTAGATCAATGTTTTCTACTGCTTCACTTAACCACGGATTGATATAAACTTTTTCTGAATTCTTGATGGCATTAAGTCCTGGTAACGAAATTGGAGGTTGATTGCCAGTGCATAATGTCACCTTTTTACTGCAAATAACATTACCATTTTTTAATTCGATTTTAAAGTCATCTCCCATTTTATCTAAACAAATCGCCTCTTCGTTCATCACTTCGAATTGTACGTATTTATTGGAAGACTTTAAAAGATTTTGGTATACGTCATCTAAGTATTCTCCATACATTTTACGAGGAACAAATCGTTCTTCTAGTCCTTCGTGATGATATTCACGGTAATGAGGTTGTGATAAAATCCATTTCGTAAAATGGTTAACATCGTTTGTAAATGCACTCATGCGAGATACACGAACATTTAACAAGTGATTGATATTATCAGTTGAGTAAGCAATACCTCTACCCAAAGGATATCCTGCATTAATTAAAGCCACAGAAATGGGAGAAGTAGCCTGCTCAAAAATATTTGCCAATAATAGTAAGCCCGCTGCGCCGCCACCAATAATCACTAAATCGTAAGAGTTCTTCATCTAATCTATTTAAATCCTATAAAGTTAGTAGGAATAACAAATATATAACATTCATGACTCATTAACAACATGATTTTTATCGGATTTTATTTATGTTTATTTCGATGGGTTATTTTCTTTGCTGAGCGGGAGTTTTTACGTTTTAAAAGTTGCTCTCTCATCAATACATCATTTAAATTTAATTTATCCAAAATAGAACCCGTAGCTTCTCGTACTTCCGCAAAAATATTTTTCAATCCACATATCGCTTCATTCTCACAATCGTCGCATGGTTCATAGTAGTTGGATGATACACATGGTAAGAGTGCTATTGGACCATCAAATAAGCGAACAACCCTTCCGATGGTTACTTCTTCTGGTTCGAGTAATAATAGGTAACCACCATTTTTGCCTTGCTTGCTTTTTAGTATTCCATCATGCTTTAAATCCAGCAAAATGGCTTCTAAAAATTTTCTTGGAATGGATTCCGCTAATGAAATTTCAGATGTATGAATAGGCCTTGATTGATCTTGCTTGGCAATATACTCTAAAGCCTTCAATCCGTATTTCGCTTTTTTCGATAACATTGGACGAATTTAAGAAATCATTACTTGTTTTTCATAGAATTCAAAAATGATAATTTATCTTTGAAGTCTATTATGAAACTAGATAAAGCAATTTCAATTGGTGAGTTAGCCAAAATGGTAGATGGTAAAGTTATTGGCGATGAAAATGCGCTGGTAAAAGGAATAAACGAGATCCATCGTGTAGAGGAGGGTGATTTAACATTCGTTGATCATCCTAAGTATTATGACAAAGCGTTGAACTCCGCTGCAACCTTCGTAATTATAAATAAAATGGTGGAGGCTCCTCAAGGAAAGTCATTGATTTTTTCAGATGATCCATTTCGTGATTATGTATGGCTCTGTAAGAATTATTGTCCATTTGAAGCTTCCTCCTTCGACATACATCCAACAGTAAAAATAGGAGAAGGGACTATTGTTCAACCTAATGTTAGTATAGGCCCCTACGTTAGTATTGGTAAAAATTGTATTATTCATAGTGGAGCGGTGATTTACGATCGAACGGTAATTGGGGATAATGTAGTAATACATGCTAATACGGTTTTGGGTGCTGATGCCTTTTACTTTAAACGCCGTCCTGATTTTTACGAAAAGATGCATTCTTGTGGTCGAGTGGTAATTGGTGATGGAGTTGAAATTGGAGCTTCTTGTACAATTGATCGTGGTGTTTCAGCTGATACTATTATCGGTCAGGGATGCAAACTTGATAACCAAGTGCATGTTGGTCATGATACAGTCATTGGAAAAAATTGCTTGTTCGCTGCGCAAGTTGGAATTGCAGGTTGTGTGAACATTGAAGATGAAGTTATTTTATGGGGACAAGTTGGTGTGCAAAAAGATTTAACCATTTCAAAAGGAACAATTGTTTTAGGTCAAAGTGGAATAACAAAATCAATTAAAGCAGGTACTTACTTTGGAACCCCGGCAAAGGATGCTAGAGAAAAAATGAAAGAGTTAGCTTATTTAGGCAAACTTCCTGAATTGTTTGATAAAGTTCGTTAATGCTTAACGTTTAGTAAAATTATGTCCGGTGAATTAGTAAACAAATCGAGTATTCAATCTGAACTGAATGTAAAGAAATTACAATTACATTGGCTTTTACAGATTACAAAGGCTATTAATTATGATTTGCCAGCACCGCAGTTGTTCGAAGTTTATCAGTCAGTTTTAAAAGATCATTTAAAAATTAACAAACTGATTCTTTATATCCACGAACATCAATGGCATTGTATGTTAAAATATGGTGTTGCCGATGATTTTCAAATTGAATTAAACGAATCGCGATTAGCAGAAATTTCAAAAGTAATGATGACAGGAGGGGAGATGCCTGTATGGTTGTCATCTTTTGAAACAATTATTCCTGTCAATCACAATAAACAAGATCTTGCATTTGCATTTATTGGATCTAGTGCTCACGAAGACATTTTAAATCTGAAAGACGTAATTCCATTTATTCACACGATTACTAATATCATTGTAGTAGCTATCGAAAATAAACGTTTAACAAAGGAATCAATTCGACAAGCGCAAATAGAGAAAGAATTGGAGTTAGCAGCGCGCATGCAAAGTATGTTGTTCCCAGCTCATATTCCACATAATTCTCGAATAGATTTAGCGGCTACGTATTTACCTCATCAAATGGTCGGTGGCGACTATTACGATTATATTGAATTAAATGAAAATGAACTGTTGATTTGTCTCGCTGACGTATCTGGAAAGGGAATATCAGCGGCGCTTTTAATGTCGAATTTCCAAGCAAATTTAAATGCAAAGGCTCCATTGTCAAAGTCGTTAATTGATTTGGTTCACGATTTAAATGGAAGCGTAAACAAGTCGGCGAAAGGAGAAAAATTTATTACCGTATTTATTGCAATTATTAATACAAAAAATAGGGTGTTGAAGTATGTGAATGCGGGGCATAATCCTCCACTAATTTATTCAGGAAATGAATTTCATTTACTTGATAAAGGGACTACGGGATTAGGTATGTTTGATGAATTACCGTTTATTCATGAAGGTGAAATTTCTTTCCAACCGGGATCTACTTTATTCTGTTATACTGATGGCGTAGTAGAGCAAGAAAATACTTCGGGAGATGTTTTTGGTGTTGAAGTTTTAATGGACTTAATCCAAAAAAATCATCAGGTAAATTCGATGAAGGATTTGCATGTAGGAGTAATCAATTCTTTCAATGAATTTAAAAAAGCTGTTGAGCCAATAGATGATGTAACTCTGTTAAGCTGCCGAATGCTTATTTGATTCTTGTATTTGATGCTCTTGGTAATAAATATCAAATGCAACTATACAGGCAATAAATCCCCAAAAAGGAACGGCAAGTTTTTCAGTATCTAAAAAGTAATTGAGTCCACCATGAATGATATAGGTGACAAGGCCAAGAACTAACCCTCTGGTTACAATTCGTGTATTGCGATTTTTACAACTCCTTAAAAAAGTGGAGGTGCGTTGAAGTAATACAGCCAGAATTAGAATAAAGGTAACGGGGCCGAGTATGCCCTGTTCAGATAGTGGCCCTAAATATTCACTATGAGAGCCTCCTCCTTCTGCAAAATTGGTGCTGATTCCCGAACGCTCCGAGTACTTTTGAAATTGACCATACTGGAACATATAAGTTCCAGGTCCATATCCCAAGAATGGCTTATTGTTAAACATTCTTAATGCACATGACCAACGATTAAGCCTTTCGATATTCGAATCATCAGTAGAAATATTTCCAATGGACTGGACATGCTTGGTGTAATCGGTAGATGATGTTTTATCGTTTTTTTCAAGGTACATGGTTATTTGTACATGGAATAGGGCGTAGGATAAAATGACTAAAACTATTCCGGAATAAACGACCCAATTTTTAATTTTTAAAGCATAAATTATCAAACATCCCAACGCCCCAGCTAAAGCTACCCACGCCGCACGTGTGTATGATAGAATGATTGCAGTTATCAATAAAACAGCAACGATGATAATAATTGAACGAAATCTTTTGCTGATCGTATTCTCTAATAACAATGCTATAATTACAGGTATGAATAAAGCAATAACTGCAGCATAAGCAGTATGGTCATTATAATAGGGAACCATTGCAATATGGGCATTTTGTTCAGTAAATCCAGCCGCAGCCTGGTTCAACATGGTAATGATGCATACGCCTAATAAAGGGAGCATGTAAGCCCACAAAAACTTATGTATGTTTTGTTTTTTTATAAATAAATAAAGTAATGAAAAGTAGAAGACGCTAATGTAACAATATCGTGCTAATGTTGATTTTATAGAGACTACAGGCATGGTACTCGTAATTGTAGTAATGGTGTACCATCCTACATGTAAAAATATCATCCAAGTAACAGGATGTGATAATATTCGTTTGTCGAGCCCTCCCTCAGCCAATACTTTTATCCAGAAAATTAAAAATATCCCAAACATCAAAGGTTCAGAAGGTAAGCTAACACCTATGCCTATCCCCGTTTTAGCTAGATTGATGGAAAATGGAGTAACTAAAACAGCTAAATAAATTAATAAATCGAAACGGAAGATAGCAGCGATTGCAAATATGAATAAAAACGGTAATGCTAACGCAACGATATACCCCTTAACATATCCATAAGCACTTAATGATGCAATAAGGATAGTCAGGATATAAAACCAAACCACATTTGATTTCTCGAGCTTAAAAAAGCTTTCTTTCATTCAGCGTTACTGAAGTTGACTTTTTAATTTATCACGGTATTGCTCAATGTAAACCGCCGAAACAATTGCAATTAACATAGTGGATAGCGTAAAGAGAATCATGACAAGGGCACGCTTTGGAGAATCTTTTTTCTCAGGTACCAATGGAGGAGAAACAATATTATGGAAATCTAACTCCTTCTTTGTATCATTTAAGGCCGCCTCATAATTTTTTCGGTAATTCGTGTAGGCATCTCTACTATTTCGAACCACTTCTTTTAAGGTCATGTATTCCGCTCCTTTTGAAGCCAAATTTTGCTGAGTCTTCGCCATATTTCCATTCACATTTCCTGAAGACATCGATCGGTAATATTCACGTGAAAAGCCTTGTATTTGAGATTCAAAATCCGTAATTCCAGAACTATCTCGTAGCGTGGTAATTGCCTGATCTAATGAATCTAAAATAGACTTTTCATTCTCCATTGCTTTTTTATTGACTTCTGCAACTTCTAATGCGCGATTATGAATTAACGAAATTGCTTTCACATCCATAAAATGAATGAGTGATTGACAAATACGTTGAGCCATTTTAGGGTCCTCATCAATTACATCAACTTCAATCGCTTCATATTGATTTTTACTCACAGAAATATTCTCCTCTAACATTTTCATAATTTCATAGCGAGGATAGCCATTGATAGAGTCAATTTTGTAATGAGCAAATAAATGAAGTTCTTTTACTAAACTATCGCGTACATCTTCCGAATTTAGTAATTGTACCATCTGTTCGGTAGGAGTTTCCTTTGAGTATGGAGAAAGGTTTGAAGGATATAAAACGGCTGATGATTTATACATCGGTTTCATAAAAACTGGTAATGAAATAATAAATCCAACCACAAGTGACCCGAAAAAACAAATACTCAGGTGCTTTCGCCACTTCTTAATTATCCTTAATAATATGATTGTACTCATTTGTCCACTTTCTGTATGACTCATAGAAATAAAATTTAAAGCACAAATTTAAGTCAAAATATGGTGTGATTAAAATAATTAACACTCTCAAAATCAGGAATGTTAAGATATTTAACGTTTGACTAGTTGCTGATTATTGTTCCGATTTCATTAATCGAAGTAATTCAAGTGGACGGATTAGTTTTAATCCTAAAGCAATTAAAAAGCTAATCACACAACCAATCATTCCTTTAATAAACCAATTCGATTCAAAATTACTCAAAGCAAAAAACAAGTAAAAAGTAGAGGCAATATGAACAATGTATTTAAGTGCAAGTAATTTTTGAAATTGAAATTTAAAGACTTTATGGGCTAATATTATCTGAAGTCCAGCAGAGGTAAATTGAGTAATCATACTTGCCATTGCTGCGCCTAAGGATTGATAACGTGGAATTAAAATTAAATTTAAAACGATATTTAAAACCATCCCCGATAGGGCAATAATATTCAAATATTTTAAATTGCCATTGGCGGTTAGCATGGTTCCAAAGATGTAAACAGAGCTGATTGCTAAAAAGCAACACATTACAATACGAAATACTGCTGCGGAAGCTTCTACGTGTGCATGATAAAGTAATCCCATAATTTCATGACTGAAATAAAAACAGAAAGCAATTAATGCAATAGCCGGTATAGAAATAAATGAAAAGGATAATTCAGCAAGCTCGTGCAGGGGTTGTTTCTTTTTAATCATGTGCGAAAACATTGGAAGTAAGAGTCCACTGAATAAATAGGCAATCATATTGGAGGCATCTAATAAGCGATAACTCTGTGCATAAATGCCGGCCTGTAATGCTCCATCAGGAAGCAAACGTTCTAACATTACAGAATCGATGCGATTGTAAAAAGTCATGAGCAAAATGAGAATTGCAAATGGATAACTATGCTTTAATACGATGTAAAAAAAGGTAGGATTCCACTGCAGCTTTCTCAGTTTAGCTTTTTTGGCAACAATGATAAAAGTTATTGTTGCGGTGATTAAATAAGCCAATGTTTGCGACCAAATGAACCATTCAATTTTAAAGCTGTTACCAGCTACATGTCCCCAAATTAAAAGCGAGCAAATGATGATCATAATTGTTCTGTCTAACACAGAAATCATACTATCAATCTTGAATAACTGTAGGCCTGCTATATTAGATCGGAGGTATAAGATAAATGAGATTAACGCTTGATTAATTAACATTACGAAGAGCATCCCTAGTTGCTCTCCTTGATAGCCTAAAATCCAGGCAACACTAATACTGATTATGGTATAGGCAAGGGCTAAAACTAAACGTAGCATAATGATTCCACTCAAATGTTTTTCGAGCAGATGGTTATGCATAGCAATATTTCGATTGTTGTAATTGGTAATTCCAACATCCAAAATAATATTGAATAAGAAACTGAGATTAAATAATGCAGAATAGATTCCGTATGATTCTGCACCAACCGTATTTTGTACTGCCCTATCAATTCCTAGTATCCAAAATGGCTTGATGAGTAAATTCAGGAAAAGTAAAAAAGCCAGATTGGTGATAAATTTCTTTTGCATGTCTTGATTCTGACGCAAAAATAAACCAATTTCGGAGAGAATTAATCAAATGAGCCGAAATGTTAGCCTTACATTATAACAAAGAAGTGATAGAAGCAGGCGTGGATGAAGCAGGGCGTGGATGTCTTGCCGGTCCTGTGGTTGCAGCGGCAGTAATTCTGCCTCCGCAAATTCAATTTGATTGGTATGATGCGCTCAACGATTCTAAGAAATTACCAGAAACGATGCGCGATAATTTACGGGTGTTGATAGAAAAAGAATCTTTGGCATGGTCCGTTGCGATGGTGGATGCAACAGAGATTGATCGTATCAATATTCTAAATGCTACTTATAAGGCGATGCATCTGGCTATTTCAGGATTGAAAATCCAGCCCGAGCTATTGTTGATTGATGGTAATCGTTTTAAAAAATACAAGACCACAGAGCATAAAACGATTGTGAAGGGTGATGGACTTTATCTTTCTATCGCAGCTGCTTCTATATTGGCTAAGACTCATCGCGATGAATTAATGAAAAAACTTCATGCTGAATTTCCGCAATATGCTTGGGATCGGAATAAAGCCTACGGAACCGAAGTTCATGTGAAGGCCATTATGCAGTACGGATTGACACCTTATCATCGTAAATCGTTTCAATTAAAAGATCAACAGCTAGAACTTTTTTAAGTAAAATCCTTAATACTTCTAGCGCTAAAAAATAAATTTTAGTAGATAAATTGTTAATCTTTAATCAATTTATTGATGACAATTTTACCTTTATTGGTAGTCGATTTAACTATGTAAATCCCATTTGTCAATGATTCAATTGATAGCTGAATTTCTTTCGCATCAACAATTTGATTAATTACAGTTTGTCCTTGTAAATTTAAGACTTGAATGTTCGAAATTTCTTCAGGACTTTGAATGAATACCTGTTTGCTTGCAGGATTCGGATATAGTTTTATTGACGATTGATTGTTTTCTGAAATTCCAGTTGCGTTATTATTTCTGATTATGTTTATCGTTCTGCAATTGTCAAAATTTCGCATTAAGTCGAAATACATTCCATCCGTAAATTGTAACGAATCTACACTGTTAAGTTGTCCGTTATATAATGATGATCCAACAAGAAATTTTCCTGTGCTATAATAAAAGGTCATGTTATTCGGATTGATGGCTGAACCAGCATTTAAAGAATAGCCATTTCCAAATAAAGAAGTGCTCGATAAAATAGTGACTGCTCCTGTTGAAGGATTTATTTTCCCCAATCGGATAGTTGCCGAATCTAACAGGGATGGATTAACGCTATTGAAATAATTTGTTCGTACTAATCCGTAAAGAGCTGTGTCCATACAGCTGTAAGTGAAATTATCAAAATGACTATTAGCAGGTAATTGCATTGCTGCATTGGAGTAAATGTTTCCTGAATACATATCCACACCTATAAGATTAGAACCTGTGGAATAGTAATAAACCATTTGGTAAGGGTCAATAGCACTGCCCGCTAAGGCATAACCTTGTCCGATGGAATTAGGAGAAATTTGAGTGATGGTTCCTGTGGTTGTATTGATTTTTGCTAAGTATAACTCTCCAACAGTCACATTTAAAGTAGAATCGAAATAATTTCTTCTTGCTAAGCCATACATGGTACTATCGCCATGGCAAAAACGAAAATTATCGAAGTAGCTGCTAGCAATTGGATTATTGATGGATGCTTGATGAATTAATTGTCCATTGCCTAAATGCAAGGAGTTAATCATATTGTTTGAACCGACAAAAACATAGGTGGAGTCATAAGGATTTAGCGCAGCACCCGTTAAATTTATTCCCATCTGGTAGGTGTTGCTTCCAAGATTACTTACAAAACCATTGGATGTATTTACACCTCCTAGTCGAATTGTTGCAGAATCTAATACTTGATAGGTGATGCTAGAATCGAATGGATTGTAAGCAATGGAATAATAATTCTTACGAACGATTCCGTACAAATCGGTGCTCGTTTGTGCTTGGATGTTTGAGTAAATCCCCAATAAGATACTAAGTAAGAGATAGATTTTTTTCATAGGGTAAAGGTCTTGCGTGTACCAAATTTAAATAATTTATTGATAAATAGCCTTCTTGTCTTATCTATTTTGGTTTAATTACTTTTGTTCAATGATTGAGTTGTTAAATCTTGAGGAGGATGCAAAAAAGCAGATTAAAAAAATGATCTGGACACACTGCATTAACGTTAAAAAAACGCTTTGCAATGAGTTGTCAGAATCTGTAGTCTCTATCAAAGATTCTGTAGAGGGAAATGATAAAAGTTCTGCTGGAGATAAACATGAAACTTCCAGAGAAAATGCTAATCAAACTTTGCTGATTTATGGAGAACAAATGAAAAAGGCCATGGAGGATTTGATGTTATTGAATATGATTAAACCGGAAAAAATGTTTACTAATGTACAGCTAGGCGCTCTGGTAGTTTTGAATGGATTGGTATTGTATATTGCTGATAATTTGAATCAATTTCCAATTAAAAATGTGTCTGTAAATATCGTTTCTCCCAATGCGCCATTTGTGAAGCAAATACTTGGTAAAAATGTCGGATTTAAATTTTCATTTAATAACAAAGAGTATCAAATTTTAGAGGTCTTTTAGTATTTTTGTCACACTATTATGCTTACCAACAACGACATACTTAAAAAGCTTCGTGTGGCGCTTGAGCTTCGCGACGACGATATCATTGAAATTTTAAAGCTAAGTGATTTCGAAATTTCAAAAACGGAGTTGAGTGCTTTGTTTCGAAAAGAAGACCATCCCAATTACGTGAAATGCGGTGATCAATTATTGCGTAATTTCCTTAACGGTTTAATTATTTACAAACGAGGACCAAGAGAAGCCCAGTAATTTACTTCTTTATTTCATCTGTTGTATAGGTATAAAAGTAATGTTCAGTACAATCTCCATCTCCATTCAATTTAACCATTACTTTCCAGCGATTCTGTTCGTCTAATACATATTCTTCCATTTCTGTTAATGTTGGAATGGGTTTATCGCTTTTCAATACCCAGACTTCTGTATGTGTCTTGCTAGTGTTTTTATAAAATGATTTGTAGGTGATACAATCATTAGGACTGTAACAAGTTGTATTCAGAAATTCATTCCCCAAGGAGTCTAATACAATTCTCTGTTCAACACTTGGAATGCTGTCTCCGGCAAACGACCAATAAACAATTTTCCCTCGTAAATTCGTGTCTTTTACATGCAGAAAAGCAATTTTTAATGTTGAATCTGATTTAAATAAGGAATCGGCGAATAGCGTTTTGTTAAATTGATAATATGATTTGTTAAACCAAACTAAATCTCCATTTTTATTTCGAGCTACTTTTTTAGTTAGTTGACCATTGGAGTTGTAATCATAGGTTATATACAAGGTTGGTTCGGTCGGAACTTTAGAGAGTTTAACCTTTTTTATTAATTGCTCTTGTCGGTTATAAGTAGATACCGAAATGGTATCACAAGCTTGGTTGTCGCAGTTGCATTTTATTTCAGTGCAAACATATTGCGCATCACTTACCAATGTTCCCAATAAAACAACCATTAATAAACCCCATTTTTTCATGATGCAAATGTAGTGATATCAAAAAAAAGGTGCTTTTCAGCACCTTACATTTATTTGATGAAAATCTTACTTCGATAAATTTCATTTTCTGTCATAACCATTACCAAGTAAACTCCTGGAACAATGTGCTCAGAATTTATCACGTTAGAACTAGTTGGATTCTTAATTTCTTCAATAACCGACCCGCCACAATTATAAATGCAGATGTTTTTTAGGTCTGTTCCGTTGTTCGCATCAATTCGGATATAGCCATCTCCGTTATATAACTGGATTTGCTGCGCATTTCCTAATTCTTGTACACCCACACTGTTGATGATAACGGGAGTTGAAATAGCGGGACATCCAATTGAATCAGTAATAGAAACCGTGTACGTTCCATTTTGCGTAACGGTATAGTTCTGAGTAGTTGCATTCGCTATGGGCTGACCGTTGTAATTCCATTGATAAGTAAATGCACTTGTTGATGAAAGATTCAATCCGTTAGCAGTAATAACAGGCATTGGTGTCGCTTGATAAAAAGGTACATTCTTAGATAGTGTAATCGTATTAAATGTTCCAGTATTTCCACTATTTGTTTGATCAGGCACTGTAGTTCCTGAAGCAATATTAAAGTTCCAATAACCTACTAAACCTGGTGAAGTAGGAGAGATATGACGATTATATCCTGCTAATAATTCTGATTGAGGTTTAGCTATATTCCAGATTCTTACTTCATCAATTTGTCCACTGAAATATCGTGTTTGTGTTTGGCCAGCATCACATAAACGACCTATTCGAATTGGGAAAGCGTAATTAGGGTTGATTGTTCCATGAAAGTAACTAGATGCTACTTGTGTCCCATTC
>JBJTMY010000260.1:0-2827 GCA_046073825.1 Bacteroidota bacterium
CTATGATTAAATCAGGTTGCAAGGCTTTGATTTTATCGACATGAAAATTCTTAGTGCCACCAACAATTGTTTTTTCTTTCAACCAATGTTCGGGATGAATACAGAATTTGGTAATGCCTACCACCTCTTCATCAAGACCTAAATCAAAAAGCAATTCCGTTTGCGAAGGCACTAACGATAAAATCCGCTTCGCCGGCATACCCAAGTTTACCTTCCTTCCCAGCTGATCCGTAATCATAAAGTGTTTATTGTTTAGCCTTGCACATTTAAATGAAGCCCTTCGAGTCCCGAAAATTCGGGATCAGGGACCGCCTCGCGAGCACATTTTCAAATCATAAAAACGAAAATCATCAAATAAAAAAGTATAACTCTATGTATTAAATTCATTTTCAAATTTTCAAATTGTCACATCTTCAAATCTTCAAATCATTCACTATACCCCATCTTCCTCATCCAATCCGGATTAAACATCTTACCGATGTAACGAGAACCATGGTCATGGAAAATGATAACGACTACATCATCTTTAGTAAGTTGATCTTTTAGCTGTACTAATCCTGCAACAGCAGCACCGGCAGAGTTTCCAACCCAGATACCTTCCTGTAAGCAAATATCACGAGTATAAACAGCCGCGTCTTTGTCGGTTACTTTTTCAAAATGATCGATAATGCTAAAATCGTAGTTCTCCGGAATAAAATCTTCTCCGATACCTTCCGTAACATACGAATGAATTTCATTCTGATCAATCACTCCCGTTTCGTGAAATTTCTTTAATGCAGAACCGTAAGTATCGATTCCCCAGATTTTAATATTCGGATTTTTTTCTTTTAAGTACATACCCGTACCCGTTATAGTCCCACCTGTACCTGACCCCACCACTAAATGCGTAATTTTTCCTTCGGTCTGTTCCCAAATTTCAGGACCTGTTTGCTCATAGTGTGCAGTACGGTTTGATAAGTTATCGTATTGATTTGGGTAAAAAGAATTCTCGATTTCTTTATTCAAACGTTTAGCAACTGAATAGTAGGAGTTCGGATCTTCTGGTTCAACGTTCGTAGGACAAACAATTACTTCTGCACCAAAAGCACGTAAAGCATCAACTTTTTCCTTCGATTGTTTATCGGTAGTAGTAAAAATACATTTGTATCCTTTTACTATAGCAGCAATGGCTAATCCCATTCCTGTGTTTCCTGATGTTCCTTCAATGATGGTTCCTCCTGGTTTTAATAAGCCTGCTTTTTCTGCATCTTCAATCATTTTAAGCGCCATGCGGTCTTTAATTGAGTTGCCCGGATTAAACGTTTCTACTTTCGCTAATACGGTTGCGGGTGTGTCGCCAATGATTTTGTTTAAGCGAACCATTGGTGTGTTTCCAATAGCTTCCAGGATATTATTACAAATTTTCATAGTCTTATTTTAGAGTGGCAAAAATACAAATTAATAACGATTTTGTGAAGCAATCAGCTCGTTGATGTATTGAATAGAAGAATAAGTTCTGCCATATCCAATATCATGAATGATTTTATAAGGATGATTTAAATTCTCGAGATGGTTTTTATAAGCATTAAAAATCATCATGCGTTCTTCCACGGATGGGCTTTCACGCATTGGATCATATTGCCAAGGAATATTAGGAAGTAATAAAAGGGTTAAGTCGTATGTTCGATTTATTAATTCCTCTTCAATAAACGAATGGCATTTGTTAAATTTTAAATCGCTCCAAACTTTTAAAACAATAAAATTGGTATCACAAAAAACGAAGTTGTTTTCTGAATTGATTCCTTCTTCTTCAAGTACAATTTGACCTTTGGCAATTTCCAACAAATCTTCTTCTTCATAAGATAATTTATCGTTTAAGTATTCACGTGCAAATTCATTTACAATGTGTCCACCATAATGTGCTTTCAACATGCCACACAAGGTTGTTTTGCCAGAGCTCTCAGGACCTATTACTGCAACTTTAATCATCCATTATTTAATTTAAAAGATTTTCTCCACTCGATGAAGCCTTTGATGGCAAGCAGTAAATAAACAAAGTAAAGTACTGCATACAAGTCCAAATCTTTTTGCAAATACAAAACAATATAAACTACATTCACAACAATCCAAATAAACCAATTTTCAATTTTCTTTTTAGCAATTAAATATTGCGCTAAGAAAGAGGCAGTGGTTGCCAATGAGTCTATCCAAGGGAAGCTCGCATTCGAGTTTGTTTTTAAAATATAGCCAAGTAAAATTCCGGAGGATAAAAACAATAAAAAGTAAATGAATATTTCTTTTTTGTTGAGTCGTTCAACAATAAAATCTTCATTCGTATTGGTTTTCCAATTTAACCAACCTGCAATCAATAAGGGTATGTAAACGAGTTGTTGTAAGGAGTCGGCATACAATCGACTTTCATAAAACAATAAGCAGGATAAAACAACATTGATGATACCAACAGGGAAACACCATTTGTTTTTTTTGATGGTTAAATATACGCCTGCAAATCCGGAAATGAATCCAATAATTTCAAGCGCATCCATCATTAAACAGCATCATTAAAATTAAATCGTGCAGCTGCAATATCTTGAATCAACTCTGGATCCTTTTCAAAGCAATTACCCACTACCACCATATTCGCTCCAGCTCTAAAAACGGCAGCTGCGCTTTCAGGAGTACGAATTCCTCCTCCAACAATCAGTGGAATATTCACTTCTTTCTTGATTGCTTTTATCATCTCAATTGGCACATGATGTTTGGCGCCTGATCCTGCTTCTGCAAAAATTAATTTCATGCCTAGTTGCTCACCTGCCAAAGCAGTATAAGCAGCAATTTCTGTTTTGTC
>JBJTMY010000261.1:0-2995 GCA_046073825.1 Bacteroidota bacterium
AAAATAGCCGCACAGGTCCGCAATTTATTATTGCTGATGAAAGAGTATTTGAAAACGAAAAATCAAGGTTGATTAATCATCTTCAAAAAACGCAACAATTAGGTGAAAAGCATTTTGATGGAATGGAATCAATTAGTTTCGGAAAACTAAACAAAACAGAATGGAACAATATGTTTTATAAACATCTTGACCATCATTTATCCCAATTTGGCGTTTAAATAAATTACAGGTTAAAGGCTGGCAGCATCAGCATTAAAAGCTTTCCAGCCTTTAGCTTCTATTTGTACACTGTTATTGCCTTTGGTAATCAGGTTTACAATGCCAGGTTCTTCGGTGATGAAGCCAATAATATTAATATCATTTTCTTCTTTTATTTTTTCATAATCGCTTTGCGAAATGGTAAATAAAAGTTCGTAATCTTCGCCACCATTCATAGCTGTAGTCATTGGGTCGATATTCATTTTTACAGCCATTTCATAAGTATCTGAATGAATAGGTATTTTTTCTTCAAACAAAGTAGCACCGCAGTTGCTATTTCTGCAAATGTGATGAATCTCACTGCTCAATCCATCTGAAATATCAATCATGGAAGTAGGAGTGATGTTGTGCTTTTTTAATATGTCAATAATATCTACACGGGCTTCGGCTTTCAGTTCACGTTCTAATAAATATTTCTGATTTTCTAAATCAGGTGATACGCCAGGATGAGCCACGAATATTTGTTTTTCACGTTCTAACAATTGCAAACCCATGTAAGCCGCACCCAAATCACCACTGCAACAAATCAATTCTTTTGGTTTGGCTCCTGAACGATAAGCCACTTTTTCTTTTTCAACACTGCCTATAACAGTAATGCTCAAAAACATTCCTTTCAATGAGCTGGTGGTATCGCCACCAATCAATTCTACATTATATTTTTCGCAAGCTAGTTTAATTCCGCTGTACAATTCTTCCATTGCTTCCACCGTATATTTACTACTCAACGACATTGAAACCGTGATGTATTCAGCTTTGCCATTCATGGCGCAAATATCACTTACATTTACCGCCACTGCTTTATAACCCAAGTGTTTCAATGGAGTGTACATCAAATCAAAGTGAATACCTTCGGCTAAAATATCAGTGCTGATTAAAGTATATTTATCAGTACCATTATCAATCACAGCGCAATCATCGCCCACACCTTTTATCACATTTTTATTATGATTTTCAAAATCTTTGGTAAGAAGATGAATCAATCCGAATTCGCCTAATTGGCTGATAGCTGTTGTTTTTTGTTCCATGCTGCAAAAGTAGAAATAAAATTTTTCAGAATCAGATAACCTTGCTTTTTACTTTAAATTCGATTTACTTTGTAGGTAAAGCACTGATTATGAAATTATTTACTTTCCTGATTTTATTTTTCACTGCACAAATCTGCAAAGCCCAATTCTGGAATTCCAAGAAAAAAGTGGACAAAATTTTAGAGGCATTAAGCGGCATTTTTTAATTGGTTAAAGATTAATTGTTGATATTCTAAAATTGTTAAGTTGTTTAAATGTTTGTGTCGTCTGGTTTTGTTGTAAAAAGTTTCGATGTATTCAAAGATAGAAATTTCGGCTTGCTTTCGAGTTTGATAATTGTGATGATAAACTAATTCAGTTTTTAAGGTTTTGAAAAAACTTTCAGCCACAGCATTGTCCCAACAATTTCCTTTCCGACTCATACTTCTTTCAATGTTTTTATGTTTGCTGACTTCATTTGTAAATTCTTCACAAGCATACTGAATGCCTCTATCTGAATGAAAAATTAATTGCTCATTAGCTTTTATCGAACTGTTTTTCAAAGCCATTTTAAAAGCTGGAACACTGGTATCTTTCGCCATCATGGTGCTGCTCAATGCCCAACCAATCACTTTTCTGTGCAACAAATCTATCACTGTTGTCAAATAAACCCAACCTTCTTTGGTGCTGACATAAGTCAAATCCGATACCCAAACTTTGTTTTCTTTTTTTACCGAAAATTCACGATTCAATTTATTGTCAACCACTGGATATTTATGTTTTGAATCAGTTGTAACCACATATTTTTTTCGGATGATGCTCTTGATTTCGTTTTCTTTCATCAGCTTCGCTACTAATTGTTCTGATGCCTGAATACCTTGCATTTGCAATGCCTTGGCTATTCTCGGACTGCCATATCGTTTTTTACTTTCGTAATACACCCAACGAATTTGTTGCAACAATTCTTGTCTGAACAACTTTCGTTTCGATGGTTTACTCACTATCCATTTATAGTAGCCACTGGTGCTGACTTGCATCGCTTTGCATAGCTTCACAACAGGAAATTCTTTTTCATGCTTTTGAACGAAACTGAATCTCACTTGTCGCTCTTGGTGAAGATGCCTACTGCCTTTTTTAAGATGTCTCGTTCTATTTCTGCATCTTTCAACAGTTTTCGCAGTCGAATGATTTCTTGTTCTTCTTTGCTTTTTGTTTTGCCTGATTCAATTGTAAGTTTTCCTGCTTCTGCTGTTTTCATCCATTTGTACAGCATTTTCACAGTGATGCCCAGCTCTCTGGCTACGGCTGAGGCATTGCCTCGTTGTTTGCTTAATTCTACAGCTTTGAGTTTATATTCATTGCTGTAACTTTTTCTGATTCTTGTCATGTTGCAAAGTTACTCCCTTATATCCCTAATAATTTTGTCCACTCAAAGATAGGAACTCCAGTTTGAAGTTCATAGTTTAAATATGTTTGAAATTATTTCTTAGTGATTGAATTCTCGATTGCAAATTTAAAATCTAATCATTTCAGTTTTACAACTTATTCAACTCCTTTGGAGTTGTGATGTGTTGCGGCTTTCAGTATCCTCCAATTTCATTGGAGGTTATAAACATTTAACTCCTTCGGAGTTTTAAATACAAAATCCGACCTAATCTTTTCAATCAATTCAATCCGTGTTCCTGTATTCTCAATTAGCATAACTTGTCCCGTACCTTTGGTCGGGATTAGCA
>JBJTMY010000262.1:0-2771 GCA_046073825.1 Bacteroidota bacterium
CGTATAGACGACCTCGTTAGTCAGATTGATGCAGGACTACAAGAAAGCGGTTTTAATTTGTATGAATTTTCGAAGAGGTATTTTTGATTAAACTATTTAACTCTCTACCAAGAGTATTAACCTCCCTAAATCCCTCCGAAGGAGGGACTAGATTTATTCTCCTCTTCTTTGGATCCAGATAGCTATTGGGAGGGATAGGTCTTATTCTAAATAAAACTTACTATCCCGAAGCCTCAGCAAGCATAGTGATATTTTTCTTAGAATGTATTTTTACACATCTTAGCTTATACCTCCCTAAATCCCTCCTTCGGAGGGACGAGAAATTAAATCTCCTCTCCATTGGAGAGGTTGGGATAGGTCTTATTCTAAATAAAACTTACTATCCCGAAGCCTCGGGACGCTCAGTAAGCATAGTGTTAAACTAAAAAATCATTTGATTAATTCCTGTTCTTGTTTTAAGGCGGACCTTTAGTAAACGAATCGATTTTTTATTGAGCAATCAATTTTTTGATTAGCACTATTTGTCCAAGGTGGTAATAACCATGCTCAACAACTCCTTCTACACCTCGCTGCCACGAACCATATTGATTCTGATAAAAATCTTCTTGTAGTTGCGCTTCTGACCATCCAGCAATTATTTTTGAAAATTCTAAAGCATTCGAAAAAAGCTTTTGTTTTAACTCTTCCCATTCTTGTTCATTCATGTTTTCATTTATTGCAAAGCTGAACGAGTCATGCATTGTTAATTCACCTTCTTGGATATAAAATAATAATCCTTCGAGGTAATAATTCAGATGAAAAGTAAGTGCTGCTATAGAATTAAGCTTTTTATAAACATGCATTGCAGTATCAAATTCAACATCGCTAAGTGCGTCTTTCAGGTTCGTATTTGCAATCCATTTTCCTTCTAAATAAACTTCTTTGATTTTTGAAGAAAGATTTTGTGAATTATTCATGTGCATTTTATTGATGAATCAAAAGTATTAGTTTATTGGAAAGCATGAATTTTTCGAAGAGGTATTTTTTAGTTAAACTATTTAACTCTCTACCATGAGGATTGACCTCCCTAAATCCCTCCGAAGGAGGGACTAGATTTATTCTCCTCTCCTTTGGATCCCGATAGCTATCGGGAGGGAGAAGTCTCATATAATTTTCAAATTAACTCATCTCCAAATCATCAAATTGCTTGCATCTCCCACTCATATTTCCTAACTTGCGTGTCTTGTGAAAAATCTGGGGATTTTTAAGTTTTTATTCGGTATTCTGCTTTTATTGTTTTGTTTGCCATCCTTCGCGCAACAGCCCATAAAGTTGATGGCGTATAATCTTTTGAACTATCCTAACGGTAGCGCATTTACGTCAGACACTACCACCCGTAATGCTGCTTACCGAGTGACGATGCAAGCCGCTCAACCCGATATTCTCGTCGTGGAAGAAATGAACTCGCAAGTGGGCGTGAATATGATTTTAAATTCGGTGCTGAATGTAAATCAGGTAACATATTCCGCAGGGGTTTTTAATGATGGACCCGATAGTGATAATGCGATTTTCTTTAAATCAAATCTGTTCTCGTTCGTATCGAATACACCCATTCGTACCGCTTTGCGTGATATTTCAGAGTTCAAGTTGTTGTACCTTCCAACAAGAGATACTATTCGTGTTTTTGCTGCTCACCTTAAAGCAAGTTCTGGCGCAGCTAACGAAGTACTACGCGCTGCTGAAGTGGATAGTCTTCGTAAATACACGAACACACTTCCGCCTAACTCCAAATTTTGGGTGTGTGGCGATTTTAATTTTTATAGTACGAGTGAAGCAGCGTATCAAAAATTATTACAAGTTACTGCTAACGCAGAAGGTGAATTTTATGATCCACTGACCTTAACTGGAGTGTTTAATAATCCTGCTTATGCATTGTATCATACGCAATCGCCACGTGTACGTTCCTTTGGTGGTGGTGCAACTGGCGGACTCGATGATCGTTTTGATTTTATTTTGTATTCGAAAGCAATTAAAAATAGTACAGGTATCTCTTACTTAACTAACTCTACTGTGGCTTATGGTAATGATGGTAACCATTATAATGATTCTATTAATCGAATGCCGAATGCAGTAGTTTCACAAGCCGTAGCCAATGCTCTGCATGAAGGTTCTGATCACATTCCAGTAATGGCTACTTTCTACTTTCCAACGATATCCAGTAAGGATATAGGTGTAACATCATTTCTTTCGCCAATAGTTACCAGTTGTTCAAATACGAATAAATCGTTAGTGGTGAAAGTGAAAAATTTCAATTCTTCGGCCATCGATTTTTCTGGTGCGCCTGCAACTATTACTTTAAAAGTAACTACTCCTTCGAATACGATTCAAACATTCAATGTAACGCTCAACGCGGGAATTTTAAATAGTAATCAGGATACAAGTGTGCTTATGACAAACACTTTTACTTTTTCATCATCGGGAACTTATTTATTCAACGCATATTCTTCATTAGCAGGCGATGTAAATTTATCCAACGATACAATGCCGATTGCCACGATGAATGTCAGTTTGACAAATAGCGTAAGTATCATTCCTACTGGAACAGTAACTATTTGCGAAGGCAATAATCAGGTATTACAAGCATCTTCTGGCACCTCCTACCTTTGGTCGAACGGGGCTATAACGGCGAGCATATCCGTAAATACTGCCGGAAGTTATACAGTTACCGTTACCGATGCCAATGGCTGCAGTGCTACCTCCGCAGCAACAGTTTTGAATATTGTTTCTGCCTC
>JBJTMY010000263.1:0-3263 GCA_046073825.1 Bacteroidota bacterium
AAAGAAGTTCTAACTTTGAAGAATAATTTATTCAATTTGAAAATCAAATTAATTTTTTCAATTATTTTATTAGTGAATGTATTGAATTGCATGGCTCAAATGCAATTACCTATGGGCATTCGTGGAGCTACTTCGGTTGAAACTGAAATACCATACGTTTACCAACTGCAAGGAAAAAATTTACAAGCTGGCAATTGGAATATTGTACCCAAAAATAGTGGCGAAATATTATTTATTGATTCTTTACAATCAGTAACTATAAAATGGAAAAAATACAGTAGTAAAGCCAAATTAGAATGGAGTCCGATTCAAAATTCAAACATTAGTTTAGCCACTGATATTACCATAAAAGCTTGTAACGAAACAGAAAAAAATTGCTTGTTTAATCAAGCCCTAAAATCAGGAATGGTAAATGCTTCATCAGTTCTACAAAATGGAGTTTGGATAAAATATCAATGCGATACCAGCAATACAATGAAAGTAGAACTCCAATTAGATGAAAGTTATAAGCATTTATTAACCGCTGAAAAAACAAGTAACATAAAATGGTTTTTTGAAAACAAAGAAATTGGTGAGGGTGAAAAAATAGTAGCCTATATCCCATCAGGAAATCAGAAAATCACATTTAAAATACCTGATTCCATAAATAGTAATGAATTAAATTTATCTATCCCAAATGCTTCGTTTTTAAGAGTAAATGGTATTCCGAAACAACCTATTTGTGTTGGTAATATTTTAAATATTGAAGCTAATGCAACAGATAACAGAAAATTATTATTTACCAAATGGATGATGAATGAAGATTGGTTTTGGTTTGAACATGTTAGCACCAAAATAAAGAACCCAAAATCAGGTAATATTACTACAGTAAACATAGCAAGCATTGATGAATATGGTTGTGTAAATGAATTATCAAATGATTTTGTAGTATCAAATGGTTTTGGTTTACAGGTTACTACAATATTTTCAAAAGCATTACCTGATAGTATCGCATTATTGCAAACTGATACAGTTGGCATCATTCAATCTTCTGTATTTGGTGGTACACCACCTTATCAATATGAATGGAAAGAAAAAGAAAAATTCAATGGTACAACTTTTAGTACCATCCCCACTCTAAAAACATCGAACACAAACATTGAATATTTTCAATTACAAATTACTGATAAATATGGTTGTAAAGCCATCAGTAATGCTTCTTTGAATCCTATTATTTTTAGAGAGCGATATAAAAAATGGTTGATTAAAAAGGCAATGTGGTAAAAAATAGGAGGTTTTTTTCTTAGAATAATACAGATTTTTGCATTATCAATCGAAGAGGAAGTGGGCTCTGCTGGAGAGCAACTCATCAGCAATAGATTGATGTGTGACGGAATAAAAAAGGTCAACTAAAAAAAGGAGCTTTTATTAGCTCCTTTTTAGTTTATATTCTTGAACACCTTTGGCTAAAAAAACTTATTTCGACTGGTTGTTTTTAAAGTGTAAGTACCATTTAATGAAGTTCTTTTTTGCTTCGAATCGAAGACCACGGTGCAGGGTTAGTTTTTCTTTTAGATGAGAAAAATAACTCTCTAATCGATTAGTGGTATAGGGTATTTCTGCATCATCTAAATAACAAAACATATTGGGTAAAGCCGCCATCAGCAATGAACAGGCTGCATGTAGATTTTTATGAGTGTACCAATATCGACCTGTAGTTTCTTGTTTACTTTGAGCATTAATAAACGATTCGTTGGCTGTATAAAAATCATAAAACAGCTTCAACCATTCGTTTCGCTGTTCGTGTGTTTTAATAGCTGTTATTTGTGCAGCAATTTGCAACAATGCTCTTGATTGTGGTAACTTAGGATGTTGGCTCAAATAGTTTTTTACTTGCCTTTTTACATGTACCAAACAGCGTTGCAAATAGACATCTGGAAAGGCTTTTCGAACGGCTTTTAAGATAGCTTTGTGACCATCACAAGTAACGCTGTAAACCTCTACACCCAACTCCTTTAGGTTCTCCAGGTCTTCCTTTATTTCCCTGTATTTCTCTTGGTTTGTTTCTCGATATAGTTGTACATAACGAATGTCGTGGTCGTAGTATAAAATCAAACACAACTTATTGGTAAAGTAACTGCCATCAATGAGCAAATGCACTTTCTTCTTACTGCGGATGGCTACTGTTGGAGCCTCCTTTAAATAGGCTCTGAACAAGCATTGCAGCTTACTTTGGCTCATGCCGCTATCTCTAGTCAAGTACTTATATACCTGCCGTTCTATTATCCATTTTTTAAACCAAACAAACTGATTCGAAGCTTTTACGCTTTCGTTTCTAATGGTAAAACTCATACCACAGGCCGAACATTTAAATCGTTGCTTACCTCTTTGAATACCTCGTTTCTGTATTCGATTTGAACTACATGATGGACACTTTTTATTGCTTTTTTTTCATCCACAAAAAAAGGATAATGAAACCACTTTCATTATCCTTTCTTCTATTGCTTTAACAGTATACGTTTCAGCCGATTTTATATCCTATTTTTTACCACATTATCTTAATTTTATTGATTAAAACTTTATAATCACAAAAAAAGCTGTTGGTACATTCATCCCAAAACCACTATGGCTAGAGGTATTTGACGTAGTGGTAAATGTATTATTTCCAAATCCATTATCTGAAGAAGTAGTCCCTGAAAAACTTTCACTCCCCGATGTAAAAGCAAGACTTGCCTCAGTTCCTAGGCTTAATTTTGACGTAATTGCAAAGCTCAATGCAGCTCGTAAAGCCCCACCCATTGAACTTGAATTATCTGTAGTTTTTGATGTACTAACAAATGCAGTCCCAAAACTTTGAACTGTTTTAACATCAGAAGTACTTTTGTTACTATTCATTAATCCATCAATGCCTACAAGTGCATTCCATTTTGGATGAAGTACAAAGCGCTTCTCAATACCAAGTCTTACATTCATTGCTTGAGTAGATCTTTTATCAAAACCTCCTAAAACATCCGATGAAGCGTTGTTAGAAGTTGTTAATCCCAATCCCGTTGCTAAGCCCCAACCTTTTCTGTTATTGATGGCATAAGTAAATAAATATGGATTGTTTGTAGCTGATGTAGTACCACTTAAATTAAATACCTGACGGATTAATAAATTAGATTGAACGCCAACATAGTGTTTAAATTTGGGTTGAGATAATTCAAGTTCAATGGGTGGGGCTTTACGAGCTGCATTGAGCTTTGCAATTACGTCAAAATTAAGCCTAGGAACTGAGGCAAGTC
>JBJTMY010000264.1:0-3144 GCA_046073825.1 Bacteroidota bacterium
CACATCCACAAATCACCCAAAAATTAGTAATCGATGAATCGAAGGATGTAATTGTATTATTGCTATTAATCGAATTAACAAAAGAAACTAGCGACAACTGGGTACCAGGAGCAGGAAGTAAAAATGAACTAAATAAATAAATAGTTTGACCAGGTTGTACACCACCCAACTGATAAATTAAAGTATCACCTGATACTGTTGCAAAATTATTGGAGTTTTGAAAAATTAAAGAAGGTGGAAAAATCACATGAACATTTAAAGAATCAACGGTAGTCCCATAATTTGTAACAGATGTCATGAGTGATTGAACGGAATTACATCGTGGTAGCCAAAAATTACTATACGATAAATAATTACTAACGGCACTATCTGGCAATAAGGGAAAATCGACATTAAGAATACTTTGATTAGTGATTGTTACATTGATTGTATCATTACCGCTCACTTGTTGAAAAGGATTTCCTGATTGAGGAACAAATACAACCTGATAATTTCCAGTATCCACAAAAAAAGAATAATCGCCATTCCAATTTGAATAAACAATTTGATTTGAGGGCAGCAATTGCACCGTTTGATTACTTAACGGATAATCGCCAACGTTATACACAGAATCATTATTTACATCATAATATGTTTTACCTCTGATATAATGACTACCACTACCCGAACAATTTAAAAAAGCTGTTGCAACCGACGAACAACCATTCATATCAGTCACAATCAAATTATACGTACCACAGGGTAAATTACTAAGATTAGGCATTGTTGAACCATTATTCCACAAATAAACAAATGGTGCTGTGCCTGAAACATTGGCGATGATTGTTCCATCTGCACAAGAATCGCAAGAAGGAGGTACAGAAGAAAGTGAAATGTTGGGAGGAAAACTTAAAATAGAAGAAACAGTAACTGATACATCTCCTGTACAAATAACATTATTATTATCGGTAACCGAAAAACTATAGTTCCCAGGTTGAAGACCACTTATCTGTAAAGTATTACTCATAGTTCCCAATGGAATACCATTGAAATTAACTGAATAAGGAGGAGTTCCACCAGTAAAAGTTAATTCAACCAATCCATTATTTTGATTACAGGTTGCAGGACTAATATTAGAAGCTGCAACTAAACATTGCGCTTTAACTACTTGAGTAAATAATATCGCCACCAATAACACATAGTACCTCAGGATTTTTTTCATGATTCTAAAATAAACAATAATCCTGAAAGTCAGAATTTTAGTATATTTGAACATCCCAAACTATTTATTATGAAAAAGCACCTAGTATTATTATGTTTGATATTCATTAGTCTTTATTCCAAAGGGCAAATTTGCAGCATTACGGCAACACAAAATGGGACACCAAATACCTACGTTTTTATCAGTAGTTTTTCGCCTGCCATGAACAATCCAATGATGCTATGGAATTTCGGGGATGGATCAAGTATGGTTAGCCTTCAACCAACACATACATATACGCAATCTGGAAATTATACCGTAACAATGTCGCTGTTAGACTCTACAAATGGAACGACCATTTGTACTTCGACATTAAACTTATTTGTAAGCTTTTGTCATGTGGTATATAATCAAGACACCACCAATACTTCACTGTATTATTTTAGTGATATTACAAACGCTGCTACTACGCAAGTGAATTGGGATTTTGGAGACAACTCAATTGGCAATGGAGCATTAGTTAGTCATCAATATAATGTGCCAGGAATTTATACTGTTACCTGTAACGAAACATTTAATGGAGTAAATTATTGCTCTTCATCAGTAGTCATACAAATTGGTTCAAGTTGTAGTTTCCAGCTTTCGAGTCCTTCACCAAACTCACCCTCGTATGTAAAACTATTTACAGCTTTAATCCCTAACTCAACAGGAACAGTAACCTGGGATTTTGGTGATGGTTCTCCAACTGTTACAGGCCCTGTAGTTCAAAAAGGATTTGGGTCGGCAGGAACTTTCAATGTTTGCATGAATTATATTTCAGGAGTAGATACTTGTAATTATTGCTATCAAGTTACTATTACCAGCGGTCCTGGAGGAGTTAGTTGCAGTTTCACAGTTAATCAAACAGGAAATAACACCTTTGATTTTATACCATCTAATTTAAATTCTGGAAATACATTTTCTTTCAACTTCGGAGATGGGATTACTCAAACAACTACTTCAATCATCAATCATACTTATTTTTTTCCAGGCACCTATTACATTTGCATGGATGAAATTGATAGCAACGGAATTGTTTTATGTAGTTATTGTCAGCCTATCATAATTCAGGCTCCTACATCAAATTGTCAAGCTAACTTTACCTATACAAATGTTGGTTTTGATGCTTATTTTATTAATCAATCAATTGCGAATCCGATGCTTGGTGCTCCTGTTGCTTACTCTTGGGATTTTGGTGATGGTGGCACAAGTACCAATGCATTTCCGCATCATGTTTATAATGGATATGGATTTTACAATGTATGCTTAACAGTAACCACAGCCAACTGCACGAATACTTATTGCAATATAATTTTAATTGATACTGTCAACAACCCCAATGGAAGTCCTTGCAGTGCACAGTTTGTATTTACCCAAACAGCACCTTATCAAATAGACGCCGTTGTATTGTTCCCAGGTAATGGTTATAACTACAGTTGGGATTTCGGTGATGGATCGCCGTTAGTGAATCAATTATTAACGAGTCATGCGTATGCTAACCCTGGAACTTATACGATTTGCTTAACAATGTCTTCCGCATTTATAGGATGTACTAGTTTTTACTGCGACACATTAACGGTTGATTCGTTAGGAAACATAATTTACAAAGGCATAAGTACTGGCTTTACCTTACAGACCACTACTCCAACAATTCTAACTGGATTAGAAAATACTACTACATCAAACAATATTCAACTGCAACCTAATCCGGCGAAGAATAGCATTAGACTTTCGGGAAGTATTAACGAACTTAAAAACTATGTATTGTTAAATGCGGTTGGACAACAGGTAGACAATGGGTCATTTACCGATTTAATCTACACGATTGATATCAGTAAACTAGAACAAGGTATTTATCTTTTAGAAATAGTTGACACAACCGATAATTCAAAATTCACTTCAAAAATTCAAATTAACTAGTCATG
>JBJTMY010000265.1:0-57438 GCA_046073825.1 Bacteroidota bacterium
GTTTGAAGAATTTACAAGTGAAAACTGTGGCCCGTGCGCTGCAACCAATGGACCTTTAAATGCACTACTTAATTCAAATGCCAATGAGGTAGTATCTATCAAATATCAAAATACTATTCCTTCACCTGGACCACTATACAATCATAATCCAACGGATGTAGGTGCCCGAATGACCTATTATTCGAACAGTTACTCTCCGAATGGTATTCTTGATGGAAACGTTTATAATGACCAACCTGCTTCATTAACCCAAGCAGATATCAGTAATCGTTATGCTGTTACTTCTCCATTTACTGTAGATATCACACATGCTATTAATGGTACGGATGTAAACGTTACAGCTGTAGTTAAAATGACAGGAAGCGTTTCTACAACTGGTTTATTAGCTCGCTTTGCAATAATTGAAAGAAATATTTATTTCACTACTGCACCTGGATCAAATGGTGAAAAGCACTTTGAGGGTGTTATGGTAAAAATGTTGCCTGATGCTAACGGTACTGCATTACCATCAACAATGGTTCAAGGGGATTCAGTAGTTTATAACTTCACTTGGACAATGGCAAATGTATATGACCAAAATCAAATTGCGGTTGTTGGTTTTGTACAAGATGATGCAACAAAAGAAGTTCATCAAGCAGGATATAGTCGTACATTAATTCAAAATGATGCTGGAATTACCGCTAATCAATTGACGTATTTAAATTGTGATAGCGTAGTTGCTCCAACTGTTACGGTTTACAATTATGGGGTAGCAGATATTAATTCATTAGATATTCTTTATAAAGTAGATGCTGGTAGCTATCAAACTTTTAGCTGGACAGGAAACATTCCATCAGGAGGAACTGCTCAAATTACATTACCTGCAATCACCTTAGCCGTTGGTTCGCATACGATAACGACTGCAACTTCTAACCCGAATGCTTCAACAGATCAAGACACGCATAATGACTCTTACGTGACGCCTGTTTTAATTGCTGCTGCTCCTATTGCAACGCCAATTATTCAAGGATTTACAACTGGCGCTTTCCCTCCTGCTGGATGGGCACGTTATAACCCTGATGCAGGATATACTTGGACGCGTGTTGCTTCAGGTGCTGCAGGAACAAACGGTTCAGCAAAAATTGACTATTACAACTCTGTTGGAGGTCAAATAGACGAATTGTTTTTGCCTCCATTCTCTTTAGTTGGAGCAAACAACGCATACCTTACATTCTATGTTGCAAAAGCAAGATATAGTGCTGCCTATAATGATGAATTAGATTTTAACGCAACAACAGATTGTGGAACAACGTGGAGCCAACTTTGGGGGAAAACAGATGATTTAGGATTAACCACTAACACTACTGCTCAAACTAATGCATGGACACCAGTAGCTGGATCAACAACAGATTGGAGATTAGAAACAGTTGATCTTTCCTCTTTATTAGGGCAAAGCGATATCATTGCTAAGTTTACTGCTATCAGTGGATATGGAAACAACGGATACATTGATGATATTAATATTACTCAAAATGTTGGTGTTGGTGAAAATGCTGTGAATGAAACAATCAGTATTTATCCTATACCTAGTGCTGGCAATGTTAGCCTAACACTAAATAATTTAAAGGCAACTACGTTTACACTATCTGTTACCGATCTTGCAGGAAAAGTAATTTCAAGAACAGAAAATGTTGCTAATAATGGAAATTTATCTGTTGATTTATCAAGCTATGAAAATGGATCGTATTTAATCAGCATTGAAACTCCTGGTCAAAAAATTATTAAAAAAGTAATTTTAGACAAATAATAACGTTCAATTTGGAAAGGCTCAATTGTGTTGGGTCTTTCTTTAAACAAGTAATATGAAAAAAATAATCATTTCAATCGTTGCTATTTTCTTAGGCACCTTCGCTTTCGCTCAAACTACTTCTTCTATATCAGATGTGGGACATGCCAGTGTTAAAACATTGGAGGGAAAAGAGTTCAATACTTCTTCTATCAGCAATGATGGCAAGCCATTTATCATTGATTTTTGGGCTACATGGTGCAAACCATGTGTTGCGGAATTAGACGCTATTAATGAGGAATATGCAGAATGGCAAAAAGAAACCGGAATTAAGGTATTCGCTGTATCAATTGATGATAGTCGATCAATGAGCCGCGTGGCACCTTATGTTGCAGGAAAAGGTTGGGACTATACTATTTTATTAGACCCTAACGGTGATTTTAAAAGAGCGATGAATGTTAATTCGGTACCTCATACTTTCCTGTTTGATGGAACTGGAAAATTAGTAGCCCAGCACAATAACTACTCTGCAGGTGATGAAGACAATTTATTTGAAGAAATTAAAAAACTTTCGGGTAAATAATTCCTAATATTTAAATAAATTCGGGGACTTTACAGATTGTTAGGTTCCCGTTTTTATTTTTGCACTTTAATTAAATAAAATGAATAAGAAATTACGAATTGTTGGCGTTGGGCTACTCTTAGTGCTTTTTTCTTTTAACCACTTGAATGCTCAGCAGTCACCTACGATGTCTAATTTGTCTGGTAATTTTGAGGTTAACTCTCAGTATTACCGACCAGACAGTGCGATTCTTGCACCCGATGTTCCTGAAAAATTATTAAGTAATGGATTCTTTAATCTTAACTACGAATCCGGGAACTTTAAAGCAGGATTACGTTACGAAAGTTATTTAAATGCATTGCAAGGATTTGACCCTAACTACCGTGGTAGTGGTATTACTTATCGCTTTGCGCAGTTCACCAAAGATGAAATTACTATTACTGCCGGTAATTTTTATGATCAGTTTGGTAATGGTTTGATTTTTCGCAGCTATGAAGAACGTGCATTAGGCGTTGATAATGCAATGGATGGATTACATATCAAGTATAATCCCTATAAAGGAGTTATACTAAAAGGATTTGTTGCTGAGCAACGTAATTTCTTTTCTAAGGGACCTGGAATAGTTCGCGGTTTTGATGGCGACCTTCAACTCAACGAATTATTTGATTCATGGGCTGACAAAAAACTTCGGCTAGGCATGGGCGGTAGTTTTGTAAGCAAATATCAGAAAGATAATGTACCAACTAGAATACTCCCTGAAAATGTTGGTGCTTATGCATTCAGAACGAATATCGGCTATGGCAATTGGCTGATAAATGCAGAATATGCAAACAAAATTAATGATCCTTCCATCGTTAATAATTTCATTTATAAAAATGGAGAAGCGTTGTTAGTGAATATTAATTATGCGAAGAAAGGTTTTGGTGCTCAGATATCTGGTAAGCGTGTAGACAATATGAATTATCGATCAGATAGAGGAGCCACAGGAAATAGTTTATTTATCAATTACCTACCCGCAATCAATAAACAATTAACGTATAGGCTAAGTACACTATATCCTTTTGCAACACAACCAAACGGTGAAATGGGCGCAGCGGGTGAAATATATATTTACTGTAAACCAGGAAGCGCTTTAGGAGGAGAACATGGCACTAAATTCAGTTTATCTGCTTCTGCCGTAAACGATATTAAACGTGGACCTGTAAGTAATGATACATTAGGTTACACTTCTGATTTTTTTGCAATTGGCAACAACCGTTATTACCAAGACGCGACTTTTGAGATGAATAAAAAGATTTCTAAGAATGATAAATTAATTCTGACGTATATCTATCAGATATATGATAAGAATGTAATTGAAGGTAAAATTGGTGAAAAGGAAGTTACAGCACATATTGGTGTAATTGATTATTTGCACAAGTTTGATTCAAAGCATAGCTTAAGAACAGAATTGCAGCATTTGGCAACTGCTGAAGACAAGAAAAATTGGGCGATGCTTTTACTCGAATACAGCGTTTCTCCGAAATGGATTATCACTGCCTTTGATGAATGGAATTATGGAAATCCTGATCCAGAACATCGCTTCCATTATTACAATGGGAGTTTGGTATATACTAAAGGACCAACACGCATTGGATTGGGCTATGCTCGTCAGCGTGCAGGATTATTATGTGTAGGAGGGGTTTGTAGATATGTGCCAGCGAGCAATGGATTTAATGTAACAGTAACAAGCAGATTTTAATACCATGATGAAACATATAAAATTATTTACGCTTAGCACTTCACTTATTCTAGGGGTTCTTTTCTTTGGATGTGATAAAGTAGAAGGCCCTTATGGAGTAAGTGGAAATGCAACTCCTCCAGATTCAACAGCTGATACGATTGTTCGAAAAGTTTTATTGGAAGATTTTACCGGTCATACTTGTCAGGCTTGTCCTGCCTCCCACGCCGAAGCAAAAAGATTACAAGATATTTATGGCGATCAATTAGTAGTGTTAAGTGTACATGCTGGTTTTTTTTCATGGCCACAAAACGCGCCTTTCCAGGATAACTTTCAAACGACAGAAGGAACAGCTATTGCAACTGATTTTAACTTGATAAACTTATCATTCCCAAAAGGGATGATTAATCGACTATATAAACAATCAAGTGCTGCGCAATATATTTTTGACTGGCCTGACTGGGAAACTACAATTGATACCATATTACAGCGTCCTGCGGATGCTTGGTTAGCTATTACTAATTCATTTAATACCGCTGATAGCATGATGACGACATCGGTGAATGTTAAAATGATTAATAACTATCCAAATCCCGTAAATCTAGCCGTGTATTTTGCAGAAGATAGTATAGTGGCGCCCCAAAAAAATGGGTCTGTAGATGTTTTAAACTACGTGCATCGTCACATGCTAAGAGGATCCTTTTCTGGCACCTATGGAGAAACGATTGCTAGCGTAGGAATTGCTGGGCAAGAATTGAATAGGAACTACAGCTATAAACTAAAACCATCCACTGCAAATGTGAATCAGGTTTATATTTATGCTTTGCTGTTTGATAACGTGACCAAGGAAATAATTCAAGTGGAAGAAAAAAAGCTGATTCCATAATTATATAAAATACTAAGTAAAGCCTCTTCATTTGAAGGGGCTTTTTTTATCACTAACAATTACCTGTTAATTGCTAAACGTTTGTAAACGGATAATCATTTTATGCAGATGTATTTTTGACTCATCAATTTAAATATCCTTTCAAAAAAACAAACAAAATGAAAAAACAAATCTTAACACTTGTTATGCTGATAGCAAGCATGAACATGTTGCCAGCTAAGGCTGAAAAGTTGAATCAAGGTACAACTTGTATTCGTCCACCCAAAATTCACATTGTTATTGTATTTGGCAAACCCAAGTACGACTGTGAAGTATATCCGGGCATGTGTGTATTTCTATATGGCACATTCGATCGATCAAACCCACTTTCTGCTGGCACTTATACTTCTTACGAAGACCATGTACTTCAAATAGAAATTCAGAAAAACGAGATGAATGAAGCTTTAAGTAAACAACTTCAAGAACATAACATATTTGACTTGGATGAATCCTTTGAAATTCCAGATGACATTAGTAGAGATTTAGGGAGTGAGGAAGGAATAACATTGTTACCTGGTCATTACGAAATTCAAGAACTAGAAAATGCATATATATTAACTATTGGTTGTCGTTAAATTGCCTTCGAGCCCGTAAGCCCGAATTTTAAAATGCCCCAGGGGGCTGAGCCCGTAAGCTCTCCCCCTCCCTTTATTGAACATAAAAAAAACAGGATGAAAAACATCTTATTTATCGGACTATTTCTACTAGCTACTAGTTGTACAAAAATTTTAATACGTGCAAATGGATATAAACCTCCAAGATTTCAATCGGTAGAAAGCATTAATAATTTCGTTAGTCGCCACACTATTGACCGAAAAAAAATAGTGCTATTGAAAGACTCTTTTGAGTTAAATAAAACACTCCATCTTTTTTCGAATTCTCCGGGAATTATCATAGCTGATTCGAATTTTGCCCGACTACAATTTCAAAGCAAAAAAGAAAATTGTGCTGCACCCGTCGAAAACTTATTAATGCATTTATGTGAAATTTCTTCGAATGAGGTTTTTCACAAAGACACCAACCTCATTGCTTTAAGAAAAATAATAGAAAATAATGAAAATTACATTCAGCCATTAAATGCAAGTCACTATGTAATGGTGGTTTGGAATACCTCTATGGGAAAGAATATTACTAAGGTTAAAGATTGGGAATCAATCGTGAACAAACAGGCTAATTGCAATGACCAATTCATCTGGATTAATGTCGATTTTAGAGCTTCTTGGTATAAAGCAAAAGCTGGCAAGCGGATTCATTACAAAGTAGAGCGTAAATAATTGATTTTGTTTTTCTGAACTATTTTAAACGGAAGTTGTTTCATAAATTAAGTGTAAATTTTACCTTTGCGACCTGTATTTTAGCAGACTAATTTAACAATACAACTTATGGCAAAAGATCGTTATCAAGCGCACGACTATTATTTAATGGACGAATTACTTACGGATGAGCATAAATTAATCCGTGATGCGGCTCGTGAATGGGTGAAGAGAGATGTATCTCCAATCATTGAAGATTATGCTCAAAAAGCGGAATTTCCGAAGCAAATTATAAAAGGCCTTTCAGAAATTGGTGCTTTTGGTCCTTATATTCCGACGGAATATGGTGGAGGCGGATTAGACCAGATTTCTTATGGTTTGATAATGCAAGAAATTGAAAGAGGGGATTCTGGTGTTCGTTCTACTGCGTCTGTGCAAAGTTCGTTAGTTATGTATCCTATTTACACTTTTGGTACTGAGGAACAAAGAAAAAAATATCTGCCTAAACTAGCTTCTGGTGAATGGATGGGTTGTTTTGGATTAACAGAGCCTGATCATGGTTCGAACCCTGCAGGAATGGTCACTAATTTTAAAGATGCGGGTGATCACGTGATATTAAACGGAGCAAAAATGTGGATTTCTAACGCTCCATTTGCAGACTTGGCAGTTGTATGGGCAAAAGATGAAAATGGAGACATTCGTGGGTTAGTGGTTGAGAGAGGAATGGAAGGATTCTCCACACCAGAAACACATGGAAAATGGTCATTACGTGCAAGTGCTACCGGCGAGTTAGTGTTTGATAATGTGAAAGTGCCAAAAGAAAATATATTCCCAACCATTAAAGGATTAAAAGGTCCTTTAAGTTGTTTAAATTCTGCACGTTACGGTATTGCCTGGGGTGCTATTGGAGCAGCATTAGACTGCTATGATACGGCCTTGAGATATTGCCAAGAGCGTAAGCAATTTGGAAGACCAATCGGCGGATTTCAATTACAGCAAAAGAAACTGGCTGAAATGATTACTGAAATCACAAAAGCACAACTACTAACTTGGCGTTTAGGGGTTTTAAAGAATGAAAACCGTGCAACTCCTGCTCAAATTTCTATGGCCAAACGCAATAATGTGAACATGGCTATTAACATTGCTAGAGAGGCTCGTCAGATGTTAGGTGGAATGGGCATTACAGGTGAATATCCGATTATGCGTCACATGATGAACTTAGAAAGTGTCATTACTTACGAGGGCACACACGACATTCACTTACTGATTACAGGTATGGATGTAACAGGGTTTAATGCCTTTACATAGAATTTTATATTGATTTACACTAACTTATATCAAGCTAAAAAGTTTGTTGTAACTATTTAGGAATTGTTTAGTTTAAGTCGGCTGTAAATTCATTGGGATATTTATTTTTTTTATAAGTTTGCCCCACAATTAAAGGGTCGTGTGGCCGAGCGGTTAGGCAGAGGTCTGCAAAACCTTGTACAGCGGTTCAAATCCGCTCGCGACCTCAAAAAAACCTGATTGAAGAAATTCAGTCAGGTTTTTTTCATTTTAAGAGATCATTAGAATTGTTTCCGAATAAGAAAATACATGGATTTAAGCGGAAAAAACGGGGATGAATAGAAATTCCGTTTAGAAGTACCAATTAGCACTTTTTTTTACAATTCAGAGGTGAAAATAATCATCCTTTTACAAGGGAAATAAATTGATTTTTACTTACTTTGATGCCCCTTAACAACCAAAACAAAAGTTCAACCTTACTAACTAGTTTATGAAAAAACTACTACTTGCAGTATTCTGCTGTATTGGTGCATTAATGCTAACCACACAAGATGCATCAGCAACCCACTTAATGGGAGGTAATATGACCTATACTTATTTGGGTCTTAATTCAGGTACTGGATTATATGATTATCGCGTTACATTAAAAATTTATCGTTTATGTGACCCTGGAAGTTCTCAATTACCAACGAGTACTTCTATTGGAGCGTATCAAGACAATCCTGGAAACCCTAGTTTAAAACAGCGCGTTGCTGTAGCCACATTAAACTTGATTTCTCAGCAAGCAATTGTACCTCCTAACGCTGGGGCTAGCTGTTCTTTTGCACCTAACGTTTGTGTAGAAGAAGGTATCTATCAAACCACTGTTTCCGTTCCAGCAAACACTACAGGATATTACTTTATTGCTGACCGTTGTTGTCGTAATAATAATATCGCTAACTTGAGTAACCCAGGTGCAACGGGTGAAGCATATTATGCTTATGCTCCAGCTCCATCAATTATTAATAACTCTCCGACATTTGCGGTACCACCAGTACCTTTTATTTGTGCAAATGATACAGTAAGTATATTAAATCAAGCGATTGATGTGGATGGTGATTCATTGAGTTATTCATTCGTCACCCCTTTTTCAGGAATTTCTAGTTCTGGTTCTCCTAGTCCAACAGCTCCCACTACTTATACTTGGCCTATTCCAACAGTAGCTTACGCTACGAATTTTAGTAACACACAACCTTTCGGTTTGAATAGCTATGCATCAATGAATCCAACCACAGGACTCGGTGTATATGTTTCGCCAAACCAAGGGTATTATGTTGTTGCCGTTGAAATCAGTGAATACAGAAATGGTGTGTTAATCGGATTGTCAAGATTAGATATTCAAATTATTGTTATTAATTGTCCAACAAATCCTGCTCCTACGTTATCTTCCTCTCAAACAACTTATACCATTCAAGAAGGACAAACACTTTGTTTTAATGTTGGTTATTCCGATCCAAACGGAGATAGTTTGTTCATCACGCATACAGGAGATATTTTTAATTCAACATTAGTAAATCCAACAGCGACACTCGCAAACGCATCAGGTGATTCAACAGTTAGTACTCAATTTTGTTGGACAACATCATGTAATCAAGGAAGATCTACTCCTTATCAATTTTCAACTTCAGCTACTGATAATGGATGTCCTGCAAAAGTGACAAACACTGTTTATACTATTAATGTAATTAACACGCAAAAGCCAACCGTAATGAATGGGCCAGATACGTTGTGTTTGAATGCAGCAACGGGAATTGCTTATTCTGTTTCATCAACATCTGGTTATACTTATCATTGGATTGTTACGAATGGAACTCAGGTTGCTGGAACTAACACTGCGTCTGCATCTGTAAACTTTTCCTCTTCAGGATTAGCTACTGTAAGTATTGTTGCGTTAAATCCATTTGGCTGTCCATCTGATACCTTAACAAAAACAGTTTATATTAAACCACAGCCTGCAGCTGTTGCAGGAAGTGATGTTTCATTTTGCTCTGGGGGTCAATCTACTTTAGGAACTAGCTCAACCACTGGCTATTCTTATTCATGGTCGCCAGCAACAAATTTGAGCAGCTCTACTATTTCTAATCCAGTAGTTACGATTAGCAATACAAGTTCTACACCAACTACTACTACTTATATTTTAACCACTACTTTAAATGGTTGTACTAACAAAGATACTGTTGTAGTAACTGCAAATCCCTACCCAGTTGCTAATGCAGGTAACAACGTATCTATTTGTAGTGGAACAAGTGCTCCATTAGGAGCCTTATCAACATCAGGTTATAATTATTCGTGGACGCCAACGAATGGATTAAGCAACTCTGCTATTTCTAATCCTGTATTTACATTAACCAATACTGGAAATACTCCTGATACATTGCATTATGTGGTTTTGGTTTCTAACAATTTTACATGTAGCGCAACAGATACCGTTCAAATTATTGTTCGACCAGTTCCTACTGCAGTTGCTGGAATTGATACCAGTTTTTGTTCTGGTGGTAGTGGTACCATTGGTTCTTCTAACACGAGTGGATATACGTACAGCTGGACACCATCGAACGGATTAACTTCACCAACTGGTAGTAGCTCTAGTGTTTCTCTTACCAACAGTACAACGGCAAATGATACTGTTAATTATATTCTTACGACTTCTTGGTATGGTTGTACTGCAAAAGATACTGTTAAAGTTATTGTAAAACCAGTGCCTACTGCAAATGCAGGAAGTAATTTGTACTTATGTTCAGGAGTTAATGGACAATTAGGAACTATTTCGACAAGTGGCTATAATTATATATGGACACCTGCAACAGGATTAAGTAATCCGAATGTATCTAACCCTGTTGTGTCATTAACTAATAATGGATCCACTACCGATACTGTTTTTTATTACTTAAATACAGACTTAGCGGGTTGTCAAAATAATGATACCGTTCGCGTAGTAGTTGCGCCAATTCCAACAGCTAATGCCGGTGTTGATCAAACTTATTGTTCTGGTCAGACAGTTACTATTGGAAGTACAACAACTAGCGGATATTCATATTCATGGACACCTGTAACAGGTTTATCAACTCCAACAGGAAGTACATCCACTGTAACATTAACTAATACTACGACGGCTAATGATACCGTTAGTTATATTCTAACTACCACATGGTTTGGTTGCACAGCTAAAGATACCGTAAAGGTGATTGTTAAACCTGTTCCAACAGCCAATGCAGGTAGCAATTTGTATTTATGTTCAGGAGTTAATGGACAATTAGGTACGATTTCTACTAGCGGTTACAATTATTCATGGACACCAAGTACGGGATTAAGTAATCCATCAATTTCAAATCCTGTTGTTTCATTAACTAACAATGGCGCTACCACTGATACTGTTTTCTATTACTTAAATACTGATCTTGCTGGTTGTCAGAATTACGATACTGTAAGAGTTGTTGTTGGACCTGTACCAACAGCTAATGCTGGAACTAGCCAAACCTATTGCTCAGGACAAAGTGCTACTATTGGAAGTACATCAACAAGTGGTTATACTTATTCTTGGACACCAAGTACGGGATTAAGTAGTACAACTGTTTCTGACCCAACATCTGCTGCAACTAATTCAGGAAACTCCCCAATAACAATTACCTATTCGGTTATAACAACTTGGTTCGGTTGTAAAGACACAGCAACAGTAGATGTTACAATCAAGCCTGTACCTGCATCTGTTGCTGGAGTAAATCAATTACTTTGTTCAGGAAGCACTGTCCAATTAGGAGGAACAACAACTAACGGTTACACCTATACGTGGTCTCCTGGAACTAACTTAAGTGATAGTTTGATTTCTAATCCTACTCTTTCAGACACTACCACTGCACTAACCCCAGACACTTTATTTTATTCTGTTACAACAGAATTAAATGGTTGTACCTCTTCTGATACCGTACAAGTAGTTTTAAGTCCTGTACCTACTGCGCAAGCAGGTAATGATATTACTTTCTGTTCAGGACAATCTGGCACTATTGGAGATTTATCGATAACCAACTATAATTACTCTTGGTCTCCATCTACTGGGATTTCAGGACCAACTCAATCTTCAACTACTGTTACGCTAAATAATAGCACCACTGCTATTGAAACACACAACTATATCTTAACCACCAACTTATTTGGATGTCTTGACCATGACACTGTTGCTGTAAATGTAAAACCACTTCCTATTTCAGAAGCAGGTACTGCGATTTCTTCTTGCAACGGCGATACGGTTTCCATTGGAGCAAATGCAACTAACGGTTACACCTATGTGTGGACACCAAATACGGCATTATCATCTGACACAACATCTACAACTCAAGTTTACATTAGCAATACTGGAACTTCGGCATCTACTATTTATTACACAGTTGTAACAACATTAAATGGTTGTACTACTTCTGATAGTGTTGCTGTTACTTCGAATCCACTTCCAATTGTTACTACTCAAGCAAATCCATCAGCAATTTGTATTGGACAATCTACCACAGTAAGTGCTTCTGGAGCATCGACCTATAATTGGTATGATATATTATCTCCTGGGGTTGCTGTAGGAACAGGAAGTGCTTTAACGGTAACACCACAAACAACCACTACTTATTTTGTAGAAGGGACAAGTGCTGCTAATTGCATTAGTTACGATACAATTACGATTACCGTTAATCCATTACCAATTGTGCAAATTTTAACTGCATCTACTAATTTATGTTATGGCGATACAATGACATTGACAGGTAGTGGCGCAACAAATTATTCTTGGACAGAATTAGCAACTGGAAATTCATTGGGTAGTACATCCTCCATTAATGTTGCTCCCACCTCAAATACAAGTTATATATTAAATGGAATAGATGGTAATTCATGTGCAAATGCAGATACGATTGATATCACTGTTAATCCTGCTCCAACTGTAAATGGAATTACAGGAACTTTATCCGTTTGTCCAGGAGCAACAGGTGTTCAATATTGGGTGAACAATCCAAATCCTAGTTCTAGTTACAATTGGATAATTACCAATGGAACTATTGCTTCAGGGCAAGGTGGGGATACAATCACAATCGACTGGCCTGGAATCCAAACTCCGGCTTTAGTTTCTGTGGTTGAAGTAACGGACAAAGGTTGTCCTTCAGATACAGTTATGCTACCGGTTAACATTAATGTTGTTCTTGACCCTCTAGCTCCTACTGGTGCAAATACGTTATGTGCGAATCTTGCTCAAGGAATTTCATATACAACATTAAACACTCCTGGATCGGTTTACACATGGCATGCACAAGGTGGTACAATTATCAGTGGTGATGGGACTAATAATGTAGTTGTTGACTGGAACGTTGCGGGTCCGCAAATAGTAGCATTATGGTACGACGAAAACAGTACAACGATCGATACTGTTTGTGCGGGAGTATCTGACACCTTGTATGTAACTATTAATCCTATTCCATCTACAAGTGCAATTACAGGAAATAATGCAATTTGTGTTGGCGATTCAGCAACATATAGCGTAATTAATACCACTGGAAGTACATACAGCTGGAATATTTCAGGTGGAACATTTAATGGAATATCGACATCCAACTCTACTACTGCTACTATGACAACTGTTCCAAGTGCAGTAGTAAGTGTTCAAGAAACGAATAATTATGGTTGTATTGGTACAACAGTAACATACAATGTTACTGTCAATGCACTGCCTAACGCAGATGCAGGTACGACAGCTACCATTTGTTCAGGTACAACAACCACATTAAATGCAAGTGGAGGAACATCTTATGCTTGGACGACAAATAGCACATTGGATAATCTTACTATCTCAAATCCTGTGGCATCGCCTACTACTACTACAACTTACTATGTTTTAGTTACAGATGCAAATGGATGTAAAAAATCAGATAGCGTTATGGTAGTTGTTAATCAATTACCAAATGTAACTGCTAGCAATAGCACAGCAATTTGTATTGGAAGTTCGACAACAATTACCGCTTCTGGAGCGAGTAATTATGTATGGACACCAACAACAGGATTAAGTAGTTCAACAATTGCTAATCCAGTTGCAAATCCAACAAGCACAACTACCTATTCAGTAGTTGGAACTGATAACAATGGTTGTTCAAACTCGGCAAACACAACAATAACCGTAAATCCTTTACCAATAGCTGTCGTTTCAAGTGGAGGAGTTATTTGTAATGGAGGAAGTATAGCCTTAACTGCAAGTGGTGGCTCAACCTACAACTGGAGCCCTTCAACAGGATTAAATAATGCAACAATTGCGAATCCGATTGCTTCTCCGACTGTTAATACCACCTATACTGTTATTGTAACAGATGCAAATGGATGTACTGACGATGATCAAGTTACTATCAATGTAAATGATCAGCCAATAGCAGACTTTGCTATTGACAGCGCTGTTACTGTCATTGGTTGCCAGGGAGTAGAAATCACTTTAATTAACAATAGCACTAATTCCTTAAATTATGAATGGAATTTTGGTGATGGCAATACTACAACGGATGCAAACCCTACTCATATTTATGCATTTGGATCAACCATCAACATTACACTAATTGCGTATAACAATCAATGTTCGGATACATTAGTAGCACCATTTGGACCTGGCTTATTAGCAGATTATTTCAACAACGTACCTAATATCTTCACACCAAATAATGATGGTGTAAATGATTGTTTCAACTTAGGGGCTAACACCAAATTTGAAGATTGTACGTCATGGGAAATATACAATCGTTGGGGCACAAAAGTATTTACAAGCAGTTCGGCACAAACATGTTGGAATGGTAAAAAAGATAATACGGGTGAAGATCAACCGGCAGGAACCTATTTTTACATTCTCAAAGCTGGAAGCAATGAATTTAAAGGTACAGTCTTATTGAACCGATAGTATTTTATAAATATTTGAAACGGAGCCTAAAAAGCTCCGTTTTTTTTTAACCTTTTTTTGGATTTAACGTAGAACGTCCAAATTGAATGAATTCACCTACTTCATTCAAAAAGACTAATTATGTTAAAATTAAAAACGGGAACATTCAGAAGAATCGATAAAAAGATTGAGAGTTCATTTTTAATTGTATTAGTGGTAGCTGTATTAAGTGTTATCGTGAGTTTTTTTGTAATAAAAACGAATCAAGACAAAACGGCTGAATTAATCAATAAAACAAATCCCACACTACTGCAAATAAACAAACTGCAGTTATTGGTTCACAATTCTGCCTTATATACCTCCAATGCAGTTTACAATCAACAGGAATCATATTACCTAGATAGCCTAAGACAATTAAAAAATTACGATTTTATAAAAATAAAATCGAAGTTAATTGCACTTAATAAGGTAGATAATCCAGATTACTTTGCACTGAATGAATGTTTATCTAAATATGAAACTATTCTCGATGCAGAGAGTAAATTATTAAATGTTCTATATGCTAGAATAAATAACGCAGATGCGATTCAAACTGATAAAGCGCAGCTTGCACTGCATAATGAAATACTACCTGCATCAAATGCTATTAGTTACCAACTAAAGAAAATATCCAATCATCAATCAAATGTATTAATTAAAATACAGGATGAAATGTTATATAGCTATAATTGGATTTTAATAGTTGTAGTTGGTCTTTCATGTATGCTTTTAATATTGATGTTAAATGCTGCCTTCATTATAAAAAAACAAATTGTACGTCCTGTACTAAAAGTACAAAATGCCTTATTTCAGCTAGGTCGCGGAGAATTACCAGAAATCAATATTGAAACACCAGATAATGCTATTGGTGTTATGATTACAGAATTAAAAAAATCAATAATTAGTCTTAGAAAAAAAGCGGCATTTGTCGAGGAAATTGGAAAAGGCAATTTTAATCAATCATTTGAGCCATTAAGCGAAAAAGATGTTCAAGGGAAAGCATTAATCGAAATGCGTAATCGTTTAGCTATTTCCTATGAATCAGAAAAATTAAGACGTTGGCAACACGATGGCTTGGTACAGCTCAATGAAATTATGAGAACCAGTAATAAAGATTTTACTGAGTTGTTAGAGAAAATTATTGAATCAATTGTAACACATCTAAGAGTTGATCAGGCCGCAGTGTTCTTATTACATAATGAAGACATGAATGATTTACACATTCAACTTGGAGCCTATTATCAACTAAACACAAAAATTTTAAATAGCAAACGATATGAATTGAAGTCGAGTTTAATCGGAAGAGTCCTTGAAACAAAAACCACCATTATTAGTAACGAAACATTTGACCCCTACTTTACCATTGAATATTCCGACGGCAGTGAATCGAATGCATGCAATATAGTAGTAATTCCCTTAATAACCAGTGGTACTGTGGTAGGAGCTATTCAAGTAGCTAAATTAAAATCATTTATTCGAGAAGAGGTAGAGCTACTGGAAAAAATGGCTGAACCAATTGCGGCTAACTTATATAACGTTCGTGCTAATTTAAAAACCAATCAACTTTTAATTGAATCACGTAAGCAGGCGGAAGAATTAGCTTTTCAAGAGCAAGAACTGAAGAAAATAAATAATGAACTCATTCAAAAGTCAGAATTACTAGAGGCGAGTGAAGAAGAATTGAAATATCAACAAGAAGAATTAAAGAAGGTTAATTTAATTCTTGAAGATAAAGCCAAGTTATTAGAGGAAAAGAACAGTGCAATTGAGGAAGCGAGGAAACATGTTACTGCTAAAGCACAACAGTTAGAGCAAAGTAATAAATATAAGTCGGCCTTTTTGGCAAATATGAGTCATGAATTAAGAACGCCATTAAATAGTATTCTTATTCTTGCAAAATTACTATCAGAGGACAAGACAAATCATTTGAATGAAAAACAAAGAGAGCATGCTCAAGTAATTCACAAATCGGGTAGTGACCTTTTAATGTTAATCAATGATATTCTTGATTTATCAAAAATTGAAGCAGGTAAATTAGATTTGCAATTTGAAAAAATTCCAGTAGAGGAAATCATTGATGATATAAACTCTCTTTTTATTGAATTAGCGAATGAAAATAAAATTGTTTTTGATATTGAAACAACAATTACAAAAGATGAGTTTATTATCACCGATCGTATACGAGTAGAACAAATATTGAAAAATTTATTGTCGAATGCTTTTAAATTTACACCAGCTCATGGACGAGTGCATTTGCAGTTTGATTTAGATGATAATCAAAGTAATTTAATAATTAAAGTAAGTGACTCGGGAATTGGAATTCCTCTTGATAAACAATCGTTAATTTTTGATGCATTTCAACAAGCAGACGGATCGACGAGCAGGAAATTTGGTGGCACAGGATTAGGACTTGCCATTTGCAAAGAACTTACAACCATGATGGGGGGAAAAATTGAACTCATTAGTGAAAGTGGAAAAGGCAGTTGTTTCATAATAACATTGCCACAAGTAAACAATGAACAAATCGAACGAAACAACAACGAGGCAATTAACAAAATTGAAATCAAAAAAGAAGAAATTTTCAAAGAAGAAAATTATAATCATTTAGTTTTAATTGTTGAGGACGACATTGTTTTTTCAAGTGTACTTGTTGAATATTGCAAACGGAACAACTTAGATTATTTAGTTGCACATAATGGTGCACAAGCATTTGAATTAACAAAAACTTACAGACCTACTAGTATTATCTTGGATTTGATACTGCCGATTATTAATGGTTGGGAATTTATTGAACTAATGAAAGATAATCCAATGCTCTCAACAATTCCTATTCATGTTATTTCAGCTGCTGAACAGTCAATGAATGCAGAGACATTAAATGTTAACTCTTACTTACCAAAGCCAGCAACAAAAAAAGACCTTGATATATTATTTGATACAATTAAAGCAAACAAAAGGAATACATCACGAATTGTATTTGTTGGAACGCCAAACGAAATTGATAAAGATGTAATTGAATCGCTAAATAAATTCAATCACTCAATTCAAATCACCTTTATTGAGGAAGGTTGTGATATGCAAATGAATCAACATGTTGACTGTATTTTAATAAGCAATAATTATGTAATAAATCAAGACAATTTATCGAAACAATTATTTACCAATTACACTTTAAGTGACAAACCATTAGTTTACATTAATGATTCAACTGATGAATGCATACGTGAGATTACAACCATCATCGCTCAGGAAAAAATGATGAATGCAGTTGAGATAGAAGATAATTCCAATAAAATTACGGATGTTTTTAGCGACGTTCTTATAGGTAAAAATGTATTGGTTGTTGATGATGATGTTAGAAATATTTATTCATTAACCAGCATTTTAGAAAATGAACAAATGATTATTCATACCGCCTTTGGGGGTGATGATGCGATTGAAAAAATCAAATCAGATAAAATAGATATTGTTCTCATGGATATTATGATGCCTGGTAAAAACGGTTACGATACAATGAAAGAAATCAGAGCTATGGGTCTATTCAATGATCTTCCACTTATCGCTGTTACAGCGAAAGCGATGAAAGGAGATAAAGAATTATGTATAGAAGCTGGAGCAAATGATTACTTAACTAAGCCAATACATACAGAACAATTAATTAAAAAAATGAAACAACAATTAAACACTTTAAAAAATGAAAATGCTTAAAGAAAGTAAAATTCTTATCGTCCATCACCGACCTCAATTTATATTGGCATTAGAGGCTACTTTAAATAGAAACAATCGTGTTTTCTTAAACGCAACTTCTGCATTAGAAACAATATCAATGACGCAAATTGATGATGTAGATTTAATTATTTTAGATTCGAAAATGGAAGACGCCGATATCATTTCATTGACAGGCATTTTAAAAATTCAAGATAAAACGAAAAATATTCCTCTCATTATTTTAAATGAAACACCTTCTATTTTAGAACATTATTTTCAATCGTGGCCAACGGGAAGTGTAGATTTTGTACAATATCCAATTGATGCTAATAAGATTGAATCATCCATTAAAATGTTTGAAAAAAATGAATTCAAATGGAACGTAAAAGTTAAATAACAAAAAGATGGTTTTAACCATCAAGCTTTTAAATTATAATTAAGTAAAAGCGATGAGCTGCCGAAGGCAAAGCACATCGCTTTTTTTAATTCATGGAGAATACCTACTTTTATCTTAAATGAAAATTTTAGAAGAACATGTCTACAAGCAGATTTTAGTACTATCCATTTTGGTCTTTATAGGGGTGCATTTGATTTATATCAATCTGCCGCCTTGTAGTATTCATGTTTGGAGACAATGCAATACGCTAGCGGTGGCGCAAAACTTCTATGATGAGGGTTTAAATATTCTAGAGCCAAGAGTAGATCGTCGTTTTGACAGTAACGGTATTACTGGTACTGCCTTTCCATTGTATGAATGGGTACTTGCATTAATATACAAGGTAATTGGCGTACATAAATGGGTGCCACGATTATTTTCATTAGCTATAACAGTAACAATGTTTGTATTCTCCTTTCTGTTTTTAAAAAACATTACGACCAATAAAATTGTTGCAGCTGTTTCATGTTCACTGCTGTTGTGGTCGCCAGAAATATTTTATCAAAGTATAAATGCATTACCTGATCTACTTGCGCTATGTTGTGGATTTATTAGTTTGTACTTTATTACCAATAGGGATAAAAACACGACAACACTTTTTGCAAGTTATTTTTTTCTTGCCTTGAGCGGCTTAGTCAAAATGCAGTACTTGATGATTGGCATATTTCATCTGATAGAAATGATAAATAATTATTTTTTCCAAAGAAATATGAATTCAATTGTATTCCTGCAAATATTTTTGGGGGTTATGTGTTTAATGCTTGTATTTAGCTGGTATCATTACTCTTTAGGCTTAATTGAAGAATCGAATTTGCGCGACTTTGGAATTGAAATTCGATCTGCATGTAATTTAACTGATGCCTATAAAACAATTAAGAAAAATACTATCAGTGATTTTCCAGAACTTGTTTTCGGATTTGCTAATACGCTTGTTATATTGTTGGGAATTTACTTTTCACAGAAAAATTGGAAACACCACTACTTTATATCGTTTGCTATTTTGATTGGAATTTATATTACCTATCACCTTCTAGAATTGCGACAAATGGATGTACATCACTACTATATGATGCCTATTTATTTTTCTTCTTTGGCTTTGCTATATCAAGGGATTTCATTTTTAATGCAAAAGCGATTCACCTTTATCATCTTGTTCCTCCTCCTCCTTCAACCAGCCTTGGCTTGTGTGAGAATTATTCCTGCAAGATGGGGCAAAAGCGATTTAGGAATTAGTTCTACTTTTAGTGATGAAAAAAAATTAAATGAATTAAAAAGAAACATACCTGCCAATGCGAAAGTCATTGCCGGCCCAGATGAATCAGGATGTATCTATCTCTACTTCCTCCACAAAAAAGGATTTGGATATGAAAGAGCTTTTCAGCTTTCAACTTTTAACAACGGGAAGCCACTTATTGAAGATTATATTCATCGTGGTGCTGCCTATTTAATTACCTCGAACGAGTCAGATGTAAAAAATGATACACTAGTAACATACTATCACGAAATAAAAAAACTTAATGAGTTTTATATTATTCAATTAAAAAAATGAAAAAAAGAATTGCCAGTTTCCAATTCGCCATCAATGGTATTAAATTACTTTTCAAAAGCGGTATAAATTTCAATATTCAATTTGTAATAACCCTGATTACCTTATTTGCGGGTTGGTATTATGAAATTACAAAAACAGAATGGGTAGTTATTTTATTATGTATTGGATGTGTATTGGTAGCGGAAGCTTTTAATACTGCCATTGAAAAAATGGTGGATCATCTTGCTCCAGAAAAAAATATTTATGCAGGAGAAATTAAAGACATTGCTGCAGGTGCTGTTCTGCTTTTTTCAATCATCACCGCCTTTATAGGTATAATAATTTTCCTACCCTATTTGACCAACTAAAGTCCGGCGTTCGTTCTAAATAACTTTACAGCAATCGCCATCAATACCACTCCAAATACTTTTCGAATAATACTAATCCCTGCTTTTCCTAAAGCTTTTTCTAACGGTGCGACCATCCGTAAAACAACATACACAACAATCATGTTGAGTGATATGCCGATTAAAATTGTAGGGATATCGTATTGAGCACGCAAAGAAATTAAAGTTGTCATCGTTCCCGTTCCTGCTATCAATGGAAAAGCAATTGGAACAATGGATGCAGTTTCTGGAATATCATCGCGATATAAACGAATACCCAAAATCATTTCCAATGCTAAAAAAAAGATGACTAATGAACCGGCAATCGCGAAAGAAGATACATCAATCCCAATTAGTTTTAAGATACTTTCCCCGAGAAATAGAAATAAAACCATTATCACTAAAGAGGCGAAGGTGGCCTTTTCTGCGTGAATCATACCCACCCTATTGCGTGTTTCTATAATGACGGGTAATGATCCTATGATGTCAATCACAGCAAATAAAATCATTGTAACAGAAATAATATCTTGAATGGAAAATGTCATAGTGTTAATTTTAGCCAAAGCTAGTCAAATTGTTTTAATACTGTAATTCAATTATTTAAAAGATTTTTTTCTGATATTTTTGTTTAGAATCATTCTAAATAATAGTTTTGACCCACCAAAATACATCCCATGAAAAATACCGTAACCACTTTATTTCTTTGCCTATTTGGCCTATCACACATTCAATTAAAAGCACAGGATCGCGTTTTTGCTAGAACTTATCAGTCAAATGTTTTAGCCAAAGGCAACTTCGACATCGAGTTTTGGTCAACTTTGCGAAGCGGCAAAACCGGTGAAAACACAAATTATCTATTGGGTCGTAGAATGGATCAACGTTTAGAGTTGGAATTTGGCTTAGGAAAAAATGTTCAAACTGCATTTTACCTTAATTATTCTAAGGGAATATATATTAGTACGATTAACGACACCAGTGCTTTGACCGAATTAAAACAAAACACTTCTATTAGTAATGAATGGAAGTTTAAACTCTCTGACCCAGTAGCGAATGTCATAGGAACTGCATTGTATTTCGAATTAGAAGCAGGTCCTGATGAATATGAAATTGAATCGAAAATCATTCTAGACAAAAAAATTGATAAGCACTTATTTGCTTGTAATATCATAAGCGAAGTAGAATTTGAATCAGAGATTGAGTTAGAGAATGGACGTCTGAAAAAGGAAATGGAAATTGAGACTCCCCTTGAACTAACGGCTGGGTATATGTATTTTCTTAAACCATGGTTGGGAATAGGCGCTGAAGTTAGAAACTACAATGGCATATCAAAAGAGGATGGTTGGGAATACAGCGCATTATTTGGTGGTCCGACATTATTTTTTAGCCAAGGTAGATTATTTGGAACATTAAATCTAGCTCCACAATTTTCAAATCTTCATAGAACAGATCATGAAGATGGCAAACTTGTTTTAAATGATTTAGAAAAATCGGAGTGCCGTTTAATTATTGGATATAGTTTCTAAGTATGAAAAAATATTTTTCTATCGCATTTCTATTCACGCTAATGGCGTGTCAATCGAAGTTATATATGCCTTTAAAGGAAGATAGAAATTACACTCAGTTAATGAGTGGAAGAAATTTATACATTCAACGATGTGGGTCTTGTCATAATCTCTATTTACCAAAAGATTACACTTCAGAAAAATGGTTAGCAATAATTCAGCAAATGCAAGTACGAGCTAAAATCAATGAAGAAGAAAAAAGTTTAATTACCCAATATTTGCTTCATTCTAACTAGTATAAAACTTTTATGAATACTAATTGTTATACCTTTTAAATTGATTTATTCCATCACCTTTTACATTAACAGAATGAATCTGCACCTATTACTTGAAAACCTGACTAATCCGGCACTATTATTTTTTGTATTGGGAATAGTGGCTGTTTATTTAAAAAGTGACTTAGAAATTCCACCTAATTCTTCGAAATTCATCTCACTATATTTACTATTTGCCATTGGATTTAAAGGAGGACAAGAGCTTTCGAACGAGTCATTTACTACTGAAGTAGGCATGTCGATGGTTTTTGGTATATCCCTATCGTTAGTAATTCCATTATACACTTTTTTTATTTTAAAAAAGAAGTTGAGTATTTACGATGCGGGTGCCATTGCCTCTGCCTACGGGTCAGTTAGTGCAGTTACTTTTGTTACCGGGGTAAGTTATATGGAAGCCCAGCATTTACAGCTTCATGGACACATGGTAGCTATTATGGCGATGATGGAATCGCCTGCAATTATTATGGGATTGTTATTGCTTTCTATTTATAATAAACATTCTTCAGAAGCCATCGATAAAAAAAGTGCAATTAGACATTCCTTTACAAATGGAAGTGTTGTTTTAATTTTAGGAAGTTTAATTATTGGTTACTTAGCAACTGCAAAACAAGCGGAAGGGATCAAACCATTCACGAACGATTTATTCAAAGGGTTTTTAGCCATATTTCTGTTGGATATGGGAGTTACGAGTGGTAAGAAATTAAAATCATTTTTCTCGTTTGGCTGGTTCCCCGTTTTATTTGCTATTACCATTCCCTTGCTTAATGGAATTATTACAGCTTATTTAAGTTCAATAATTACCAATGACATTGGCAGCAGATTTATTTTTGCTGTTTTAGCTGCGAGTGCATCATATATTGCAGTTCCTGCTGCGATGAAAATTTCTGTTCCAAAAGCAAACCCAGGATTATTTCTTCCCATGGCCCTCGCCGTTACCTTTCCTGTTAACATAACTATAGGTATGCCCCTCTATTTTTTAGTCATACAAAACACTTAAGCACCAGTTGTATTAAAATAAAAATCCCCGAGCATTTACTCGGGGATTTATTTATTTCAATTTAAATGTTTCCATAAACTTGGTAGTATAATTTCCTTTCCTAAAATCTTCATTCAACATTAATTGCTGGTGAAATGGAATAGTTGTTTTTACTCCTTCAATTACAAATTCACTTAACGCTCTTTCCATTGTTTGTATCGCTTCTTCACGCGTTTGTGCAATCGTAATTAGCTTAGCAATCATTGAATCATAATATGGAGGAATAGTATATCCAGCATAGATATGTGAATCGACACGCACACCATGGCCACCAGGTTGATGCAAAACGGTAATCTTACCTGGAGAAGGACGAAAATCATTATAAGGATCTTCTGCATTTATACGACATTCGATCGCATGCATTGTGGGATAGTGATTATTGCCACTAATAGGCACACCTGCTGCAATTTTAATTTGCTCTTTAATTAAATCGTAATTGATTACCTCTTCTGTAACAGGATGTTCTACTTGAATACGTGTATTCATTTCCATGAAATAAAATTTTCCATGCTTATCTACTAAGAATTCAATAGTACCTACACCTTCATAATTACTAGCGATCGTTGCTTTGATAGCTGCTTCTCCCATTTCATGACGTAATTTTTCAGTCATGAATGGAGAGGGCGTTTCTTCTAATAATTTTTGATGGCGACGTTGAATTGAGCAATCACGTTCACTTAAATGGCAAGCTTTGCCATATTGATCACCGGCAATCTGTATTTCGATGTGTCGTGGTTCTTCAATGTATTTTTCCATATACATCCCGTCGTTTCCGAAGGCAGCACCGGCTTCTGTACGTGCTGTATCAAAAGCTTTTTCTAATTCATCTTCTTTCCAAACGATGCGCATTCCTTTTCCACCACCACCAGCTGTTGCTTTAAGAATGACAGGATATCCTATCTCTTTTGCATCCTTTTTCGCATGCTCGATATCGGAAATTAAGCCTTCCGAACCAGGAATAGTAGGAACACCGGCACGCTTCATAGTTTCTTTTGCATTGGCTTTATCGCCCATTGCATCAATTTGCTCAGGGGTAGCACCAATGAATTTAATCCCGTGCTTTTGGCAAATAGCAGAGAACTTTGAATTTTCAGATAAGAAACCATATCCTGGGTGAATAGCATCCGCGTTAGTAATTTCTGCGGCAGCTATAATTCGAGGAATATTCAAATATGAATCGCGGCTTTGCGGAGGTCCAATACATACTGCTTCGTCTGCGAAGCGAACATGTAAACTTTCTTTATCTGCTGTAGAGTAAACAGCCACTGTACGAATTCCCATCTCTTTACAAGTACGGATAATGCGCAAGGCTATCTCACCTCTATTGGCAATTAATATTTTCTTAAACATAATTGGCTATTTAATGATTAAATAAATTGTCTTAGCTAGGATCAACTAAGAACAATGGTTGATCGTACTCAACAGGAGAAGAATTATCGACTAATACTTTCACGATTCTTCCTGAAATTTCAGATTCAATTTCATTAAATAATTTCATTGCTTCGATGATACAAACTACTTGACCAGCTTTAATTTCATCTCCTACATTTACAAAGTTGGGTTTATCTGGACCAGAGGCACGATAAAAAGTTCCGATCATCGGACTTTTCACTGTGATGTATTTCGATTCATCTTTTGTTGCTGCAGGAGCTGCTGCTGCAGGAGCGGGAGCTGCTGCTACTGGTGCGGGAGCTGCTGCCATTGGCATAGGCATTTGCATCATTGGAGCAGAAGTTACTACTTGCTCAATTACTCGAGGTGCTGCATTTTTGATAGTGATCTTTACAGCATCGGTTTCTAAGCTAACTTCGCTTACACCAGATTTTGATACGAACTTAATAAGTTCTTCAATTTCCTTTTTGTTCATAGAAGGAGTTTTTATATGCTGTCAAAAATAAGTTATTTTGATTAAAAACTAATTGATTTTGATTAAAAATAGGGCAAAAACAAGGAATTTTCTCCAAAAATTGAAGGAAATCGCAAAATCTACTTTGCCAAAATCAAATCCTAACTAAATGCTAATTGTAAAAATGATGGGGCTTCAAAAATTATTAATAAGCCCATTTCACCCAAATAGAACCCCAAGTAAATCCTCCACCAAAAGCAGCGATAATAATATTATCACCTTTTTTGAATTTACTTTCCCATTCCCATAAACAAAGAGGGATTGTTCCATTGGTAGTATTACCGTAACGCTCAATATTCAGCGTTACTTTATCATCGCTAACGCCCATACGACGAGCGGTAGCATCAATAATCCTTTTATTTGCTTGATGAGGAATTAACCACGCAACATCATCCGAAGTTAAATGATTACGCTCCATAATTTCAGCGCTTACATCTGCCATATTGGTGACTGCAAACTTAAATACAGTCTGACCTTCCTGATATACGTAATGTTCTTTTGCCGCTACTGTTTCGGCTGATGCGGGCTTTAAGCTGCCGCCTGCTTTTTGATGCAAGTGTGCGCGACCAGAGCCATCTGTTCTAAGAATGGCATCCATAATTCCGTAGCCGTCTGTATTAGGTTCTAACAGTACCGCACCACCGCCATCACCAAAAATAACACAGGTAGCACGATCAGTGTAATCAATGATAGAAGACATTTTATCTGCGCCTACTACAATTACTTTTTTATACTGACCTGATTCAATAAATTTTGAACCGGTTGTTAATGCAAAAATAAACCCTGAACAAGCAGCATTAATATCGTAACTAAACGCATTTTTTGCTCCCACTTTATCCGAAATGATATTTGCCGTTGCCGGAAATTGCATATCAGGTGTTGTGGTTGCACAAATAATCAAATCGATTTCTTCTGCTGAAATACCCCTTTTTTTCAAAAGACCCTCGACTGCTCTTGCTCCGATATCGGAAGTAGCTTCGCCAGGTGTTTTTAAAATATGACGTTCTTTAATTCCAGTACGCGTGGTGATCCACTCATCCGTAGTATCAATTAGGGTTTCTAACTCCTTATTTGTTAAAACATATTCAGGAACCCATGCGTTTACCGCAGTTATTGCAGCTGTAATTTTTGTCATATTTTAATGGGCAATACTTACCTGCATCGCCTGAGCAATTTTCTCTGTCAGACGAGCAGCTGTAACTTTTTCTGTTATGTGAATCATATTTTTTACTGCACGGGCATTTGAAATTCCGTGAGCAATAATCACAGGGGCATTTAATCCTAAAACTGGAGTGCCGCCATAATTTTCATAGTTGAATCGATCAAAATATGCATCATTAATTGAACGCTTTTGAATCAAATCATAAAAGGATTCTGCTAATTTCAAGATTACATTTCCAGTAAATCCGTCGCATACGATTACATCGGCTTTGTCATTAAACAAATCGCGACCTTCTACGTTTCCAACGAAATTAATATCCTTTGTTACCTTTAACAATTGATGCGTTGCTTGAGTAAGCACACTTCCTTTTTCTTCTTCTTCTCCAATATTCATCAAACCGACCTTAGGTTGCTTAAAGCCATGTACGTGTTCCAAATAAAGACTACCTAAAACACCAAATTGCTGCAACATTTCCGGTTTGCAATCTGCATTCAATCCAACATCTAAGAATACTCCCCAAGGGCCATCTTCTTTAGGTAAAACTGAACAGACAGCAGGACGTAAAACACCAGGAATAGTTTTTACGCTAAACATAGCTCCAACCATCATTGCTCCGCTGTTGCCAGCACCACAAAACGCATCAATTTCACCACGTTTTAGGTATTCAAACCCTCGTGAAATGCTAGAATCTTGTTTTTGAGTAATTGCTTTGGTTGGATGTTCATCCATTCCGATCACTTCTGTTGTTGCAACAATAGAAACTTTCGAAATATCAGCACCTGCTTCATTAAATTGTTGTGTGATAGCAGCGATATCTCCAAACAAAACAAGCTGAACACCTTCCCCTAAATGAGGTAGTGCTTCAATGACTCCTTTCGTTATCTCAAGAGGGGCAAAATCCCCACCCATGATATCAACACCAATCTTCATGATGAATGTCTTTCCTTTAAAGAAATTTTGAAAATATTATTAAAGATTAAAAACTGCAATTAAGCTTCACGCTCCATTACAACTTTTCCCTTATACATCAATTTTCCTTCGTACCAGTAAGCACGGTGGTAAAGATGAGCTTCTCCTGTTGTTGCATCAACAGCAATTGTAGGTGCAGTTGCCTTATAGTGCGTTCTGCGTTTGTCTCTTCTTGATTTCGAGTGTTTATGCTTTGGATTTGGCATAGTACTTAATTATTTATTAGTTAATTCAATTTTATTTTTTTTAGTGCGCTCCATCTTTCATCCTGAATTTCCTTTGGCTTATCCTCTTCTTGATTATCAGATAAAGCATCTAAGGCCTCGTTTACACAACCTGGTTTATCATCGATATCAGGGTGCGTTGGATTGTACGGAATTTCCAATGTAACAAAGTCGTAAATATGATTATTTAAGACGATTTCACTGGCGGAATTCGCAATATGAATCGTATCATTATCATCATCTTCTGCATCAGGATTTTCAACCATTCTGATCAAGACATGTTGATGGGCATTCACTGGGAGCGTAAAGTTTTCCAAACATCTGCCACACTCTACTTCCACCTCTCCATCAATTTCAATGTCCATTTCCATGGTTGTTGACTTTTGCAGAGCAACCTTTACTTCCAGTTTTGCCTTGTGAATAATACTATTCGAATACTGTTCAAAGAACTCATTCCCCATGTGAAAGTTAAATTCATGTATTCCAGCTGGTAAGCTGATGAACTTAATAACTAAATCTTTATTATGCGTTGCCACTTTTCAACATTTAATTTACACAAGGGTGTAAGGGGTGCAAAAGTAATAAATGTCGCTTAGCTACGAAAGAATTTCAGCAATAAATGCAGATTATATTGACTTTATTATCCAAAGGCCCGTTTCAAGACACAGTTTCAAGATACTGTTTTTCAATCATATAATGTAATATGAGGTTAAATCCGAAATTGATTAAAAATATCCTGAATTAGGGCCAATATTCACCTTTAAGACAATTTTCTTTCTTTTAATTCAACGAAACGCTCCTATTCCTACCATTAAAATTGTTTGTAATTGTCCTATTTTAAATAGATGTTTGCAACAAATCCCAATTATTCCTTCCCATGCGTAATTTAATAGCCCTTCTGTTTATTGCCTGTTTCCAAATTGCTCATGCACAAGATGTAAAATCGAAGGACGGAATTTCGCTGGGGAAAAGAAGTGATTTTATTATGGCCTGTGTGAAGGGCGCGAATAAAAAGTTAATGAACTTAAACGGGCTTGAAATTGAAACCGAGAAATATTGTTCCTGCGTTTGTGACAATTTAATTCCGCAAATTAATAGTTGGGAAATGGAAGAAGCGGCCAAGAAAAATAAAATGACGGATCTTTTTCTTAAGGATGATAATTTAAAAATCCTAATGGATTGCCTTGAGGGGAATTATACAATTTCAGACGATTATAAATTTGGGAAAGGAGAAAATTCGGATTTGCAGATTAAGGTAGGAATTAAAAATTGCGTATCCGAATTAATGAATGATTCTGCAGCCAAAGAAATTTGGACAGAAGAAATGGCTAATGAATATTGCAGTTGCGCTGTAGAAAAATTATTTAAATCTGGCTATACCTACAAAGACCTTCAAGAAATTGAAAACGAAAATAGCCCAATCTATAACGAAATCGCGTTGCCATGTATTTCTGCCGTTTTTAATAAAAGTACAGAGTCCGCATTTTCTGTTAAGAACACTTATGCCGCTTCTGATATTTCGGGTGGTGGCAAAATGTGCAATGTTCCGTTAACAGATTACTTAGGCAAAGGGTTTAAAGTTAAAATAACGTTAGACGGTATTACTCGTTACTTTTTATTTGATACCGGTGCAACAGATTTAATTATTGATAGCGACACTGAAAGAGAATTATTGTTGAATGGTTCTATTAAGCGAGAAGACTACCTAGGAGAAAAGGAATACACAATGGCTAACGGACAAACTGCAAAAGCAAGATTAGTAAACGTTAATCGTTTGGTAATTGGCGACTATAGCGTAAACAATGTGGTCATAGGAGTTATTAAAGAGGGTTCCTTACTTTGCGGGAAAAGCTTTTTAGATAAGTTTAGAAAGTGGGAATTGAATAAAGATGCAATGAAGTTAATTCTTTATAAATAGTCCTTTCAAAACAAACTATCAATTTCCCAGTTTAACTTCATACTCATCCAATAATTCCTGGCCTTTAAAGCGGAGCAGAATCTGCATAACTGTAATTACATCTTTTCGGCAATAAGTTACAATTCGCTCGAGGTTGTTTTCGTTCCAATACACGTTCCCTACCTGGCTTCCATCAATGTCGTCTTTCGGACTTGGAATGCCTAATACGTTCGCTAATAAATTAAGGGGTGTATAGCTTTTGTAATCACCGAACTTCCATAGTTCCATCGTATCTAAGTGTGGCACTTCCCACGGTTTCTTTTGGCTGTTATTTAATTGAGGAGGAAGCTCAATACCATTGATTATCATTCTACGGGATATATAAGGAAAATCGAACTCTTTCCCGTTATGTCCACATAGCAACATACTTGGTTTTACCTTTCTTAATAGTTGTGCAAAGTCGTCCAGTAACTCTTTTTCATCATGTCCATAAAATGATTTCATACGAAACTCTCTGCCATCACTTGTATGATTTAAAAATCCTGTAGATATACAAATAATTTTTCCGAATTCTGCATATATACCTGCGCGATCGTAAATACTGATATAATCTTCCGTATCCTCTTTTTTTAAATTATCTGCCTTTCGCTTCCATAAAGGACGAATATCGTCGGGCACATCATCAAATGATTTATACTGAGGAACAGTTTCGATATCGAGACATAAAATATTGTCTAATGAAATTGATTGAAGCATACTATTTTTTTTCAAAAATAAGCATCCTCCTTTACTATTAGCAAGGATTAATTACTTACAAACGTTTAATTAGGGTGGGGTTCGAAAGTAAACTTGAAAAGAAGTTGATTAGGTGCTTGGGAGATAAAATAAGCGTTTGTAAACGGCATTGTGGAATGCCCCCCCGGGGATAAAAATAAATACAAAAAGCAAGAGTTATTCTATAACAAATAGTTACAAACGTTTAACTTCATCGTATCACCACCCCACTTCGATCGATAAAAGGAATACGTACAAAATTATCTTCGGTAATGGATTCAGGAAGGAAGATAAATTTCTTATCATATATTTCTCTTCCAATATAAAAACTTACCCAATACTCATTATTCAACCCGAATACTTCTTTTTGAATTGGTTCAATCATTCTTATATCCAACGGCTGAAATGATCCTAAATAATGGCGCAACACCGATGTCTTAACTTCTTCCCCTTTATATTGTCCATAACCCTTACTTGCTACAATCACATTCTCCAAGGCTACTTCTTTTAGGTTAATCATATAGACCTCCCAAATTTTTTCATCTTCTAATCCTGGCACTACTGCAATGGCAATATCTTCTACCTCTTCTCTAAATATATCTTTTAACATGTTATTTTCCGTTTGTCCATTTTAAAACTTCGTCTACATACACTGGCAAATCAGTGAGTGTGCCGTCTGCATTTTTTTCACCTCGTTTATGTCCTAAACGAACAAAAACAATGTTTTCGTCTGGAATAACACAAATATATTGTCCAAGTATTCCTCGACAATAAAATACTTTTTTACCCGAATAATTTCCGATCCACCATTGATAACCATAAATTGCATTAGGCTTTCCATTGTTATCTAACGGATAGGGAGTAACGCTTTCAGTCACATAAGAGGAATCAACGATTTGTAAACCTTTCCAATTTCCTTCATGCAAATACAAATCACCAATGCGTGCAAAATCTCTAGCGTTAGAATAAAAACAGCAATAGGCTTTTTCCATTCCATCTTTTTTATCTAAACTCCATTGTGCATTATGAACTGCATTTAAAGGATTCCAAAGTTTTTCAGAAGCATAATCAGAAATGTTTTGTCCCGTCGCTTTTTCTATCACCATTGCCAGTAGCTGAGAAACTCCACTTTGGTAATTAAATTTCTTTCCAGGCTCTTCAACCACATCTTGCTTTAATATTAATCCTTTCAAATCATCCCCATAATAGGCTTCCGTAGTTGGACCTAAGGGATTTATATAGGACTCTTCCCAACTCAATGCCGCCGACATCGTTAATAAATGTCGGATAGTTAATTTATTTCGATTACCTACCTTAAACTCTGGAATGAATTCGCCAACCTTTTGATCCAAACTTTTAATTTTTCCTTCCTTTAATGCAACGCCTGTTAATACACTTATAAAACTCTTCGCCATTGAAAACGAATTTGTCAAAGAGGAATCATTATAGCCATCCCAATAATATTCATTAAGTACCGAATCATTTTTTAGCACAAGGAACGCTATGGATTCATAATCCTTCAAAGTATTCATCAACTTTTCAGGCATTGGAGTTTTATTATAATTTACTGATGTAGGCCACTCCAATGGCTTATTTGATTTAATCGTTCTTGTATCAAATAAATGTAAATCATCGATACCAACAAAATTGTAAACAAGTGTTTTAAACAAATATGTTTTCCCACTTACAAAAATAAATAGGCAAAGCAATAAGGCTATCAATGCCAACGCTTTTAAAATAAACTTCATTGCTTTCATATTATTGAAGAGTTTTCATTTTCATTCCAAGGTAATGTTTCATTCGATGGCGTGAGTATGCTGAATTGAAATAAATCTTGCATGTGTAAAAGTACTTTTGATTTCACTTCTTCTAAATTGATTTCACGACCCAACTCTTTTTGTAAAGAGGTAACACCTTTATCTGTAATTCCACAAGGCACTATCATGTTGAAATAACTTAAATCACTATTCACATTAAAGGCAAATCCATGCATGGTTACCCATCTACTACAGCGAACACCAAATGCACAAATTTTACGTGCATGAATAGGTTCTTCAATATCTAACCATACACCTGTTAATCCTGGTATCCTTCCTGCCTGCAGACCATAATCTGCACAGGTTAAAATTATGGCTTCTTCCAAAAATCGCAAGTATTTATGGATGTCGTTAAAGAAAAAATCTAAATCAAAAATAGGATAACCGACTAATTGTCCTGGCCCATGATAGGTTATATCTCCTCCACGATTAATCTTATAAAATGTTGCTTGCTTCGCTTTCAGAATATTTTCATCCGCTAACAAATGATTAGCTACTCCACTTTTGCCTAATGTAAATACATGAGGGTGCTCGCAAAAAAGCAAATAATGTTTAGAAGATGTTCCTGTGTTTTTTTCCTGATTACGATGGAGCATTTTATCATTGACAATTCCAGTCAACAATCGTTCTTGCAAATCCCAGCATTCTTTATAATCTACACTCCCCAAATCATGAAAATATACTTGCTGCATTTCTTTCGGTATTACTAACTTTTGAATTATTCGACAACGGGCTCGACCCAATCGCCATGTTCTTTTATTAAATTGATTAGCGCATCCACCGCACCTTCCGATTGAATGTTCTTTGTAATTACTTCACGTCCTTTGTAAAGCGTTATTTTTCCAACACCTGAGCCAACATATCCATAATCAGCATCTGCCATTTCTCCTGGACCATTTACAATGCACCCCATGATGCCAATTTTAATTCCTTTAAGATGACTTGTGCGAGAGCGGATTTTCGCAGTTGTCTCTTGTAAGTCGAACAAAGTTCTTCCACAACTTGGACAACTTATGTATTCCGTTTTAGAAATTCTTGTTCTAGCTGCCTGTAAAATACCAAAAGAAAGATTATTAATCATTTGCGGGGATGCAGTACCGTTAGCACAAAGAAATAATCCATCTCCCATTCCATCTAATAAAAGTCCACCTGCATCGGCTGCTGCATACAGCTGATAGTTTTCATTATTTGTTGTATAATCTCGCTCTATTATTACTGGCAACTTAATTTGCTTATCAAATAAAGCTACAAATGCTCGTCTTAATGCAGGCATTGCATGACTATTATTCGAATAAAGCATCAGAACAGTTTTCGCAGGAATATTCGCAAAATCTAATGTTTGTACTTGTGTTGCATCACATCGAACAAAGTTCAGCGAATCATGCCATTCATTGTCTTCTAAATTTGAATCTGCATTCATAAGTGGAAATGAATTTTGTTTATTAGCCAATCCTTTCCAGGTAGCATAATTATAAATCACTCCCAATGTTCCTGGTATATCAAAATCTAACAATTTATCTCCGGCATAAATATAATCACAGGCCAAGTCGGTAATGTTCCATTTATCAAGTGAAACCTGATAATTATAACCAACTCCAAATAACGAGGCTGCAGTAATTTTTTCATGCACAGAATAATCCGCAATTACAATTGGCACTTTTTCACCACCTATATTTTTTACTCCTGTACTTTCTCTACGGGTGTACTGAAACGGAGAATAAGGAATTCCCGCAATTTTCGGTAATTCATTCCTGTTAGTTAAATCCATTGTAATTTTATTATTCAATGGAATTATTGTCTCGTGCGAATTACGATGTATGTATCTATTTACGAGTGCTTTCGCAACAGGTATTTCAAATTCTGGATCTTCTGTTAACGATACACGAATCGTATCTCCTATTCCATCTTCAAGCAAAGTACCTATTCCCTCTGCAGATTTAATTCGGCCATCTTCTCCTTCTCCTGCTTCCGTAACTCCTAAGTGTAGAGGATAATTCATTCCCTCGGCATTCATACGTGCAATTAACAAGCGATAGGCTTGAACCATCACCTGAGGGTTGCTAGATTTCATGCTTAATACAATCTGATGAAAATTCTCTGCTTCACAAATTCTTAAAAACTCGAGTGCTGATTCTACCATTCCGTGAGCGGTATCACCGTACCTACTCATAATGCGATCGCTTAACGAACCATGATTCGTACCAATGCGCATTGCAGTTCCATACTCCTTACAAATTTTAACTAGAGGAATAAATCGTTCACGAATTCTTTCTAACTCTGCGTTATATTCCAGATCAGAATATTCAATTTCTTCAAATTTCTTTTTGTCGGCAAAATTACCTGGATTAATGCGTACTTTCTCTACAATTCTTGCAGCAACTTCTGCAGCATTAGGTGTAAAATGAATATCTGCAACTAACGGTGTTGAATATCCCCTTTTACGTAATTCAGCTTTTATATTCTCTAAATTCTTTGCTTCATTAATACTTGGAGCTGTGATTCGAACCAATTCGCATCCGGCTTCAATCATTCGGATTGACTGCTCAACTGTACCAATCGTGTCCATGGTATCAGTAGTAGTCATACTTTGCACGCGAATAGGATGATTATTTCCAAGTAGCAAATCACCAATTTTTACCTCACGTGTTAGCAGACGTTGGTACTGCGTTAAACTATTACAATAAAGTCCTTCGAGGGTGTTTTTCATGTACGACAAAGATAAGAGAGAAGAATAAATAACTAAACAAATAAGACTTATTTATGGTTTTGATGATCAAATAAAAAGTCCACCGAAGTGGACTTATCTTTTATTGTTGTTTCATTTCCTTTTGCGTAACGAAATAATCATTCAGAGGATCAAGTACAAAATCAATCCAGCCATTACCGCTTCGATCTGCAATATCTTGCGATGGAAAATCAGAATGAATAAGGACAACATCTGTTCCTGCTGAATGTGGTTTCAATTTTATATTTACCTGTGAATCTTTCGTTCGTTTATCCCATTCTATCGGTTTCCAGCTAAATCCTAATTCTTGTCCTGGTGAATAAACAGTTATTTCGCCTTGTACATCTCCATCAAACCATTCGAAATGGCCCCCTATTCGGTTCTCAACGATTCCGATACCACCTCCCCAAGCGCCAATAATTCCTGAATCTGTTAAGGCTTCGAATACCTCTTGCGGTGTTGCATATACCACATAAGTAGTTTTAAAAGTGAAATTATCTGCCATACAATTTTCGTTATTTAATAAATGAAATTTGGTTAGTATATTCCTGGTTATCGAAACGACATTTCAATAAATAAATGCCATTCAAATTTTGTCCAGCAATAATTAGTTGATGTTCTCCTGCGAATAAATTTTGGTCAACGACCGTATTAATTAAACGTCCGGTAACGTCTAGCAATTCAATTTTTACATGTTGATTTTGTGGTAAATCAAATTTAACATTTGCAGATTCACGAGCTGGATTTGGGAACACTGCAAAGGAATAATTGCTTTCCAATTCATCATTAATTCCTGTATAATTACCCGAAATATTGATATCATCTAAGTAGATGTTATTTCCTAAATAATTTACATATTCAAAGCGAGCTCTTACGCTAGGCTTATTGGTAAATGTACTGGAAGAAAGACTAATAGTTTCTGTTCTCCATTGTGAAGCATTTGGAACAAATGGACTTATTTGCGCTGTCGCAGTGGCGAGTGTTGAACCTTTTTTCATGTAACGCTGTGTCCACGAATTACCACAGTTCGTACTAAAATAAACATGTAATTCAGAAGAGTCGGACAAACTACGTGAAGCAAAAGCTACTTTAAAACTACATTGAACGGCGTTATAATTTGTAAAATCGTACACAGGTGATAATAACTGATCAACGCTGCCTGTTGCATTGCCAGATAAATTATCTACGCGTACAGATTTAGTTCCTGACGCTGCAGCAAGAGCATTAATTGTCCAAGTGTTATTGTTATTTTCATTGATAATTTCCCAATCGCTGCCCGAAAAATTTAATGTTTCAAATCCTTCTGAAAAAGGAATTAAATTATTTCCGGGATTCGGTAATACGTGAACGTGAGCCGTACGAGTGATAGAATCTGTACCTAAACCATTTGTCACTACTAACTTCACATCATATACTCCAGGAACATTATAGATAACTGATGGAGCCGAAACAGTATCGATTGCTGGAACACCTCCATTAAAATACCAAGTTCGTGATGTAATGTCGCCATTCCATGATTTATCATTAAATGTAACCGAACTTCCAGCACAGATGTAAATTTTCTGAATGGCAAAATCTGCTCTTGGAGCACATGAAGCAAGAACATGTCCGTTTTCTGTACCTGTTGCAATTAGGTTAGCATTTGATACAAGATTATCTCTACCACCAGGAGAAGATTGCAACGCTACATGCATCGCATCTTTTTGTCCTTCTGTAAACATTTTATGACAACTTGCATAGTCCATATAATTTTGAACATTATCAATTTGTCCGCATGTATTTTGAGCGGTATTGCAAGTGAAATTTCCTACCCCAATTGTATTGGGTGTATCTCCAATTCCATCATCAATGCCACAATTGCTAGCCAGACCAGGTGTATTACTTGAACCCCAAGTATGAGGTAAATTCAACCAATGTCCTACTTCATGCGACAATGAACGCTCTGTATAATTTGAATTGTTTGCCGTACCAAAACTTCCTGTGTAATCATGACGCATCACAATTCCATCGATATTCGAACTGATGCCAGGATAATAAGCATATCCTGCCGCACCGCTTGCGATGTTTTTTACAACCCAAATATTTAAATATTTATCACAAGGCCAATCAATAAGGGCTTTCACGTTATCGCCTGCAATGCTTGTCAATTCTGTATAGGTACGAGTAATTCCGTCTGTACAATTTCCATCTGGATCGATGTTCGCTAATTCAAATCCGATTTCGCAATTGGCAAAGATGGGTTGAAATAAAGGAATTACATCACCTGTATCAGGGTTCAATTTCTGATAGGCTAAATTCAAGCTATTTACAGCATCTTGTATTTGCGCTTTACTTATATTTTCAGGTCCATAGGTATGCATTACGTGAAACACAACAGGAATTTTGTACTGAATAACCCCCGTAGGAGTAATGATTTTTGTTCCAGGCAGTTTTCGTGCACCTGATAATGGAATTGTAGATCTACGAATTGCTGCATCTGGATCTGCCTTTATCGCTTCTTTCCACATTTCTTCGGTAGCACATGACCGATAGACTGGTGACTGAGCGAAAGTATGAGAAACAGCAACTACAAATAAAATAATGGATAGGTATATCTTTTTCATTGATGGGGTACTTATATAAATCCCCCGCAGTATGAAACCACGAGGGATTTTTTGCTTATACTTTTTAAATTACTTAATAATCGATTTCTTAGTTATTGTGTTATTACCGAATGATAATCGCACAAAGTAAACTCCACTTGCTAAATCATTATTCATAGTATACTGATGTTCGCCTTCTGGTAAGAAATCAGCAAATGAAGACATCAAACGGCCTTCCATATCCAACACTTCAATTTTTACATCTCCAGCTGCGGCCATTGTAAAATCTACATAGGTAATTCCTTTTGAAGGATTTGGATAAATATTCATATCAGCAGAAGAAGCATTTATTTCATTCACTCCTGAGATGGTTCCATTAAGGTTGATGTTATCGACGTAAATATTGTTAGAAGATTCGTGTGTAAATTCGAAACGGAAACGTACATTTGATTTATTATTAATTGTATTTCCGAAGCTTACTGTTTCTGTTCTCCATTGAGAAGCAGTAGGGATAAAATTTCCTGTGATGAATCCTGCTGTTGTTTGCAGTGGTAATCCCTGACGCGTGTAACGGACTGTCCATGTTTGACCGCAATTAAAAGAATAAGCAACTGCTAATTTATCTGTTGTGGTATCACGCAAACCACATGCTAAGTCAAAGGTCATACTTGCATTAGTAACACCCGTTAAATTAAATGCAGGAGTTACAAATTCATCAGGACCTTTTTCGTTCGATTGATAACCTGTGGCGGTATTTAAGTAATTGTAAATATAAAGCGACTTACTTCCTTGCGAAGCTGCTGCAGAAGTGACAGCCCAAGTGTTTCCACCATTTGCATTATATAGATAGTAATCGTTAAATGGCCAAGTGCCATTTTCAAATCCTTCATTAAATGGAATTACACTTGTAACGTTTGATGGAGTAACTATCACTTTTCCAGCTACCGTTTTAGAATTACTTCCAGCTGTATTATTAACTGTTAACGTTACATCATACACGCCTGGCGCAGTATACATAACCATTGGATTCGCAATCGTATCTGTTGATGGCGATCCTCCGTTAAACGTCCATGTACGAGATGTAACATCGCCACCCCATGAACCATCATTAAATTGAACACTACCACCAGCACAAATCATCATCGGCTTTGGAATAAAATCAGCCACTGGCGCACATAACGTTGATGGAGTACCGTCAGTACCGGTAGCAATCAAATTCGACGTAGTCCATAAATTATTTCTACCGCTCACTGCCGATGTTAAAGCTGCCTGCATACGTGCAACTTGACCAGCAGAGAACATATTCTGACAAGGACCATTGGTATAATCCATATAATCGGTGAACATATCACCGTTAGGAGCATTGCCTGTACAATTAGAGACACTTGGCCAAGTAGGACAAGTAGAAAGGTTAGCAGCATATTGCGTGGGCGTATCATTCACATAATCATTTCCGCAAGTTGCATCACCCCAAATATGGCGAAGGTTTAACCAATGACCCACTTCATGCGTAGCTGTTCGGCCTGCACCTTGTGAACTAGCTGCTGCACCAATTGTTCCCATATAATCATACTTTATTACCACACCATCGGTTGAATCTGCTCCTCCTGGAAATTGAGCGAAACCGATAACTGTTCCTGGAGAACCATTTACATTTGCTATACTATTTACTACCCAAATATTTAGATACTTATCGCGTGGCCAGCAACGCAAAGACTTTACATTGTTACGAGCATTGTATGTTAGAGGCGAATAAATTCTAGTCACCCCATCCGTACAATTACCATCAGGATCTAGCTGAGCCAAGCGAAATTCTATTCCTGCATTACCTGCTAAGGGTTGGAAAACGGCAGGGGTATTTACCGTATCAGGGTTTAATCGCTGGTAATCTTCATTTAACACACGAATCTGATCTTCAATTTGTGCTTTACTGATATTTTCTGCTCCGCCATAATGCACTACATGCACTACTACAGGAATTACTTTAACAACGCTAGCAGCCCGAGCAGCCGCTCCGCTATTCACAAAATCTTGCGTATAAGTTTCTAATTCTTCACGATTGCGAAGAACCTGAGGGTCTTTAGCCGCAGCCTCTTGAAACATAATTTCTGCGTGGCACTTATCATTCGACAATTGCGCGTTTCCATTTTTTTGCAAGCCGAAGCACAAAAGGGCAGCAACAAACAAGAACTTTTTCATAGTAAGGGAATCTGATGTTTTGAGTTGGCTAATTTACGAAAATTAGCGACTTTCTCCTAAAATGCAAATGCCCCATAGCAATGAGCTACAGGGCAATTTTACAATCCAATTATAAACTATTTTATACGTTTCTTAGCTCATTCATTTTAGCTTTTAACTTGGTAATTTCCTCTTTTGCCTTTTGAATTTTTTGTTCGTACTCTTCCCGTAGTGCACTCGCATTTTTTGAGTTGGCAAAGAACCCTAAGTTATTCTCAAGAAGTTGAACCTCAGAACTTAATTTCTCCATTTTTGATTTCAGGTTACGGGAATCGTCCCCTCCTTTCTGCTCATTATTTCTTGGAGCACGATCTTGGCGCTCTGGGCGATCTTGACGCGGGCGGAAAGCCTGTTTGTATTCTGGTTTTGATTTTAAAGCATTAAAGTGTTCTTGAATTGCATTTCTAAATCGTGTTTGAATTGCTTCTTTTTCTTTAATTGGGACTAAGCCAATCTCTGTAAAAGAACGTTGAAACACTTTTAGTTGCTCAATTGCTTCATTCGCATCTTCCGGAATTTTATATTGTTCCACTTCCGATATCAATGCCATTTTCTTTTGAAGGTTGTCCCCTTGCTGAGCATCCTGCACAGCAAAATGAGCGGTTTTACGAGCAAAAAATTCATCGCTTACCGATTTAAATCGCTGCCAAATCTTATCATTTTTATCGCCAGCTGGTCCAATCTTCTTCCACTCTTGTTGTAAACGAATTAACTCTTGTGTAGTAGCTTTCCAATCATTACTATCTTTTAAGGCTTCTGCTAAAACACATAAATCTGTTTTTAACTGAAGGTTATTGGCAAATTCTTGCTTTTTATTCTTGTAGTAATTGTCTTTATTTTTAAAAAAGTGATCACAGGTAGTTTTGAATTCATTCCAAATTGTTTCATTACTTTCCTTAGGCGTTGGACCAATCTTTCTCCACTCAGTTTGTAAATCTAATAATCGCTGTAAGGCTTCTTGCCAAGCAGTATGCTTATCGTGGCTTTCACTAACAATCGATTTTGCTTTTTCTAAGAGGGCTGTTTTTGCTACTAAATTCGATTCAAATTGCTTTTGCTGTGCTTCAGAATACTGACGCTTATTTTCGAAAATTTTATCGACAGCTTCTTTAAATCGCACCCAAATTTCTGTTCTTTTTTCTCGAGGAACACCACCTATTTCTCTCCATTTATTTTGTAATACTTGTGATTCTTGTATTGCCTTATTTAATGAAGGTTCTAACATCAACTCCTCAGCCCGTTCACATAATTGAATTTTCATTTCAAGATTTTTCTTCATTTCTAAATCTTGTAACTCACGATTCAACTTAATAAATTCAAAGAAACGATCGCTATATAACTTGTAGGTCATCCATAAGTCGTTAGCATTTTGAGGCGGAACAGGACCAACTGCTCTCCATTTCGCTTGCAGCTCGTGAAATTCATTAAAAGCCTTCGACATATCCTCTTCTTTTTGCAAAATATTTTTCATTTGCAGAAGGATGTCATTCTTCAGTTTTACGTTGGCTTGACGGATTTTTTCTTGCCCTAAAACATAATCCGAACGGCGCTTTTGATAATGCTTGTAAGCATCAAAAAATTTAATTTCCAATTGATCCTGGTAGTCAAATTCTTCTTTTACTCCGCCTTCTTCTAAAAATTTTGCAAGGGCAACACTTTTTTCTTGTTGTACAATGCCTTGAAAAGTATCACGGGCGGCATTAACCCTATTTTTTACAGCATTCACATTTTCATGCTTGCTGTATGTTTCCATTTTTTCTACTAGCTCTTGTTTAGATAACTGAGAAAAATCTTCATCAGGTTCAACTTCTGTTTCTTCAATTACTTCAACTGGCATTTCATTTAAGTGGGCCTCTTCCGCCTGAACTTCTGGTTGAATTTCTTCTACCCCAGAGTTAGTCTCTGCCGAGGCTTCTAATGTTGTCACTGTTTCTTCTACAGTATTTTCTTCCATTACAGGAGAAGAATTTTCGTTCTCCATTTCTTGACCTTGATTAAGGTTCTGTGATGCATCATCTTGATGCTCCATGCTTGCAGGATTCTGATCCATGTTAAAAATTTGTTTAGTACAACTGGTTGCCCAGTTCTAAGGGTTAATTGACTTTAATTTATTAGATACACTTTTAGTACGAATCTTTCTATAAGGGGCAAATATACCCACAGTTGATAAAAAACGTTGCCTTTATACGTGAGCGTTGTAAAAAGGTTGGTGAATGTCCGTTTTTTATACCTCGTCTCGATGAAGCCACTGTGGAATAGGAGGGGATATATAATGATTGAGTTTATTCATCAATTTATGAAAGTCGCTTTCCATTTGCAATATATGTTGATGGACCGGAGCTACAAATCCGTTTTCTCGCATAGAGTTAATAAAAGTAATCAACCCATCATAATATCCTTCTGTATTTAATATTCCTACTGGCTTTTGATGTAATCCTAATTGCGCCCATGTTAATATTTCGAATAACTCATCCAATGTTCCATAACCACCTGGCAAGGCCACAATGGCATCACACATTTCACTCATCATTAATTTTCGCTCATGCATAGAATTAACGACATGTGTAGTTGTTAAATTTTCATGAATAATTTCTTTAACAGATAAAAATTTTGGAATCACCCCCGTAATTTCTCCTCCCTTAGATAAAACGCCATCGGCAACTGCACCCATTACACCAATCATTGCACCACCGTAAACAACTTTAATTTGTTGCTCTGCCAGGTATTGTCCAAATAAAAAGGCTTGTTCTTTATATTGGGGATTTACACCTTCTTTTGATCCGCAAAAAACCAACAGTGAATTTATTTTTCTCATCTTATTGAATAATGATTGTACTTGATCCTAAATTAGTACTTCCTTCTAACTTTATATAATAAAGACCTTTTGATTCATTTAACTGAATGGTGGTTAAATCGCCTGCATCCATTATTTCTTGCTTTACTACTTTCCCTAAAACATCCAAAATGGTCATCTTTAATTTTTGTTTTTCAACATCTCGTAAATCGATTGTAAAGATTCCATGGTTAATTGTTGGAAATATACTGATTTTATTCTGGGAAGTCGCTGATGTAGGAAGTCCAGTAAGAGCTGTTAAATCTGTTTCCCAAATACCCCTACCAAATGTAGAAACATAAATTTTATTTTTCACCTGGTTAAATTCAATGTCAGTGGTAATCACATTAGGTAATCCCTGACTATATAAAATCCAATTCATCGAAGCTGAATCTAACTTGTAAATTCCAATATCGGTGGCGGCCAACAGCATAGGTGTACCTGGAACATTTTTTATACAATTAACTGGAAGATTAGGCAAGTTGTAGGTGATGTTTTGCCATGTTAATCCGTTGTTATCACTTTTAAATACTTTTTGTCCATTAACAAATCCTGCCATCGAAACATAAATTGTGTTAGATTGACTTCGATTTACTTCAACTGAAGTATAATACAATGAGTCGGGCAAACCTAATGTACGATCGTTCCAACTTGCACCACCATTTGTTGTTACATACAAAGCTCCCGGTTCATTGTATTCATAACGAACACGTCTAGCCGCAACAATAACATTCGGATTGTTTTGCCCAATTGCTAGCGCCGACAACTCTACTGCAGTACCTGTTTGCGTAGTAAAATTAGAAATGCTTTGCCAGGTGTTTCCATTATCAACTGACTTGACAACATTTTGAAAACCAACATAAAATGTTCCTGGGTTAGCATAATCTGCTACAACTGGAGTCGTCCATTCCGCCAATTCACTATTGATATTCGGATAAAATCCCTGGCTAGATAGTCCATTATCCGTAGAATAATAAAAGCCTCCGTATTGACTGCTTCCTAATACAACATTATCATCCATTGGATCTAAATAATTATCCATCCCATCTCCACCAAAAACACAAGACCAGGCATTGCCATCAAAATAAAAAGTAGAATTATCTTGCGCACCAGCCACTATTCGACCAGTAAGATTTTTTGAACTCGATACTCGATAAAAAGAGGTTACTCCTAAGCCATAGCCAAGGTTTGTCCATTGAGTAGGCCAAGGTGTTCCACTATTGGCATCGTTCCACGATTGACTAATAATATTTGTAGTTCGTGATATTCCACCATCATTGCATACAAACACATTTCCTGTTAGAGGCTGCTGTTTGATTGCATGCACATCTGCATGAATGGTAGGACCATAACTAGTTGTCCAATGACTTACAGGATTAAATGTTTGTCCACCATCTATGCTCTCCCATATATTTATACCACCAACATATACTTCATCTTTATTCGTTTGATTTACGCATAATGCTAAATCATACGTTCCTTGACCACCACTTCCAGTCCCGTCGCCATAATCCAATAGATTTAAACCCACATTCATGTTCGTCCAAGTAGTTCCTGCATTAGTTGATTTATACAAACCTTCCATACCACTGTTTGCATCTACCGTTAGCGCATAAATACAATTGGGATCGTTTGGAGCAATACAAATTTTTATTCGTTGAATATATCCTGTTGCAGGAAATCCAGTGTTTAACACTGACCATGTTTGTCCGAAATCGGATGATTTATAAATGGCCGCACTACCTATACCTGCATTGCGCACCCAGCCACTAGCAGCATACAAAATTGTGGGCGTTACTGGATCTTGTACCATATCCCACATTAACGAATCCAGCGTTTTATTCCATGTTTGTCCTGCATCATTACTTGCATAAACACCATTCACTCCGCAGGCTATAACTTTATTTGAATTATTCGGATGAATAAGTATTTTTCTTATTAATGAAGCATCGCCTTGCTGCAGTGTAAATCCTAATCCTGTTGAATTCCAAGTTAATCCTCCATCCGTCGTTTTATAAACGCCAAGTCCATAATGCGTATTTCTTTTTTTACCATTTAAGAATAAACCTATGCCGATGTATTCATAATCACAAAGTGAAATATACATGACATTAGGATTATTCGCATCAATTTCGATATCACTGACACGTGTAATTGGTAGTTGATCCGTGAGCGGCATCCACGTTTGTCCATTATCAGAAGTTTTCCATACACCACCTTGAGCAACACCTACGAAATAAGTATTAGGATCAGTTGGATGAAAAGCAATGCAATTAATTCTACCAATGCCATTCTCCATATATCCAGTTAAGTTATTAGGAATGACATAAGGACCAACTGGCAACCAATTTCCTGAAGTAATTCGATTGAGCGCATTGGAATTTTTTTGATGAGAGGCATCGACTAATGCTTGCAAATAATTTGTAGATGAAACAGTATTCCCACTTGCATCGGTATGTAAATAAATTTCTGAAGCTAATCGTCTGTACGACTTCCAACCTTTTATTTTTGAAATATCCGTTTTCGATTTCCAATCATTAAATTGCTTTTCCGCCTCAAGAAAAGTAATACCTGAATTGCTTTGTTTTTGTAAAAATGGTTGAGAATAAGAAGGAGTATTTAAAATAAATAGGAGAAGAAATAATATAATTCGTTTCATTGTTTCCATACAATTATACGCCAAATTGACGGAGGTGATGATCAAGATGTTTATACATACCAATTCCCCATTGTTCAGGAGTTAAATGACCAAAAAAACCATGCGGCGCTTTCGTACATTTTGATGGACCATTATTTGAAAATGTTTGGATGTGTTGAATTAATTGATTCTTCTCGTTTTCAAAATCATAATCTCCCTTCATTAAAAATAAATCAGCGGTTGCCCAATTTTTTTCAAATGGCTTCTCATTATAAAAAGTTGCTTTAAACAATGGTCCTAACAAGTAACCGATAAAAACGCGTTTAACTGTTTTTTGTCCCATTGCCACTTCAACACCAACTTTACAATGTGCGAGCATTTGAGAAACATTCATTTTACCCCACAATTGTTCTGAAACAGGTGTTAAATTATGAAGACGATTTATTAATTCTTCACAAACAGACTTATCATATAAAGACTTTACCATAGCATTTAGTTTATCCTACAAAGTTACTTTTAATTTATGGTATTTAATCTATGTTATTAATTAATCGTGAAAGCCTTTTCCTGAAACTATCTTAGGAATATATTTCTGGATTCTTGATGTACGCGTTGCTGATTGTTTAGCCCCAGAAAAAAATAATAAATAACCACGTTGTCGTCCTGGTGTTAACTTAAAAAATGCTTGTTCGAATTGTGCATTCTTATCAAAAATAGATTGCAACTCAGGTAATATTTCTAGCTCTTTTTTTGCAGATGTCAAAACTTTTTTACCCGACTTTTCTATCGCAATTGCTTCTTGAATATACTTACGAATCTCTTTTTCCTGTTTTATAATTTGACTAACGCTAGTAAATCTAATCTGACGAACTGTATTTGAATTTTCACCTGGACTTACTAATAATTTTTTTTCGTCATTCAATAAAGCTCCTTTAAAAAAGGCTAAGCAACAAAATTCTTTATAAGCACTTAGCATGATAACATTTTTAGTGTTAAACGTGTAGCAAGGCATACTCCATTTTAATTCTTCTGTTAATTCACTTTTGAGAATGAGCTCTCTTAAATAGACTAATTCATTCGACCAAGTATGTACCCTACATTCCGGTGTCTGAAATAATTTACATCGACCGCAGCCTTCCGTTAGGTATTGATTAATTGAATTAATTTTAGTTGCCATTATTTGTTAATTACAATGGCAAAAATAGAAATAGAACGGATTGAAACAACTCTTCAAAAATATTATTCCATCGGATAAGTTTCGATGATACTTTTTAATTTTTCAATAGTTAAAGTTTTTTCAATAAAACCAGTAACGATTGGATAGGCCAGAGATTTTTCTTTATCTCGCTCGGCGAGTGAAGAACTTAAAACATAAATGCGCAAGTCTTTAAATTTTTCGATGGGATAATTCATCAAAGCGTCTAAATATTCAAAGCCATCCATTTCTGGCATGCGAATGTCAAGAAACAAAAAGTGAGGCATCTCTCCTTTTCCTTCCAATGCTTCTTCTAAAAATTGTAATCCTTCAGGACTTGCATTGAATAAATCAATGTGTGCACTTGAATCAACTGTTTTTATAACCTCTGTATGCAAGAAGTTAAAAATAGTGTCATCATCAACTAATAAGTATCTTCTCATCTTTATCTATATTTAATCGCGGTAATATGACCGTCATTTTTGTTCCCTCGTTTACTTTCGACTCAACAGATATGCGACCACCTAATTTGTTTAATATTTCTTTTGTTATGTATAGTCCTAATCCAGTTCCCATACTTGAGCTTGTTCCTCTGTAGAACATATCAAATATTTTAGAAATACTTTTTTCTGCTATTCCCATTCCATTATCTTCTACTTCAATATGGAATTCGTTTCTACGATGACGCATTTTAAATTTCACAAATGAATTTTCAATAGATGTACGGCGATATTTAACAGAATTTCCAATAATGTTCTTTAGCAATGCATTTAATCGCGCCTTATCTGATACAATGATAGATGGCTCTTCAATATCGATGAGGAACTCCATGGTTAATTCAGCAGAAAACTTCAAATCTTCAAAAATAGATTGCACTAATATTTTCAAATCAACTTCTTCTGGTTTGATATCCATTCGTGCATTACGAGAATACTCTAATATTTCCTGAATACTACCATCTAATCGTACGGCAGTTGATTCTGCCATTTTCAGATAATCGACTGTCTTTTCGTTTACATCTTGCGAATTTATAACCAATGATAGAATTCCTTTAATCGACAATAATGGAGAACGTAAATCGTGAGAGACACTGTATACAAAATTATCCAGCTCTGCATTAATTTTCTTTAACTCCTCATTCTTATGTATTACATCTTGTTGAATCTTCTTTAAATCAGTGATATCTATTCCAGAAATAACGACATATTCTACTTCCCCAATTTCGTTGCAATGTGGCAATATACTTCGAAAAATATATTGCATATCATTGAATTCATCCAATCTCTCATCCTCCATTTGAACTAGCTGATTTATTTTTATTGCATCATTAACATAATTAATCAATGAATTAATACGATCTTTCTCATCAGGATTTTCGTCAATTAGGTTTTTGAGATTTTTCCCTTCAGAATTATTAAAATATTTTTCATTTTCAATCAACCTATTGTTTACCAAACCAATATTTAAATCAGGATAAATAACTGCTACCTCAGAAGGGGTCTGATTGATAATATTCTCATAAAACATTTTTAATGTATTTACATGATTCAAAGACGCATCACGTTCTTTTAATGCTTTCTCTAAATTAACCTGTAAGTTTTTAACAGATGTAATATCAAGATAAATACTAATAAATCCTGTAATTTTATTATCTTGATTTAATACAGGAGCATTACTTACCAATAAGTGGATTAACTCATCTGAATTTTTTAAATAATCAATTTCAAATACTGATTCCTCAATTCTTCTATACGATTGAATAATTCCTTTTTCTATTTTTGAATTGAGCTCTTCAATAATATTTTCAGTAGTTACAAGAGGACTTGGGTCTTTTAGCAAAGTTAAGTCGTGGAATTTTTTATTGCTAAATAATACTCTTCCATTCATATTGACCTCTACTAATCCAAGATTCATGTTGTCTATAATACCTCGGTATTTTTCTTCACTCGCTCTCAACTTTCTTTCCGCTTCTTTACTTTCAGTTACATCAACGGATGTCCCGATTAGACGTAATAAATTTCCTTGACTATTTCGTTCGCCTACTACTAAACACTTAAGCGTCCTAATAGATTGATCATTTTGTCGGATAATTCTAAATTCTTGCTCCATCAGTTCTTTTTGAGCATGCATGAAGGAATTGACTTCTCCAACAATTCGTTCTCTATCGTCCTCATGAATAGATCGCTGCCAAAAATCAAATAAGTTATCTCCAAACTCATTTTTACTAGTACCGTATTGTTCTATTAATACATCATTCCATATTAATCGATGATTATTTGGATCAAATTCCCAAATACCTATCATCGACTTGGTAGTAATTAATTCAAATCGTGAATTAATTCTTAATAGGTCCTTTTGATATTTGATTTCTGATGTAATATCTTTTTGAAGCGAAATAAAATTGATATGATTCCCTTGTTCATCAAACACTGGAGTAATCACTAATTGATTGTAGTATTTAGTACCATTTTTATGATAATTCGTTACGGTAACTTCTACGTTTTCTTTATTGGCCAGAGCTCTCGATAATGTTTGCTGTGTCTCGTTGTCAACATCTTCACGCTGTAAAAAGTCTTTTGGCTTTTTCCCTCTTACTTCTTCTAGGGTATATCCTGACATGCTAACGAAGGAATCATTCACCCATTCAATTTTACCTTGACTATCAGTAATAACCACTCCATTTTTTGTTTTTGTAGCAATAAGTGATAATTTCTTTAATTCAATTTCGGAAGCAGATATTTTTTTAATCTGCTCTTTAATTTTATCACTTTTAATTCGGTTCGACATCAAGGCCTGTACTTGCTGCGAGAAGACACTAAAAATAGTCTCGTGCCTTGCTTGTAATTTCTGATACAAAGGAGCATTCTTAATTGAAATCAGTCCAGCAATATAAACGGTAAAACCTAACTCAGCATCATGGAATGCAGTAAAAAGCGCATCCGAAAAACGCCTCATGATTGGATATCCTCGTAAACTACTTTCTTCTAATATATGACTCTTGTTAAATCCAAGTATTTTTGAAGCTTCTTTTAATTCACTTTGTAATAACTTGATTTCATCTGAAGAAATACTAAATCCCTCCGTCAAGAATATCGGGATATGTGGGTAAGACTTATCAAACTCCACAAACAAAATCGAATTCTCCACTTCAAATACATCCACTACACTTTCTAAAATCAAACGATAATACGCTTCCTCATTATTGTCTCGAAGTGCTAATGAACTAAATTTATTTAGTCTTTTATAAAGCTCTAACTCATGGTCTAAACGATCACGTGTATTGATGAGCTGTTGTTCAACAAAGGAAAAGCGAGTTACTCTTAATTGTAACTCGCGGTAGTCTTGCAATAACTTTTCAGGATCGTTTATTGGTTCCATTGAAAAATGAAAAATTAATTAATTATCGATAAATAACATACAATGCAGAGGTATAGTTATGGTAGGTGTTTTTACCTCCTAATCGGGCAAATTCACCAAATCCATACATGCCTAACCATGGCGGACATACGCCATTTGTATAAAACGGGGTTTGCATACTGCTAACTAATTCTTCTTTAATGATTCGATTAAATAAGAATCGACCACGAGCTAAACAATCTGCATGAAATACGGCAACTGGTTTTTTACCCGCTCCACGTTTTTGCATAGCATCGGCCATCTTATTCATTTCACTAAATATTAAATCTTCATCACGTACCGTTAACCAAAGTTGCGTACCTACAGGACAAGTAGTAGCATAATGCATTTTACTTCCGTCATGTTTGGTTACTACTCGTAAGATATGCTTGTTACCATATTCGGCAGCTAAGTCATCCGACAGTCGCTCTCCTAAGGCCCCAATAGGAATTGAATCTCCACATGTTGCATCTAACGGTAAGCCTAACCGAGTTAAATATTCTTCCCATGCTGGTTTACCATTTAACTCTTCAATAATATGACCTGTTGATTTTGTTACTACCAACGGTTCTCCTACTGCTACAAATCCATGAGTGGCTTGTGTATCTACCGTCAACGTTGGATCCGCAAAGCCTATTGCGTAAGCGCCATGTTCGTAAACATTATCATCTACCCCTTGATAACTAATAAATCCTTTCATATTGTCAGAGGATGTTGCACCAAAAATGGTTACTCCATCTCCAAAGACTTCTTCAAAAGCACGAATACATTCATTGTTATCGATGTCTATTCCTGAACCCAAGAAATAGATCATGTTAATTCCAGGTTTATTTTCCTTCATTTGCTTGGCCATCTCTAAACATTTTTCATACGAATTATGTCCGTAAATACCATCAACACTAGCCATCGCAAATTCTTTTCCTTTAACAGCCATTAAAGCGATATCTTTCATAGATTCACTTACACCCTCACGTCCAACAATACCGCAACAAGAGGCAGCAACTATTCGAGCATTTGGAGCCATCTCTTTCGATTGCTGCAAGATATCATTGAAATCATGTCCGATGGAAGCATGCCAAATTAATAAATCTGCATCCTTGTATTGATGATCCATCGCGGCTTCGAGGCATTCCATAACGCCTCTTTTTGTGTTAATAACGCGAGCACTCGCGGAGAAGAATTCAAGCATAGTTGTATATGTTAAAAATGTTAAAAATCAATCTTGTTCTTCTTGTAAAAGTAATTTCCAATTTTAAGCTCCGTGCATGACCAAAATCAGTTGCAACCGTAAATAAAATCAGAAGCCTTCAATCAAGTTTAAATGTTAACGAATATAATCATTTTAGGTTTCATTATATTCGAAGATATTTTAACTACTTTTTGGCTTTTGATATTTATCAATCATTTACCTTAGTCACCTATGAAAATCAAATCCTTTTTCCTTCTCATAATGTTGATGATAGCTACAATAAGTGGCAAGTGTCAACGTGTTTTTATCTATGGAAAAGTAATCGATGAGGAATATCCTTCTTTACCGTTGCAACAGGTCATGGTTGTAAATCAACAATCACAAATGGGCATTTTTGGTGGCAATGATAATAGCTTTCAAATTCAGATGGATAAAAATGATACTATTATCATTTCAGCATTAGGGTACGCACGCAAAATAATTGGTTTAAAAGACTCCATTGTTAATGGAGAAGCGCATATTATTATTGGACTACATCGCTTATCATACGACCTATCTGAAATAACGGTAAGACGTCAACGTGAACTTCGACAAATTAGCGAAGACATTAAAAAATTGGGCTATAACAAAAGAGACTTTAAACTTACAAATGTGGATGCATGGCAAAGTCCTATTACTGCACTTTACCAAAGTTTTAGCAAGAAGGAACAAAATAAACGAGCGCTTGCACAAATGATAAATGATGATAATCGAAGAGCAGTTTTGAAAGATTTACTTTATCTCTATAATCTTACTGAGTTAATCAGAATGCCCGAAAGTGAATACAACGATTTTATCGACTACCTAAATGTTAATGATGAACAAATGCAATCGATGAATGATTATGATCTCGCTATTTTTATTCGTGATCGTTATTTAGTTTATATGAATCATAAACGATGAAATAAACGTTTACATCCATTTAATTTTTCTTAATCGGATAATTCCTAATTCATTCATAGCTAAAGTTTTTACAAGTTTGTGTTTGTGATTAGGAGGTAATTCAGTCGCAACCTTGTTTGGTTTCGTTTCCAACTGCAATTATTCTTGCAAGAAAATTATTTGCATGAGACGATTGCTTTTATGTTTAATGTTAGTCAATTTTAATTTTTCATTTGCACAAAGTTGGAAGTCTGTTAACTTCATGTTTGAACCTTCATCAAATATAAACTATAAAATAGGTCTTATTGATTTCAAAACGTTATACCTACATCCAACAAAGAAAAATATTAGATATCTTTTATCATCTAAAGGCGGATTGTATATTTCTAAAGATGGTGGCGTAACTTGGATTTTATGTAAAGGTTCGAATCAGTTACCTGCATGTGAATTAACAAGCATTGTAGCAGATTCATACAATGAGAATATCTTATATCTCGGAACTAACAACAACAATAATTGTGGCGGTCTTTGGAAATCAAATAATGGCGGGAATACTTTCGTGCTTTTACAGAATTTTTTTCATTCAGTTAATGAGATTTCCATTTCACCAGTAAATCGATATCTATTGCATATCGCAACGACGGATGGACTTTACAAATCGCTGAATGGCGGAGTAACTTTATCAAAAATAAATTCTGTTCCATCTATAAACTTTTTTCATCTAAAAAGAAATACGAATATGTCGAGCCATTATGTTTATGCAACAAGTAATACTAACTTTTATTTTTCATCTGATGAAGGAACAACTTGGAATACTTCATTGTCGATAAACACAGCTCTTTGCCATGAAATAGGTTTAATTAGTGCTGATAGCAATTGCATATACCTTTTTAATGGCAATCATAACGGAGAAGTATATGCGTCGTTTAATAAGGGAATTAGTTTTTCCATAATTAAAACCGATTCTGTTCCATCTTTAAATGGGATTAACCTTTCTGATACTTTGAATAATTCATTAAATAATGGATTTATACTTCCTGAAATTACGAATTCAACTTCATTTTATTCAGGCAGTAAAATCATCTTAAATTACACTTACTTCACGGGTTTTACACCGATCATCCAATATCAAAAACAGTTACCTATCCTGATTCATGAAATTAAGTATTCAGATGTGGGGGACACCTTATTTGCGTGTACTTCGGGTGGATTATATTCGAGTTGGGACAATGGTATTACCTGGAACTATGTAATGAATGGAGTACAGAACCTGGAAGGAGTATCAATGAATTTAGCGGAACAAGATTGGAAAATCTTTACAGCTAACAACGGTATTTTTGAATTGATAGATGACACACTTAAATCAACTAATTCTGGTATAGTTAGTTTGGCTGATAGTATTTTTCAAGATGTAGTTGATACTAATTTATGGTTTAAGATTTCGAATGCTCATTCTATTTTCTATAAAAATAAAGCTAATACTTCTTGGGTAAATTTAAGTACTGGACTGCCTACTCGATGTAAAATAAGTGATATAAAAGTCGATTTTCATAAATTGCCGAATTGCTTAGTAGCGCTTACGGAAGGATGCGGAATTTATTCTCTTTCGATTGATTCATTACGATCATTGAAAGCAAATTTTGATGTTAGTCCGCACTATTTCTGCAAGAATGATAGGATTACTATATCAGATAAAAGTGTTGGAAAACCAGATAGCATTCATTGGGAAATTAATGGAGCAGCAATTATTTCATCCAACAATAATCAATTAACTATACAATTAAATAATTTGCAACAATTTTCTGTAAAACTAATCGCATATAAAAACAATTTGAGTGATACTTGTATCTCCAATAAGAAATCTTTTTATTCCAATCAACTTTATAAAATTGACTCTGCCAATTATTTAGGAAATTTTTTCTCTGATTCAATCATTCATTCATCAAACTCCAATTTTCAATGGATAGTTACTTATACTGATTCTATACATACTAACGCCTATGCATTTCCGAATTTTAATGTAAACGCAACGGGCAACAATGAAACACTTTTATCGTCCATTTTTATACTTCCTGATTCGACAAACGCAACTTTACGATTTGATTATGCTTATGCGAACTATAGTCGAGAATATTCCGACACATTAATTATCAAAGTACACTTACTCTGCTTAAATAAAGAAATAATACTGTTTCAAAAAGGAGGTTCAGAACTGCGAACCATCAATGATTCACTCACCATTCCTTTTATTCCAAATGCTAACGAGTGGCGCAACGATTCACTTGATCTCGGAAGCTGTGTTGGAGCTGGTCCGATGCAAATCATTATTGAGAATAAAGGTCACTATGGAAATAATTTATACCTCGACAATTTACAAATTGATAGCAATTATTTTCCTGCAACATTTCAGATAAATGTAAACTTTTTTATTGAAGGATATTATTGCGGTCAACAACGGATGCGCCCTGCGTTATACAATGCAGGAATAAGTAATAATGAAGATGAAACGGATAGTTTTCGATTACAACTTTTGGATAAAATCGATCCTACTATTGTTAAATATGAAGTCGCAGGGATAGTTAAAACAGATGGGACTAGTCGAGTGAATATTCCGATAAATTATTGTTCGGATTCTTACTACCTGGGACTCATTACCCGCAACGGAATATCGGTTTATACCCAAGCACCAGTTTATCTTTCGCGCTGGGGATACCAGGAATGGGAACTGAGGTGGTAAGGCCCAATTTCGAGCTTTTTTCGCCCTAATCCCCAATTTTATAGGGTTTTTGGTGATTATAATCCCCAATAATATAGTATATTTGGGGATTATGATAAAAAGGACACTTTCAGAAGTTATTCAAAAAAGGTTTTTCAATGGGAAAGCCATCCTCTTATTGGGGCCTAGGCAGGTTGGTAAAACCACACTGATTAATGAGTTAATCAACGAAAAAGAGTTCCTGTTTTTAAATGGAGATGACCCTTCCATTAGAAGCATGCTCGAAAATGTTAGCACTACCCAACTACAATCAATAATCGGCAATTATAAAATTGTTTTTATTGACGAAGCCCAGCGGATTACTAATATTGGTTTAACATTAAAACTTATAACCGACCAATTTAAATCGGTGCAACTGTTAGTGAGTGGTTCTTCTTCATTTGAAATAAATAATAAAACACAAGAGCCATTAACAGGTAGAAAATTCGAATATCATTTATATCCTATCAGCTGGGAGGAATTTGAAACTAATATTGGGTATGTTCTAGCACAACAACAATTAGATGAAAGATTAATTTATGGGATGTACCCAGATGTAATTAATAATCGCAATGATGCAAATGCGGTATTAAGAGAGCTCGCCACGAGTTATTTATATAAGGATGTCTTATCGCTCATTGGAATTAGAAAGCCAGAGATTATTGAAAAACTGCTTAAAGCATTGGCATTGCAGATTGGAAATGAAGTTTCATATAACGAATTATCTAATTTATTAGAAATCGATAAAGCAACAGTTGCCAAATATATTGATCTACTACAAAAATCATTTATCCTATTTGAACTAACCAGTTTCAGTAGAAACCAACGCAATGAAATTAAAAATAACCGTAAGATTTATTTTTATGATAACGGCATTCGAAATATGATTATCAATAATCTTAATCCGATAGATGTGAGAAGTGATAAAGGTGCCTTATGGGAAAATTTTCTAATTGCTGAGCGAATTAAAATTCAAAATTACCACGAGCATTTTTCAAATAATTATTTCTGGCGAACTATCCAACGACAAGAAATAGATTTTATCGAAGAGCGAAATGGAACAATAAGCGCTTTCGAATTCAAATGGAAAAGTGGTGGCAGAAATAAAATTCCTAAATCGTTCTTGGAAAATTATCAAGCAACTGGAAAGGTAATCGATAAAAACAATTTCAGGGAATTTATTTTACCTGGTGGTTTGATAAAATAATTTCAATTCCGAATTTAAATAGCGTAGGGTTTAAAACCGATGCTAAAATTGGTGCGATACAAATTCCAAATTTGATTGAATAAAAACAGCGATAGGTTTAAACCCATCGCTGTTGAATAAAATTTCATAAATTAAAATCTTTTTTATCCTTCACTTATGCAGCCTCTGCGACTGTCCAACAAAATACCACTGATAAGCATTGTTCGCATATTGCACTCCGTAGTAATCGAAGGGGCCATTGGCGCGATCTCCATTTGCATCAAGCATGATTGGACCGGTGATTCCATTATATCCATTTGCTGCATTTGAAAATGCATTGTGTAATGCTAAACCAAATTCAGGTAGACCATAGTTTTGTTGCACCATCTTCGCCATTACTTTCACAATATCATATGAGTTTAAAGTAAGTGCATCTCCTTGTTGTCCGCTGAGGTTATCTATTTTATTCAGCAAGGGTGACCAAATATTTTGCGTAGCCATTGGTAAACTAAATCCTGGACTATAAAAATTAGTATTCACCGCAAACTGCGATGCATTCACATTCGCCAATAAGTTTTGATTTTTATAAAACCCTACTCCGCCATACCAATGAACACTCGATAATATTGAATCGCCGTCTGCTTGATTAAACAATAAAATTGATTCATCAAACGAAGTAGAAACTACTCCTATTTCAGCTCGTGGATGTGTTACTGAATAAGCGATGATTTGATTTTTAACGTTGGATAATACCGAAGTGAAATCAGTAGTTGTTCCGGCAAAGGTGGCTACTAATGCAGTATCGTAACCAAGATTTGCAAAGTTGGAAGCATAAGCAGCGTTTAATCCTAGACTACCAATATCGTTTCGAGAAATAAGCACCAATGCTTTCTTCCCTTCATTCGCGATAGAATTCGCCATTGCTTGTCCAACAATTTGTTCTCCTGGTGCAAAGCGGTACACCATATCGTTAGGAAGCGATAAAGAGCTAGCGGTACTCGAAGGACTCACCACTAAGACCCCAAGACTATCAGCTATTGGTTTAATGGCTGACAACTCTGCGCTTGTTTGCGGACCAATTACTAAACGACAACCTGAAGCAGCAATTGATTGCATGGCTTGAAGGGCGAGTGTTGGATTTATTTGTGTATCATACACCTTTAATGAAAATCGGAAAGGATAATTTTTCTGCTGAAAATCTTGATTAATTTCATCAATTGCAATTTCTAATGCAGCTTTCGAGCTTAAACCTAAATACGATAACCCGCCTGTCTCCGACAACAAGGCAGCAACAGGAATCGTAATAACTTCTCCATTGCTTTCTTCTTTTTTATCACACGCAGTAAAGAAGAATAAGATGATGCAAGAGCATATAATTAATTGTCCGGCGTTTTTCATTGAATGCAAAAGTGGGTTGTTTTATGAATAAAAAACAGCGATGGGTTGAAACCAATCGCTGTTGAATGATAAAATAATTTGCAATAAAAAAGGAGCAACATAGTTGCTCCTTGGTGAAATAAATGGGTTGGGGGTTAATTTATCTTCCGTAATTTCTCGAACGACTAACTCGCCCAGTATTTGGATTATAATTTCCAGGATAACTAAAATTATCCTTCCTTGTATT
>JBJTMY010000266.1:0-13535 GCA_046073825.1 Bacteroidota bacterium
ACGCGATTTGCATTTTTAACAGCGAAATTATTTTCCTCCTCACAAAAATCACGAATACCAAGCTGTACCAATTTACCAACCTCCTTAATTTGTAAAGCATTATACATGATCGAGGCATGTGAGTAAGTAAATCCTTCATAAGCTTTTCTCAAATCCATGTGTGCATCAATTTGCAAAATCCCAAACTTCTTGTATTTTTTTGACAAGGCTTTAAAGAACCCTAATGGCGTACTATGATCGCCTCCTACTAATCCTACTAATTTGCCTTTATTAATCCATTCTGTTGTTTCCTTTTCCACTTGTTTAATCATTGCTTCAGAAGCTTTATTGACCTCCTCTTGCAACTTCTTTAATGCAGGATTGTTTGTTGGATTTTTACCATCACCAAATGCGTCAATAATTTTTGCCGCTAACTTTTTTGCCGCTTTACTTTTCGATTGCAGTGATTTAGGTATATCGGTCATGGCTATACCCTGTTTCCAAAGCTCAGGAAACTCATTATGGTATAAATCAACTTGTGCAGATGCTTCCAAAATTGCGGCAGGCCCTGCTGATGTGCCGCCTCCGTAACTCACCGTAGCTTCCCAAGGCACAGGAATCAATACTATTTCAGATTCTTCGGGTGTGAATGGAAGTCCAAAAACATTGGCTTCTTTTAATCCAGGAGAATTAGGGTCAAACGATTTTATTTTAGCAATACGTTTTGCTAATGCAGATGAAATTGTTTTCGCTTTCATTGTTAAAAAATTGAAATGCGAAGTTAATTATTTTGCATCTATGTTCAGTTACTTACTTAATTGCAATGAAAAAGAAAAGGTAGTGCCCTTCCCTAAATCAGAATGCACACTAATATATTGATGATGTGCTTCGATGATGTGCTTTACAATAGCTAGCCCTAAACCAGTTCCACCTTGTTCACGCGACCGACTTTTATCTACTCGATAAAAACGTTCAAACAATCGAGGTAGATGTCCTTTTTCTATACCTATACCATTATCTGCTACATCAACAATTATTTTATCACCACCATCAGCATAACTAATCGTTGTTTGTCCCCCTTGTTTACCGTATTTAATTGAATTGACAAGTAAGTTCACCACTACCTGACGGACTAAATCACGGTCTCCGGTTACATAAACTGGTCTATTTGAACTATCTTCTAAAAATAGCTTTACATTTTTCTCTTTTGATTGAATTTCTAAAGAATCTATGACATCTACTATCAAATCTGTTAAGTCAAATGTCCGCAACTCAACAATTAAAACTCCTGCTTCCAACTTTGAAATTGACTCTAAATCATCTACCATAGAAACCAATCGGTCAATACTTTTGGCTGCTTTATTCAAATATAAAATGTTAACATCGGCATCATCAATACCACCATCAATTAAAGTATGAATATATCCTTGAGCTGAAAAAATGGGAGTTTTTAGTTCGTGAGATACATTGCTTAAAAACTCTCTTCTATAAATTTCAACTTGCTTTAAATTATCAATTTCTTTTTTCGACTCTTTACTCCAGTCCACCAATACATGCTGAATTTCATTGGCAATATCTGTTTCAGATTCATTGATAGTTCGAATTGGTTCGTTCGGAAATTTAAGCTTAATAATGTCACGATATATCTTATTTAAATTACCGAAAATATACTTACGATATAACATCCTTAAAGTGACAAAGGTGAAAATTACAACGATAACAAAAAGTGTAAATCCTTTATAAACAGACCATGAATCATTCGTAAAAGTCGCCGTTAAATAAAATAAACCAGTAACTATCAAACCTAGCACTAAGGATGCAACGACTGAAATTTTTACTGGCTTCACAGGCATAGTTTATCTTTTAAAATTAAGAAAATATCAGATATCAAACTTATATCCTATTCCTTTAATTGTTTTTATCGAATCATCGCCTAGCTTCTCTCTGATTTTACGAATATGCACATCGATGGTACGATCACCAACAATAATATCAGAACCCCATACTCTCGATAAAATATCTTCGCGCGTAAAAACTTTCCCTGGCTTTGATGTTAACAATGCAAGCAATTCAAATTCTTTACGAGGTAAGGCAATCGATTCATTATTTTTATAAACCAAATAAGACTCCCTATCAATCTTCAAATCTCCAATTTGAACAGCAGGCGTTAATGAAGAATTATTATTTACTAATCGTCTAAGCAACGCTTTTACTCGACTGATCATGATTCTTGGTTTGATTGGTTTTGTAATATAATCATCAGCACCAACATCAAATCCTGCTAACTGTGAATACTCCTCATTTCTAGCAGACAGAAAAGTAATAATTAAATTTTGTAACTCGGGTATCTCTCTCATTGTTCTACAAGCCTCAATCCCATCCATCACCGGCATCATAATATCCAAAATTACCATGTGCGGTAATTCTTTTTTAGCAATCTCAACTGCCTCTTTCCCATTTTTAGCTTGAAGCACTTGATATCCTTCTTTTCGAAGATTATACTCCATAAATTCGAGAATATCTGGCTCGTCGTCAACAATGAGTATTTTAAAATTTGAATTTTCCATAGCTTTTATAATCTTGTCAAATATCACTCGCCTTTATTACCAAAATGTTAATCCAATATTAAAGGAAGTATAATTCATTAAAATTATACTTAGAATGATTTTAGCTTTAATTATTGTGTGAAATTAAGGAGATTATTCAAATTGATTTTTCACAAAGTGATTTTCTTCTTTAATATTCTAGGTTATTCTAATTATTAGTTGGTTTTACAATTTATTAAACAACACATGAAATTATTAATCAACTACTTACAAAAGTAAGGATTTACAACCAATTGTAAATGCTCAATACTTAACAATTACTTAATATTGGAGTAAAGTATCATTAACACTAAGTTAATCTTTTTGCACTGTCTTAATAAATTATAAACATGCTTAAAGGCCTTAACAAATCCATTACATTCGCACTAGTATTAATTGGCACCTTTATCGGGTCAAATGCTTTTGCCCAAGTAGAAGACAGTACTGCTTCACTTACCCCTCGAATTGATTTAGAACCTGAGGACACAACAATTCAAACGTTAAACAAATTGTATAATGATGTTGAATTCTTAAAGAGATTTCAATTGTCTGGTTATGTTCAAACTCAATTTCAATGGGCTGACTCCGCTGGAATAGCTTCTGCTGCTGGTGGAAATTTCAATACCGGTGTTGACAAAAGATTTTCAGTTCGAAGAGGCCGTTTAAAAGTTACTTATGATAAATATTTTAGCAAAGTAGTTTTTCAAACAGATATGACAGAAAGAGGACTTCGTGTTGTAGAAGCCTATGCAAGTTTTACTGAGCAGAAATATTACTGGGCTACGTTAACCACGGGTATTTTTAACAGACCTTTTGGATACGAAATTGAATACACTTCAAACATGCGCGAGGCACCTGAAAGAGGTAGGATGTCTGGTAATTTATTTCCAAATGAGCGCGACTTAGGAGCGAAATTAACATTACAAGGACCTAAAACAGGGATTTGGAATTGGCTTAAATTAGACGTCGCATTGGTTACCGGCGAAGGATCTCCGGATGCGAATACAGGCATTTCTGATTTTGACAAAAGAAAAGATCTTATCTCTCATTTATCCGTTAATCGTGCAAATAGAAACGAAGATCTTAAATATGGGTTTGGAGTATCTTATTATAATGGCGGTGTGATTTACAATGTGGATTCCATTAAAAATGTTGCAACTTATATTCTTAAAGATGATAGTGCAGGAGTAAAAACTTTTCATGTAGACTCAGTTGCACCAAGTAGCTATGCTCCAAGAACGTATTACGGAATTGATGGCCAATTACAAAAAGATTTTAAATGGGGAATCTTTACTTTAAAAGCAGAATATATTCAAGGTACTCATTCGAGCCAAGGATCTACTTCAAAAGCTTATCAATCCAAACCAACAGTTACTAATCCAATTTACACACGTAAATTCAATGGAGCTTATTTCGAATTAGCACAAAACTTAAACAGGCTATCATCTGAAAGAAAGTTCATTAATACTTTATATTCACTCATCCCAGGTCAAATTGTATTAAAATATGATTGGTATGATCCAAATACTGATGTGAAAGGTGACGAAATCGGTAAAAATGTTACTGTAGGGGCAACTGGTAGAAAAGCTACGAATGCAACAGACTTAAGATATGATACCTTCGGATTTGGAGTAGCCTATTTCTTAAGTAACAATGCTAAAATCTTAGCTTATTATGACACTGTAAAAAATGAAACCTCTAAAAACCTTAGTGGATACACGAAAGATTTAAAAGATAATGTATTTACTTTGCGCTTCCAATATAAATTCTAAAATAACATTTAAAATAAATACCATGTTTAAAAAATTAATAGCTATAATCTTAGTATTATCAAGCAGTTTATCATTCGGACAAAAAATTGTGATTAAAGGTAGTGATACCGTATTGCCGTTAAGTCAAAAAGAAGCAGAGCAATACATGAAAACTAACAAAGGAGTTAATATTAGTGTTGTAGGTGGTGGATCAGGAGTAGGTATTGCTGCATTGATTGATGGAAATACAAACATTGCCATGTCATCGCGTCCAATGAAGATGGATGAAAAAATCAAATTACAAGATGCTGGAAGAACTTACAAGGAAGTAAAAATTGCTTTTGATGCGTTAAGTATCATCGTTAATCCTGCAAACAAAGTTTCTCAATTAACAAGAGAACAAATTGAAGGGATTTATACTGGTAAAATTAAAAACTGGAAAGAAGTTGGAGGTGACGATATGAAGATAGTGGTTTATGCAAGAGAAACTTCTTCTGGTACGTATGAGTTTTTTAAAGAACACTTATTAAACAGAAAAAATTATGCAGCTTCTTGTTTGAATATGCCTGCTTCTGGTGCGGTAATTCAATCGGTAAGTCAGACTAAAGGTGCTATTGGTTATGTAGGTTTAGCTTACTTAGATAAAAGTGTTAAAGCACTAGGCGTTTCTAACGACAAAGGAAAGACGTATGTAAAACCATCTGTTGCAACTGCAAAAAACAAAACTTACCCTGTCGTTCGACCACTATTCTTTTACTACCCTACAAAATCAGAAACATTGGTAAAACCATTCATTGATTATGTTATTGGCAAGACAGGTCAAGGAATCGTATCTCAAATTGGATACATTTCCCTTGACGGTATGTAATCAATAGTTTTAAGGTAATAAATAAGTAATTCTACTGCAAATAGTCGCGATTTACGTCGCGGCTATTTGTAATTTATATTAAACAACTACATTTGACTGTGATTAAGAAAATTTTTAATAAAACAATAGAAGGAATATTAATGTTGAGTAGTACGATAACTACGCTCACCGTTTTATTAATCGTTTTGTTTTTATTCAAAGAAGGCATATCTGTTTTTAATGAATCTCCCTTAGAAGGTGAAAATGTAATCGTACTAAGTCATCACAACAAGGTTGGTCACATTACTTCAGCCGAGATTAAAAAAGTTTTTGATCAGGAAATTACAAATTGGAATAAATTAGGAGGAGCAAACGATTCTATTCTGCTTTTCACTTTTAATGATATCAGTAATTATTTGTCGGACGAAGAAGTAGGATCCAATTTTGAATTTTTACCACACAAACTCGACTCGCTTGTAGAAGCAAATCCAGGCATGATTGCCGTATTCTCAAAAAAATATTTAGCTCCTAATCACCAATCTAAAATTGCGAGTATTGACAACATATCTCCTAAATCGTTCTTGTCGGGTCAAGAGTGGTTTCCTACTGCAAGTCCAGCCGTGCAACTTGGAGTATTGCCTTTAATTTTAGGCACACTTTACGTTTCAATTGTTGCTATCCTTATAGCACTTCCTATTGGATTAGCAACAGCTATATATATTGCAGAAGTGGCTAATCCAAAAATTCGTGCAATTTACAAACCGGTGATTGAATTACTAGCAGGAATCCCTTCTGTGGTATATGGATTCTTTGGACTAATTGTTATTGTACCATTAATACAAAAAATATTCAATCTTCCTGTTGGAGAAACAGGTTTAGCAGGCGCAATCGTTCTAGCTATTATGGCACTTCCAACTATTATCACAGTAACAGAAGATGCATTACGAAACACTCCACGTTCAGTGAAGGAAGCCAGTTTAGCGTTAGGCGCCACTCAATGGCAAACAATATATAAAGTAGTTATTCCTTATTCAGCTTCTGGCATTTCTGCTGCTGCTATTTTAGGAATTGGACGTGCGATAGGAGAAACGATGGCGGTATTAATGGTTACTGGTAACGCTGCGGTTATGCCTCATTCGCTATTAGAGCCTTTACGTACCATTCCTGCAACGATTGCCGCTGAACTTGGCGAAGCACCAGCAAACGGAATCCATTACAAAGCGCTATTTGGGTTAGGCTGTATTTTGTTTATTGTAACCATGGTTATTAATTTTTGGGTAGAGGCAATTTCTAAAAAAAGAGTTAATCGTTAGTAGTATGCAAACAGATTTAAAGAAAAGAATAAGTCAATCCATTGCCTTTTGGACATTTCGCATTTTAGCAATTGCTGTGATGGGAATTCTATTTTCAATATTAGGATTTATCCTTATTAAAGGCATCGGCGTTGTTAATTGGAATTTCATTACTCAAATGCCAGAAGACGGCATGACCAAAGGAGGGATTTATCCTGCAATTATTGGTACACTTTGTTTGATATCAGGTTCCATGTTATTCGCATTTCCTATTGGCGTGATGTCTGGTATTTACACGTTTGAATACACAAAGGATAGTTGGTACCGAAAATTTGTTCAGCTGATGACTTCTAACTTAGCAGGAGTTCCGTCTATTGTTTTTGGGCTTTTTGGGATGGCTTTATTTGTAAACAAACTAGGCTTTGGTGATTCTATTTTAGCCGGTTCATTAACGTTAGGCCTTCTTGCCTTGCCTGTTGTAATTCGCACCACGGAAGAAGCGCTAAAAGCAATTGACAAATCGTATCGTGAAGCAAGCTATGCCTTAGGCGCAACAAAATTGCAAACCATACAACGCGTAACATTACCAATGGCTTTGCCCAATATTATCACTGGATTAATTTTAAGTATTGGAAGGGTTTCAGGTGAAACTGCTCCTATTTTATTTACTGTAGCTGCCTATTTCCTTCCGAAACTTCCCACAAGTATTTTCGATCAAGTAATGGCACTTCCTTATCACCTTTATGTAATATCAACTAGTGGTACAAACATTAACGAATCGAGAGGAATGGCTTATGGCACTGCTGTTATTTTAATATTAATTGTTTTAATATTAAACATCATCGCCAACATCATCCGTCGGTTTTTAACTAAGAAATACAAAACAAACTAATAAAGTATGTTTAAAATAGAAAGTAAAAATATAAATCTTCATTATGGTTCTTTTCATGCTTTGAAAGGAATTAATATGTCCATTGAAAAAAATTCCGTAACCGCATTAATAGGCCCTTCAGGTTGTGGAAAGTCAACATTCTTACGTTTGTTTAATCGAATGAACGATCTGATTGACGGAGTTAAGATAGAAGGAGAATGCTTGATTGACGGAAAAGATATTTATAGTAAATCAATTAAAATCGACGAACTACGGAAACGAGTAGGAATGGTTTTTCAAAAACCCAATCCATTTCCTAAAACCATTTTTGAAAACGTTGCATACGGGTTACGCGTAAATGGCATATCACATAAAAATTTTATTGAAGAGCGTGTTGAAGTTTGCTTAAAGCAGGCTGCTTTATGGGATGAAGTAAAAGATAAATTAAAGAAATCTGCCATGGCCTTATCAGGTGGACAACAGCAGCGTCTTTGTATTGCACGCGCACTCGCCATCGAACCTTCCGTACTATTAATGGATGAGCCTGCATCTGCTCTTGACCCTATTTCTACTGCCAAAATTGAAGAATTGATTTATCAACTTAAAGATTTATATACAATCATCATCGTTACTCACAATATGCAACAGGCGGGGCGTATAAGCGATAGTACAGCCTTCTTTTATCTAGGTGAACTAGTAGAGTTTGATTCAACAAAAAAAATATTTACTAATCCAAACGACATCCGAACACAAAATTATATTACGGGCCGATTTGGTTGATCTTAAAAAAATAAAATTATGTCACACTTAAATATTGAATTGCAAGATTTACGCTCAAACATTTTAGAAATGTTTGAATTAGTTCAAACGCAATTAATAAAATCGAAAGAATCGTTTATTCAACTTGATAAAGACCTCGCTCGTGAAGTTGTAGTTAATGAAAAAAGAGTAAACGGATTCGAATTAAAAATAGATCGCGATTGTGAAAACATCATTGCGCTCTTCAATCCTGTTGCTATCGATCTGCGATTTGTTTTAGCCTGCATGAAAATCAACTCTAACCTAGAGCGTATTGGTGATATTGCTGAAAGCGTAGCGAAATTCGTTTTGAACTTTAAGTTGGAACCTGAAAAGGAGCTACTTGAAACATCACGCGTGATTGAAATGTTTGATATCTGCATTGAAATTATGAACGTCACTGCACTTTCCTTTGCTAATGAAGATACTAAAATGGCGAGAGGCATCTTCAAACTTGATGAAACCGTTGATGAAATTAATTTAGAAGCAAACGACAAAATTGCTAATTTCATTCGTAATCATGCCGACCGAATAAATCAAAGTTTATACACCATCAGTATGATTAGAAAACTCGAACGAGTTGGTGACCAATGTAAAAACATTGCTGAAGAAACTATATTTTATATAGAAGCCAAAGTGCTCAAACACAAAACCCAAAAATAACAGAGAAAGCACTGAGCAATCAGTGCTTTTTTTATTTAAACTCTTTTGTAATGATGTTTAGAAATTCTTGATGCGTTTTTTTATTAGTCGCAAGAATTTCTTTCCCAAATAAAAAATTATCTCCTCCTGAAAAGTCGGTTACTTCCCCACCTGCTTCTTTTAAAATTAAACAACCAGCAGCTACATCCCAGGCATTTAAACCATATTCAAAAAAAGAATCCATTCTTCCAGCTGCTACATACACTAGGTCAACTGCTGCAGAACCTAAACGACGTAAGCCATGTGTATTCCTCATGCAATAATCAAAAACCCGCATATACGATTCCATGCGAGTGTAATTTGTATAAGGAAACCCTGTAGCTACTAATGACTGAGATAATTTATCGGTAGCTGAAACTTGAATTTTATTTCCATTACAAAAAGCCCCGCCATCTTTCCATGCATAAAAGCACTCATCTGAATTTACTTCGTGAACAACTCCTAACACCAGTTCACCTTTATACTTTAAGCCTACACTCACGCAATAACAATTTAATCCATGAATAAAGTTAGTAGTGCCATCCAAGGGATCAATAATCCAACAATAGTCCTTATCTGCAATTGCAACGGTATTTTCTTCTGTAATAAAACCAGCATCTGCGATTAGCTGCGTCAATTCGTCCACGAGCAACTGTTCAGCATTTTTGTCAACATAAGAAACCAAATCATTAAGTCCCTTATACTCCACTGCTTCGAGATTAAAATTCTGTCGTTCCGCCTTTATAAACCTGACCGCTTTCCCCACTACACTTTTAACCTTCTCACAAAAATCTTTATCAATCTGTTTCATTTGTTTTATTATTAAAAATAAACAAACCACTCACCCCTAACAAAATCAAACAAGATGCTATTATTTCTGCTTGTGTTGGCTGAATCCCTAAAAAATTAATTTTGTTATTTATTCTTATTTGCTCAATAACAAGTCGCTCTAGTCCATTAAGCAGCAAGTACAATGAAAACAAAACACCAGGCTTCACAATTCTTTTGCGAACACTCCAAATTACAAAGAACAATGCAATACAAATAATCGCTTCATATAACGGTGTTGGATATACGGGCTGAGGCAACATCATACAATGGCGGCCATAACATCCTTCCATTGGAACCCCACTACTAATTACATTATGAGGGTAATTATAAGACCAAAACCAATCAGGTAAAAAACTCATCCAATTAGGCTTAGGAGATAAATTAACAATTCCCCAATCACCGTCACCAGCAAGCTGACAACCTAATCGCCCAGTTCCGTAAGCAAGCATAACACCTGGAGCTGCTGCGTCAGCAATATGTAATGGAGCAATGCCATATTTTTTCGTCATATAAATAACTGCAACTGTACCGAAAATCAATCCTCCATACATCGTTAAACCACTAAAAGATAATAAGGCCTCCATCGGATTCTCTACAAGCTCATTCCAATTTTCCAAATTGTGAAACAACTTGGCACCGATAATACCAGAAATTGCAGCAGTAAAAGTAATATTCATGACCAATTGATGAGGCCATACTTGTTCTTGTACTACCTTTACTTCTGGCAGCTTATTTTTTTCACCCTCACGGTATCGAATATACGCCATCAAAACTCCTATGAGCACGCCTCCTATTGTATTGCCCTTTAATGAAAGCAAAACACCTTGCGTATCATTTACAAATTCCGAGTAATGAAAGATTACATACACCAATTTAAATCCTATCAGAAATCCGGTTAGTGCTGAACTTGCTAAATCAACAAGTGAAGTGGGCTTGCCTATTTCAACAGTCTGAACGTAATAATGAAGCAACCCTGCTTTTTCTTTTCTCAGCAATTCCTTTTTAAGCGTATAGGCTGCAAGAAAAAAGGAAACAGCCAACATAAACCCAAAGGTCTGGATTGGCAATGGCAAGTTTAATCCTAAGAAGTCAAGAAGGAAGTCGGAGATAGTAGGATACATTTATGAATGATTTAATAATTCAACTTCTCCTATACACTCAGGAGTAATGGATAAGATTTCACAATCCACAATTTTATTGACTAAACGCTGATCGTATTTGGTCTTTACACGAATATAATTATCGCTATAACCATATATAAAGTCATTTTGAATTTCTGCTTCAAATAAAACAGGACGGTTTGCTCCAATGCATGATTCATAAAAAGCGCGTTGCTTTTTGAGAGAAACACTTCTAAGAATTTTATTTCGCTGTTTACGAACTGACATGGAAACTTTGCCCTCATAGTCTTTCGCAGGAGTATTTTCTCTTTCAGAATAGGTAAATACATGCAAATAGGTAACATCAAGGTCCTTGATAAATTCGACAGTCTCATTAAAACTATCATCTGTTTCTCCTGGAAATCCAACAATTACATCAACACCAATTGAACAATCAGGAATGAGCGACTTTATTTTTTGTACTTTTTCGATATACAATCCACTAAGGTAACGGCGACGCATTAACTTCAACATCGTATCAGAACCGCTTTGTAAGGGAATATGAAAATGAGGAACGAACTTGTTAGATTTACTAATCACTTCGATGATTTCGTCGGTTAATAAATTAGGCTCTATCGATGAAATTCGAATTCGGAGATCTCCCTCTAATTGGTCCAATGCTTTTACTAAATCAACAAAACGTTCAACCCTATTACCTTTTGCATCAATTCCAAAATCACCCAGATTAATTCCTGTAAGCACAATTTCTTTTGCTCCCGATTCAACAATTTTTTTTGCTTGCGCAACTACATTTTCAACAGTATCACTTCGTGATTTTCCACGAGCTAATGGAATGGTACAAAACGTGCAACTATAATCACAGCCATCTTGCACTTTTAAAAAAACACGGGTTCTATCGTCCGAAGAATGAGCGCTTATGAACGAACCAACATCATCAATTTCACAAGATACATAAGCCCCCTTGTTGTTTTTATCGATGGCATCAATATATTCAAGCACATTGAATTTTTCTTGTGCCCCTAAAACCAAATCAACTCCATTAATTTCGGCAATCTCTTGAGGTTTCAGTTGGGCATAACAACCGATGATAATAACTTTACCGTCGGGGTTACTCGACATAGCTCTGTTAACAATAGACTTGCACTCTTTATCCGCATTTTCGGTCACAGAACAAGTATTAATCACATAAACATCTGCCACATCAGGGAAATTAACCTTCTGCCATCCTGCATCTTTAAATTGCCTGGCAATAGTTGATGTTTCAGAAAAATTTAATTTACACCCTAATGTATGGAATGCGACTTTGTTCATTATGCTGCAAAAGTATAAAATTGCTGCATGTAATTGGGTGTTAATTTCCTTTCAATTTTATTATTGAAAGGATTCATTAGATTTGTAAAATGCGTCTATTTTACCTATGTATTTCTATCCTGTTTTTGTTGTCGTGCCATCAATCTAAAATGAGCAACACAAACAAAACGGTATTTAGGTACAATGAATCATATGGAATCACTTCGTTAGACCCCGCATTTGCAAGTAATCAGGCGAATATCTGGGCCTGCAACCAACTTTACAACGGATTGGTATCTTTATCCGACAGCCTAACTGTTGAACCCTGCATTGCGAAAAAATGGATAGTGAGCGAAGATGGAAAAATATACACCTTCACTTTGAGAAACGATGTGTTTTTTCATCAAGACAAATCGATATTGCATGCGAGAAAAGTAGTAGCTAACGACTTCCTTTATTCTTTCCAACGGATTATAGATCCAGCAGTCGCTTCTCCAGGATCTTGGATATTTAATTTTATTGAAAAGGACACAGTAAGAAACATTTTAAACATTAAAGCAACTAACGACACAACTTTAACAATCTGTCTAAAAGAATCTTTCCCACCTTTCTTAGGACTCTTATCCTCCACTTACTGCTCTGTTATACCTCATGAATCGGTGGAATTTTACGGCAAAGACTTCCGAAAGAATCCTGTTGGGACAGGCCCATTCCAGTTTTTTCAGTGGTTTGAAAGATCTGCATTAATCTTTCATAAGAACAACAACTACTTCGAAACGGATGTCCATGGCAATAAACTTCCGTATTTGGATGCAGTGATGATTTCTTTTATACCAGACAAACAAAGTGCTTTTCTTGAATTTGTAAAAGGGAAACTTGATTTTATTAGTGGGCTTGATGCTTCTTACAAAGATGATTTGTTAAGCAAGGAAGGAAATATCAATGCAAAATATGCTAATAAATTCAATCTTCTTACTTCTTCTTATCTAAATACAGAATATCTGGGATTTGCATTAGACTTAAACAAGCAAACAGCTGCCAATCCCCTATCGAATATCAAAATCAGGCAGGCTATTAATTATGGGTTTGATAGAGAAAAAATGATTCGCTATTTAAGAAACAATATGGCAACAGCCGGCACAGCCGGATTTGTTCCTGTAGGTTCTCCAGGATTTAAAACTCCTGTTAACTATGGATACAATTATAATCCAGTTAAAGCAAAAGAACTTTTATCTCAAGCAGGCTTTCCTAACGGAAAGGGATTACCGACAATTACCATGAGTACCACAAGCTCTTATCAGGACCTTTGTGAATTTATCCAAGGACAACTTTCTGAAATAGGCATCAACATTAAAGTAGAAGTTAATCAGGCAGCGCAACACCGTCAAATGGTAAGCAAACATCAGTTAGCTTGGTTTAGAGGGTCCTGGATTGCAGATTATGCAGATCCCGAAAATTATCTATCCTTGTTTTATAGTAAAAACAAAGC